>JACRJY010000075.1 GCA_016235585.1 Verrucomicrobiota bacterium | reverse complement strand
GTGACGCGCACGCCCTTGAGCGGCTTGGTCACGCCATATTTTTTGCGAATGGACATGAGGCCGGGCATTTCGTGCTCGGACACTTCGATGGTCTTGCGTCCCCACTCGGCGAGCGAGAGATCACGGACGGCGAAGTCGGGTTTGGCTTTGCCGTTGCCGTTGCCGAGCGTGGCTTTCACGGTCTTGGAGCGGGGAGGAGAGAGTTTGATGGCGGGCATAATGATTTTGAGTTGAAAGGTGAATTCGATCAGAGGGCTTTCTTCAGCGCGGCGACCTTGTCCGTCGACTCCCAGGTGATGTCCTTGTCGCTCTTGCCGAAATGGCCGTAGTTCGTGGTCTTGGAGTAAATCGGGCGGCGCAAGTTGAGCTGATCGATGATGTCCGAGGGCTGGAAACTGAACACCTTGTTGATCGCCGCCGTAATGTCGTCCGCCGGCACGATGCTGGTTCCGAACGTGTCCACGTGGACGCTCACCGGATCGGGATGCCCGATGGCGTAGGCGAACTGCACTTCGCAGCGCGCGGCGAGGCCGGCGGCCACGACGTTCTTCGCCACCCAGCGGCCCATGTAGGCGGCGCTGCGATCCACCTTTGTCGGATCCTTGCCGCTGAACGCACCCCCGCCGTGACGGCCCATGCCGCCGTAGCTGTCCACGATGATTTTGCGGCCAGTCAAACCGGTGTCGCCCTGCGGCCCGCCGACCACGAAGCGGCCCGTGGGATTGATCAGAAACTCCGTCTTCGGCGTGAGCAGGCGCTTCGGCAGCACTTTCTTGATCACGTTCTCGATGCAGAATTTTTCGATCTCGGCGTGCCCCGCGTCCGCCGCGTGCTGGGTGGAGATGACGACGTTGGAGATCGCCACCGGCTTGTTGTCCTCGTAGATGACGGAGACCTGCGACTTCGCGTCCGGGCGCAGCCATGACACCCGGCCAGCCTTGCGAATCTTCGTCAGTTCACGACCGAGGCGGTGCGCGAACATGATCGGTGCGGGCATGAGTTCCGGCGTCTCGTTGCAGGCGTAGCCGAACATCAGTCCCTGATCGCCCGCGCCCTGCTTGGCGGTCTTCTTGCCCTTGGCTTTGCGGGCGTCCACGCCTTGGGCGATGTCGGGCGACTGCTGCGTGACGATGACGTTGACGAACACCTTGTCCGCGTGGAACACGTCGTCGTCGTTGACGTAGCCGATTTCGCGGATGGCGTCGCGGGCGATCTTGACGTAGTCGAGCTTCGCCTTCGTGGTGATTTCACCGCCGATGATGACGATGTTCGACTTCACGTAGGTTTCGCAGGCGACGCGGCTGAACTTGTCCTGCGCGTAGCAGGCGTCCAGCACGGCGTCGGAAATGGTGTCGGCGACCTTGTCCGGATGGCCTTCGCCGACGGACTCGGAGGAAAAGATGTAACGGTTGCTCATAGTTCAATTTGTCTTATTAACGTATCTGGATTCAAAGATATTTGATTGAAACCGCACGTCAACTTCAAATTTACGCCGCCGAACTCTCCTGCTTTCGAGTTGAAGCCCGCCGCCCGGAGGCTTAATGCTCGCGGCGTGAAAGCCAAAACCCCCGTGCGGCGGATCGAGCTGAACCTGCGCGATTTGAGCCAGTTGTTCAACTCCATGGATCCGTCGCCGTTTCACGAGAAGGATCTCGACCACGACGCCGAGGAATTCATCCTGGGCTGGGCGCAGGAATATCATCTGCACGAGCCCGTCGCGCTCACCGTCCACTTGCAGCAGCTCCCCGGGGAGGGCGATCCGAAGAAAATTGTCGAGCAGGCGGTGCACAACTACTTCACCTACCGGGCGCGGATGAACAAGCTGGAATTCTCCCGGCTGATGAAACAGGCGCGCACCAGCTTCATCATCGGGCTGGGCTTTTTGAGCAGCTGCCTGCTCGGCGTGGAAATGCTGGCCGTCAGCCAGGATGCCGGGACATGGACGACCCTGCTGAAAGAGGGGCTGACGATCATCGGCTGGGTTTCCATGTGGCGTCCGGTGGAAATCTACCTCTATGAATGGTGGCCGCTGAAACGGCTCGGACACATCTACGAAAAGCTCGGACGGATGCACGTCGAGGTGCATCTCCGGCAGGAGCCGCGCCGGCTTGATCCGGCGGCGGAGATTTAGCCGCCGGAAGGCAGCCCCGTTGCCGGCAGACTTTTCCCGGCTGGCAGAGGCCACGGTGATTGCCACCAATACCCCACCGGATGCACGGGGCAGCAGCCTTCCGCCTCGAAAAAAAGTTTCAACAAGCCGTCCGCCCGCGGAGAAAAGGGACGCGCAGGAGCCTTGGGCTTTTTATGCATGAACATGGACATGGGGTTGTTTGTTTATGCCGTAATGGCGATTGGCAGCGCCAAGCTGAAAGGAGCCGCCCATTCTCCGCGCCGGCTCCAAGCGTGACGCGGTAAATTCATCCTCATCCTCCGGCTCCACCGTTTTCGCAAAAAAATCCATGTGCGCCCGCTGCGCGACCCGCTCCAGATAGGAGTGCGCGGAGCCGGTGCCACCCGCCGGAGAGGCATCACTGATAGACATGGAAACCAGCGACCGGTTTTGCGGCACTTTTTCCACCGCCCACAGTTCAATCCAGGATTTGACCTCCTCGGCCAGCGGACTGTCGCTTTGGGTCGAAATGATGATCATGTCCGCCCCCGCCGCCTCTTCCGCCGCGATGTCCTTCAGCCGGCTGATTTTCAACGCGTCGAATTTCCACATGGTCTGCTGGAATTCGCAGTCCCCCCCGCACTCGCGGACGAGATTCTGGCAGATCGTCTTCGCCCGCCAGCCGCTGGCAAAGTCCTCGTAGACGATCAGAACATTGAAGTTGGGAAGGTTGTCCAGACTGGTTCCCCCCATCGGTCTGTGTGTCGTGGCAGCTTTCATGGGGAAACTCTAACCTTGGCCAATGGCGGAACCAATTGGGGCATTTGCCAGACTTTGCTTAAGGGAAATCCTCATGGCCCATAGGACTTTCTCCTATGCCGGACGGGCAAATGCTTTCCGGCGCTTGAGGAAACCCGCGTCGCCGGGCGATGTCTGCCGAGAGGATTTGGCGGCTCAATAAAATTCCAAACCGGAGCGGCGGCGGCGCTGGTTTAGATCGCGGGCGATTTTCCGCCGTCCCCTCCCACCGGGACAATTGCCGACAAATCAAACCACTGGATGATTTCAATCCGATTCCCGTCGGGGTCGGCGATGAAGAAGCGATCCGCGCCGGGAATCGGCACCGTCTCCTTCGTCTCGACGCCGCGCGATTTGAACCAGTCCCGCGCCGCGTTCACGTCCGCGACGTGCATCGCCACGTGCTTCGGACTGGGCGGATCGGCGGCGGGCATCGGAAACAAATGGATGTATTGCCCGCCGAGCTTGAACCACCGCACCTTCAGCCCCGCGCCGGGAAACGTGGACGGGATTTCCACCTCCGGCAGACCCAGCACGTCGCGGTAAAACTTCACCGCGCGCTCCATGTCGCTCACGACCACCGTGCAATGATCAATCCCCGTCAGCGTCATGCTCAATTTCCCTCCAGCCGCAGCGTCGCCGATGGCGTGTCCTGCGCGGCGGGCTGAATCGTGACATGCCGCGCGCCAGCTTGCTCCAGCCGCTGGCTCACCACACGGTGCGCGAGTTCAGGCCGGTTGCAGTCGCGGCTCAAGTGCGCGAGATACACCTGCCGCAAATCCGCCGTGACAATCTGCTCGGCCACGTCCGCCGCCGCCTCGTTGGAGAGATGCCCGTGGCGGCTCAAGATGCGCTGCTTGAGGCTCCACGGGCGGCGCACATCGTCTTGCAGCATCTTCACATCGTGATTGGCCTCCAGAACCAGCACGTTCGCGGTGCGGACGCGTTCGAGAACCAGTTTCGTCGCATGGCCGAGGTCGGTGAGAAAGCCGACGTTGCCCGCCGTGGTGCGGAGAAGAAACCCCACCGGATCGCACGCGTCGTGCGGCACGCTGAACGTCTCCACCGTCACGTCGCCGATTTCAAACGCGTCACCCGTGGTGAACAGGCGGCAGTTCAGCCGGATTTGCAGGATGGATTCGATGGCCTCCTTCGTCAGCCGGTTGCAGTAGATCGGCACCTGCAGCTTCTCCGCCAGCGCCGCCAGCCCTTGGATATGATCGGCGTGCTCGTGGGTGATGAGGATGCCCGTCAACGTCTCCGGCGTGCGCCGGATGCCCGCGAGGCGCTGGCGGATCTGCCGCCCGCTGAAGCCGGCGTCAACCAGCAGCCGCGCCTCCGGCGTTTCGAGGTAGGCGCAGTTGCCGCCGGAACCGCTGCCCAAAATGGTGAACTCCGCTGCCACGCCGCGAAGTTAGGTTTCGCTCCGGCCAGGGGCAACGCTTTTCGTTGCGGCGGGAAAATTTTCCGGGTCTTGCAGCTCGTAGTTCAACACCGCCAGACAAGCAATCGCCGCCGTCTCGCAGCGCAGCACGCGCGGGCCGAGCGTGATCGGCCGCCCGCCGGCGGCGATCAACTTGCCCATTTCCGCCGGAGTGAAATCGCCCTCCGGCCCCACCCAGACGGCGACGGACTCCGGCGCGCGGTTTTGTCTCTGGAAGAAATCTTGGAAATGCCCGCGCGGATGCCACGCGCCTTCGTGCAGCGAAGCCACAAACTGCAAATCAAACTTCGCACCGCGCGCGAGGAAATCTTTCAGCGCACACGGCACATCAATCTTCGGCAGCCACGGCGAGCCGCACTGCTTGAGCGATTCGATGGCGATGGCCTCCCATTTCTCCACCTTCCGCGCCGCATCCTCGTCCCCGATCTGCGCCACGCTGCGCTCGACGAGCACCGGCACGACGCGATGCGCGCCGAGTTCCGCCGCCTTCTGCACGATGAGTTCCATCGCCTTGCCCTTGGCGACGGCCTGCACCAGCGTGACGGCGCACGGCGGCGGCGGCGTGAACCGGCGCTGCTTCACCGACAGCAAAACTTCATTGCGGCCCGCCTCCAGCACTTCGCAGGACAATTCATTCCCCATGCCGTCAAGCACCGTCACGGCATCGCCACGCCGCAGCCGCAGAACGCGCAGCGCGTGATGCGCGTCGCGCTCGGAGAGCGTGACGGTCGCGCCCTGCGCCTGTTGGGGTGGGAGAAAAAAACGATGCACAGATCGGTTCGGCGCGGCCAGCCTGTTCAGGCCGCCGGCAATTGGACTCACTTGAAAAGGTTCCGCGCCTTGTCAAAAAAGCTTTTGATGTGCGGGTTCACGCTGGAGTCGCACAGCTCGGCGAACTCCTTGAGCTTGGCCCGCTGCGCGCCGTTGAGGCGCGTCGGCACTTCCACGGCCACGCGCACGTGCAAGTCCCCGTGACCGTGGCCCTGCACGTCCCGCACGCCACGTCCCTTGAGCCGGAACACCGTGCCGCTCTGCGTGCCTTCGGGGATGCGGATGTGCGCCTTGCCCGCGAGCGTCGGCACTTCCAGTTCCGCGCCGAGCGCCGCCTGCGCGAAAGTAACCGGCACCTCGCAGAGCAAATCATCGCCCTCGCGCTGGAAAATCTCGTGCTCCTTGACGTGCAGCACGACATACAAATCGCCCGGCGGCCCGCCGCGCAAGCCCGCCGCGCCGTTGCCGGACGAGCGCAACCGCGATCCGGTGTCCACGCCGGCGGGGATTTTGAGTTTGATTTTTGCCGGCTTCTCGCGGCGCCCGGAGCCGTGGCACTGGCGGCAAGGCTTGTCAATCATCTGCCCCGCCCCTTCACAGCGCGGGCACGTCTGGGCGATGCTGAAAATCCCGCGCGCGGAAATCACCTGCCCGCGCCCGCCGCACATGGAGCACGTCTTGGGCGACGCGCCGTGCTCGCCGCCCGTGCCCTTGCACGTCTCGCACGAATCCTGCCGGGTGAAGGAAATCTCGCGCTCGCAGCCCAGCGCGGCCTCCTCGAACTCGATCTCCAAATCATAGCGCAAATCACTCCCGCGCGACGCGGCGCGCGGATCGCGCGACTGTCCGCCAAACAAATCGTCGAAGATTCCCCCGCCGCCGCCACCGCCGCCGAACACTTCGCGGAACACCTCGAACGGATCGTGGAACCCGCCGCCCGCCCGCGCCCCCGCCCCGGCGCGCGAACGCGGATCGAACGCCGCGTGGCCGTATTGATCGTAGGCCGCGCGCTTCTGCGGATCGCTCAAGACCTCGTAGGCCTCGCCCAGCTCCTTGAATTTCTCCTCGGCGGATTTGTCGCCGGGATTTTTGTCGGGGTGATGCTTGACGGCCTGCTTGCGATAGGCCTTCTTCAGTTCCTCCCCCGAGACGCCGCGCTCGACGCCGAGGACTTCGTAATAATCCCGCTTGGCCATGTTACGCCGCCGGTTTCTTGGCCACCACCACGGTGGCCGGGCGCAGCAGGCGGTCGCGCAGCTTGTAGCCCTTTCGCAACTGCTGCGCGACGTGGCCGTCGGGAATTTCCGCCGTTTCCTGCTGGGAGACAGCCTCGTGCAGCGCGGGGTCAAAGGGCTGGCCCGCCGCGTCCACTTCCTCCAAGCCGGCCTCGGCGAGCGCGGCCTTGAACTGGTTGAGAATCATCGTCACGCCGGTCTTGAGCGACTCGGCGTTCGCACCCGGCGCGGTGGCGGCACTGGCGGCCATTTCAAAATTGTCCAGCACCGGCACGAGCTTTGTGAGCAATGCCTGGTTGGCGTATTGAATCGCCTCCTGCTTCTCGCGCGCGGCGCGCTTCTTGAAGTTTTCGAAATCCGCGCTCACGCGCACCAGCCGCTCCCAGTGCTCGGCGGCCTTGGCGGCGGCGGCCTGCAGTTCCTCCAGCTCGACGGGCGCATCCGTCGGTGGCGGCGTTGGCGTGGCGGCCCCGGCATTCGCCGTGTCCGCGCCCGGCGTTTCAATTTCAATTTCTTTCTTGTGTTTGCTCATCAGCTTTTTCCAAGGGGCGCGAAGATACACAAAGCAAAACCGGGGGGCAACCCCCGCCTCCAGTTAATTTGGTGAAGCTCCCCGCGCCCGCCGCGCTCAAGGCCGCCGCCGGCTCATTTTGTTCCGCGCGGCCTCGAGGATTTTGCGCTCGCGCTCGGTCAGGCTGTGGATGCCGTGCGCGGAGATTTTGTCAAGGATGGGATCCACTTCGCGGCTGATGAACTCCTCCGTGGTCGGCTCGCCACCCTCTTCCGGCGGAACGCGCCGCAGCGAAATCCCGCCGCCCGACCGCACGCGCGCCATTTCCCGCCGGCGGAACGGACGCCACCGTCCGGGCGGACGCTCCGCGTGGACAAACCACCTCACAAAAGCCAGCCCGGCCAGCATCCCGCCGAAGTGCGCCGCATGCGCGATGGTGTCGCGCGGCACCACCATGCCGAACACCGCCAGCCCGGCGGAAACCCACAGCAGCGTCCGCGCCCGCAGCGAAACCGGGATGATGAAAAACAGCAGGAGCGTGATGGTCCGGTCGGGAAACATCGCCGCAAACGCAGCCACCAGGCCGAACACCCCGGCGGAAGCCCCGACCACCGAGACGCCGTAGCCGAAATGAGTGGGCAACAACCAAGCCCCGACCATTTGCAACAGCCCGCCCACGACGCCGCTCGAAAAATACAGTTTGAGGAGAGCCGCCCGGCCCAGCGCCTCCTCCACCGCCCGGCCAAAAAAATACAGCGTCAGCGCGTTGAAGAGCAGATGCAGCAACCCCGCATGGAGAAACTGAAACGTGAAGAGCTGCCAGATGCGCCCGTGCTGCAAGCCTTCGAGGCTCAAGGCAAACATTCCCAATACGGCGTCGCCGTCGGCGGGGATGCGGTAGAACTGCAGAACTTCGACAAGGACGAAGATCGCGACATTGACGGCGAGAAGAATGTTCACCACCGGCCACCGTGGCCGGTAGGAATCCTCGCCGCGCATATAGTCACGGTCATCAAGCATCGGGCGCACATTAGCAGCACGCCGCCGGTTTTCAACGGGATTCGTGTTAAACAAACCTCTGCGCGGAGCGGCGACACTCTTGTCGCCGTCGTTCTCAAATTGGATGACGAGGGCGACAAGAGTATCGCCCCTCCGTCAGTTGAGTTTCCCCAGTTCACCCCGCACGAGTTCCACCAGCGGCTTCACCGTCTGCTGCGAGAAATCGAAACGGCAGCCGGCGGCGGCGAAGAGTTCCGGCAGCGGACGCGAACCGCCCAGCGCCAGCCCCGTCTTGTAGTCGGCCAGCGCCTTGACCTTGTTCGCCTTCGAGTTCGCCCACACCTGCAGCGCCCCGAGCTGCGCGATGCCGTATTCCACGTAGTAAAACGGATGGAGAAAAATATGGAGCTGCCGGTGCCAGAGATTCGCGCGCGCAGACTCGATGCCGCTCCAATCCACGTCGCCGCCGAAGCGGTCCATCAGCGCGAGCCACGCGGCGGTGCGCTCGGCGCGCGCGTGGCCGGGGTGCGAGTAAATCCAGTGCTGAAAGGCGTCCACGGTCGCAATCCACGGGAAGATTTCCACGATGCCTTCGAGATGATCACGGCGCGCGCGCTTCGCCTCCGGCGCGGCGTAGAAGGACTCGATGAACTCGTTGCCGAGCAGTTCCATGCTCATCGAGGCGACCTCGCAGAACTCAATGGGTGCGCTGCGGTAGCCATAGTTCTCTTCGTCGCGCGTCGCGAGTGCGTGAAAAGCGTGGCCCGCCTCGTGGAGCATCGTCTCCACGTCGCGCTGTTGGCCGACGGCGTTCATGAAGATGAACGGCAGGCGCGCTTCGTTGAGCGTGCTCTGGTAGCCGCCCGGTGCCTTGCCCTTGCGGTTGGCGAGATCGAGCAGCTTCAAGTCGCGCATCAGCTTGAACTCACCGGCCAGCCCGCCGTCGAGCTGATCGAAAATCTTCTGCGTGCGCTCGACCATCGTCTCGACCTGCTCGAAGGGCCGCAGCGGCGGGCGGTTGAGCGTGTCCACCGCGAGATCCCACGGGCGCAAAGTGGGACAGGCATCTTGCCTGTCTCCGGCGGACATCGTGCCCGTGCCGCTGACATCACGAATTGGAAGCCCGTCGAGGACAGGCAAGATGCCTGTCCCACTAAAGAGCTGCTGCTTGCGCTCCGCCTGCAAGTCGCGCAGCACCGGCATCACCTCGCGCTCGATGGCGTCGTGGAATTTCACGCAGTCCTCCGGCGTGTAGTCGAAGCGCCCGCGCGCGCGGAAGGCGTAGGCGAGGTAGTTCGGGAAGCCGGTGTTCTTCGCGATCCGCTCGCGCAGCTTGAGCATGTCCTCGAAAATGTCCTCGAACAGCTCCGCCTCCTTGAGCCGCCGCTCGGCCACGAGCCGCCACGCCTCCTCGCGCAAGGCGCGATCCGTCTCCTCCAGATAGCGGCCCATCTGCACGAGCGTCTTCTCCTCGCCGCGAAAATTCACCGTGAGCGATCCGGACAGCTCCTGATACTTCTGGCCGAGCTTGGCCTCCTCGGTTTCGAGCGGGACATTTTCCTCGCGGAACAATTCGACGTGCAGCCGGGTGTTGCGGTCGAAAACCTCGTAACGCTGTTTCGGCAACTGGCCGCGCTGCGGATGCGCGAGGAAAAGCTGCGCGAGCTTGAACTGCCGGGGCTTCGTCTCCGGTTCGACGTGCTCGACGAATTCGAGGTAGGCGTTTTTCGCGTCGGCGCTGTCCGTGTGGCAGGTCATCGCGATGTAACGCCGGCTGCCCTCCTCATCGAGCGCGGCGCTCAACTCCCCCCAGTCGAGCAGCCAGCGCTCGAACGCAACCAGTGACTTCGCGGCGGTGCAGTCCGCTTCGAGCTTGTCGAACAGCGGCGCGATTTGTTTCCAATTGCCGAGGTCAACCGCCTCGGGAACAAAGCGGCGCGGGGTGTGGACGGGCAGTTTTCCGAACGGCAGCAGGTTCATGGCTTGGTTGGCACGGCGAGAAAATCCACTTTCGCGCTCAATTCCGGCGTGAGAAAGCGGTCGGGATTCTTGATTTGCACTTTGATTTGCAGCGTGCCTTTGGCGCGGTTGGCTTCGGGCGCGATTTCCGCGACGAAGCCTTCGTAAGTTTTGTCCGGATACGCCTCGGGGCTGACCCGGCACGGCTGGTTGAGGGAAATTTTCGCCAGGTCGGCCTCGCCCAGATCAATCTCCACCTGCAAATCGCGCGGGTTCGCCAGCGCGATCAGGGCCGTGCTCGGCCCGCGCGCGCCGCCGAAGCTCTGCGGGACGACGAGTTCGTTCGGATCCACGAGCTTTTCCAGCACCACGCCATCAATCGGCGAGCGGATCACCGTCCAGTCGAGAAAAAGCGTGGCGGTGGCGCGCGCGGCTTCGGCCTCGCGCACAGCGGACTGCGCCGAGGCGAGCCGCGCACGCGCCTCGTCGGGCGCGAGCCGTGCGGACTGCAACGCCGCTTCCGCCTCGCGCACCGCCGCGCGGGCGGCGTCAAGGCGCAGGCGCGTGTCGTCGGCGAGTTGCTGTGGCTCGGCACGCTCGCGGACGAGCTTGTCCGCGCGCTGGAAATCAATCTCCGCCTTCTCGGCGCTGGCCCGCGCGGAGGCGAGGCGGGCTTCGGCTTGGGCGAGACGCGCCTCACTGTCCGGCACGGCAATGCGCGCGGTGGCGACGGCGGCCTGCGCGGAGGCGATGCGAGACTCGGCTTCCGCGAGGCGTGTTTTGTATTCCGCGTCGTCGAGCAACACGACGACCTGCCCGTTGGTCACGGCGTCGCCTTTCTTGACGCCGATCCATTTCACCACGCCCATGAAGCGCGGGCTTAACTCGATCCGCTCGCGGTTAATGATGTAGCCGCTGACGGTGAGCACCACGCCGTCCTTGGGCTTGGACGAAGAAGCCGCCGCGCCGCCGGCGGTGGAAGAATTTTCAGCCGCCGAAGCCGTTGCAGAAGCACTCACCTTCTCCTTGCCCGTCTGCGTGTTCACCACCCGCTGATTGTCATCCGCACGCGGCCAGGCGAAGTAGACCGCCGCCGCTGTCACACCGAGCACGAGCAGCACGATCACCCACAGGCTTTGGCTGGAGCGCCGTTTGGCTTCCGGCTGGATGCGCAGTTGCTTCAGTTTGTCCGAGTCCATGTTGTTTGTGCCGCCCACGGGTGAACGAAGGCCTGAATCTAGCGGCTCGGAATTTTTCCGCAACTGCCGAGGCAATTGAGGTTGAGTAGTGGGACAGGCGTCCTCGCCTGTCCAGTGCGGCACGCTTGTTTCGCTCGTTTCCAAAAACCTTGGGCCGCTCTCATGGACAGGCAAGATGCCTGTCCCACCACCTCATCACGCCGCCTTGAGCGCGGCGATGACCGGCAGCCGCGACGCCCGCAGCGCCGGCAGCAGGCTCCCCACCACGCCGACGATGACGGAGAACACCAGCCCCTTCGCCGCCAGCCCCGGCGTGATGCGAAACTGAAACACCGTCTCGCTGAAGCTCTCGAAGCTGATCGTGCCGGTCGAATACCCGTGCATCGGCAGCGCCAGCAGGCAGCCGATCACGCCGCCGATGAGCGCGAGGAACGCGCCTTCGATCAGGAAGCTCAACAGAATCGTCCGCCGCCGGAAGCCCAGCACCCGCAGCGTGCCGATCTCGCGCGTGCGCGCGCCCACGGCGGCATACATCGTGTTCATCGCCGCGAACACCGCGCCGATGGACATCGCGACGGCGAGGAAGTTGCCAAGAATCCTGATCGGCATGGCCGCCATCGTCTGCGCGCTGTAGTAGGCCGTCTCCGGCAGCGCGCGCAGCGGCAGGCGCTTGTCCGTGTCAATGCGGTTGGTGAGCGAGTGCGCCGCCGCGTCGCCCGCCGCGCGGACGAGCACGCTGGAATAATTCTCGCGGTCGAACACCGCGCGCGCCTCGTCGGCGTCCATCCAGATTTCCGAGTCGAACGCGCTGCCGCCGCCGTCCGTCCAGCCGACGACGGTGAGTTCCTTGCCGGCGGATTTGAACGTGCCGCCGAGGTCGAAGTTCAGAAACCGCGCCGCCAGCCGCCGGCTCACCACCACTTCGCGTTTTCCGGGAACGAACATCCTTCCCTCGACCAGCTTCACCTGCGGGCGCAGCGCCGGGCCTTGCGGGGAAATGCCGCGCAGCAGCACGTTGGCCTCGCCGTTGTTGTCGCGGCGCGGCTGCGAAATCAGCACCACCACGTCGGCGGAGACCAGCGGCTGCCCGGCGGCGTTGCGCGCGATTTCCGGCAGATAGACGAGGGTGCGGAACTGCTCGCGCGTCACCTGGCTGCTGGATTCGGCGGTGGAGCCTTTGCGGACGATCATCACGTTGCGCGGGTCGCCGGTGTTGGCGCTGGATTTCTCCAGCCCGACGGCGAGCGACTGCACGAGCACGAACACCGCCACCACCAGCGCCACGCCCAGCACCGTCGCCAGCGTCGCGCGCCAGCGCACGAAGACGTTGCGGAAGTTGTAGGTGAGCGGGAGCGACATGGGCGTTGGCAAAAACTATGGCGTGCCGTCGCAATGGGGAGCGCGACCGTCCCGGTCGCACCCGTTGGCGTCCCGCCGACGGGTTCCTGACGCGTCCTCGGCAGGCATAACGGCTTGTCCATTTGGCGCGGGGAAGTTTTCGGCGCGACGCCAAAAACAGCGGGCGAGACGCCACGCGCTCCCCAACGAATTGCATCGTTCCGGCTTAATTATATTCATGCAAACTTAACTTCCCCGCACTCCAGCGCTCGCCGGTTTGCAGCACGCTGTAATGCTGGTGCAACCGCCGGCATTCCGCCACGAACCCCTCCGGCGACGCCGTGTTGAACTCGAACATGTCGTAGTGGCACGGGATCACCACGTCCGCGCCGATGGCGTGCGCGAGCCGCGCGGCCTGCGGGCCGTCGAGGTTGCCCGCCACGCGGCGCTCCGGGCGGTCGCCGTTGATGGGCAGCAGCGCCACGCTCACCTTGAACTGCCGCAGCCAGTCCTCCATGCCCTCGTAGTGCAGCGTGTCGCCGCTGTGGTAGATGCGCCACGGGCCGGCCTCGACCACGTAGCCCATGAACTTGTGCCGCCCCTCGGCGTCGCGCTCCAGCTCGTTGTGTGCCGCCGGGATGCCATGGAAGGTGAAGCCGTCGAGCGTGAGCGACACGCCCGCGTCCAGCCCGTGCGGGAATTCCACCGGGCACTTCAGCCGCTCGGCGACGAACGCGCGGTTCGCCTCGGGGATGACCAGTTGCAGCCGGGGATTCACCCGCGCCAGCGCCCCCAGCGTCTCCGCGTCGAGATGGTCGGTGTGGTTGTGGCTCGATGTGGCGATGTCAATGAAGTCCAGCCGCTCCGGCGCGATGCAGCGCGCGGTGACGCGCGTGTGCGGCTTGTCCGTGCCGGCGTATTTCACGGTGAGCGAATCGGAGAGATACGGGTCGAGCAGCACGTGCCGGCCCCGCCACTGCACGAGAAACCCGCTCTGCCCCAGCCACCAGAGCGAGAGCTGGTGCGGGTCGCGCCCCGCCTCGCGCACATCGGCGAGCAGGGCGTCATCGCGGAGCAACGGCGGTTTCATCCGGCGCAATGAAGCCACGGATGGAACACGGAGGAAACACGGATTTTTGAACCGGCCTAACGAACCAGAGCTACAGCGCATGGTTGGGCGGCACGGTCATGCCTCACGCTCCTGCTTCTCGGTGAAGTAGTGGTAGAAGTCGAGGTCAATGCTCGCGCCGCACTCACCAAGGCGACGAACGGTCTCCGCGTCCAGTGCGAAGCCGGGATAATACTCATGAAAGTGGCCGACGCACTCCATCGTGATGCCATAGTCGCGTGCCACCTCACGTAGAACAGCCTCACGCCCACGAACCTGATCGAGAACATCAATGATATGGCGCTCCACATCCTCTGAAGTCGGCAACCGGCTACGGAGGTGCCATACGTTGAATTTTCGCGGCGGTCGAGGTAGGAGAGCGGCGTCACCAGCGTGCCAAGCTTCGGTGGGCTGAAGGCCAATGCGCTGCGTGAGCTCGGCGACAGTGCAAGGAAACTCAACGATGCGCAGGTAAGCATATGCTTCGTTCTTGTCCATGGTGCGCGTGTGCGGCCTAACATTCAGGTATCCGACAGGGTGTAATTTATCACGGCGGGCATGGGGTGAAGTTATTGGCGGGTTTCCCGCCCGTCAAGCGGTGCTTGGCAGTCAGACAGACTAAATACGAAACAGGCAAAGGCGACCTTTTGTCCGTGTTCAATCCGTGTTTCATCCGTGGCTAAATTCCCAGTTCCTTCCTCACCCGCTTCACGCCCTCGACCATGTTCTTGAGCTTCTGCTTCGCCGCCCAGCGCGCGGTCTGGCTCAAGCCGCAGTCGGGCGCGAAGGAAAGTCGCTCGGCGGGCGCGTGCTTCAGGCAGGCGCGGACACGCTCCGCCACGTCGTCGGGCGTCTCCACGTAGTAGCTCTTCACGTCAATGATGCCGACGGCGACGTCCTTGCGCTTCACGATTTCACCGAGGAGTTCCAGCTCGGCGAACTCGCGGCTGGCCATTTCGAGGTGGATTTCGTCCACCTTCAGGTCGAGGAAGGCCGGGAACATGGGCGCGTAGCGGCGCGGCCCGACGGCACGGGCCTTGTAGTTGCCGAAGCACAGGTGCGTGGAGAGGCGGCATCGGCCGGCGACCGGCTCGACGGTGCGGTTGAAGATGTTGACGAAGCGGCGCGGGTCTTCGCGGTGCGCGTAGCAGCTCATGCTCGGCTCGTCCACGGTGATTTCCGTGCAGCCGGCGCGGACGAGCGCCTCCAGTTCGGCGCGCACGAGCGGGAGCAGCGCCTCGGTGAGTTCCCAGCGGTTCTTGTATTCGTCGTTCGGCAGCAGGCGGCCGGAAAGGGTGTAGGGGCCGGGGACGGAGGCTTTCAGAGTCGGAAAGGATGAAGGATGAAGGATGAAGGATGAAGCAAGGCGTTTGAGCCGCTCGAAGTCCTCGACGGGGCCGAGGCCGCGCGGGGCGCGGAGTTCGCCGGTGACCTTGTGCTTGCCGCGCTGGTCGTGCGCGGGCGGGCCGAAGCGGCGCGGCGGCGCGCTCTCCAGCTCGATGCCCTCGATGAAACCGTAGAAGGAGAGGTTGAAGTCGAGGCGCGTCTGCTCGCCGTCGGTGATGACGTCGAGGCCGGCGTCGAGCTGGTCGCGCACGGCGATGGTGACGGCGTCGTCAATCAGCTCGGCGCGGTCGGCGTCGCCGAACTGGGCGAGGTGCTGGCAGGCGAATTCGAGCCAGCCGGGGAACGGGTAGCTGCCGATGACAGTGGTGCGAAGGGGAGGAGGCATGAGGTATGAATTATGAGGTATGAATTCAGCCGCGAGAGCTTTTGATGATGCTGGAGAAAATGGCCATGAGTTCGTTGCACTCGTTTAGAAGAAGCGTGAGGCGGGCGGGCTTCATCGTGCCGCTGTCGCCGAGGAGTTCGAGCCAGAGAATGGTTTCTTCCAGTTCCTTCTGGGAGTCGCCCAGTTTGGAAATGAACTCGGCCTTGGACCGGGCGCGATACGCTTCCCGGTAGTTCGCCGCGACTGAAGTGCCGGAGCGAAACACTTGATCGCCAAGAATCCTGCCGGCGCGGTTTGAAGGCAGCTTCTCGCACATTTTGATGATGCGCAGCGCAAACTTCTTCGTCCGCAACCGGAGGTCTTGACGCGGCTTTTCATCACTCATAATTCATACCCCATGCCTAGTCGAAGATGACCGTGCGATTCCCGCAGAGGAACACACGGTCTTCAAACACGAGCCGCAGCGCGCGGGCGAGCACCATCTGCTCCACGTCGTGTCCGGCCTGCGCGAGATCCTGCGCGGTGTGCGTGTGATCCACCGGCATGACCTGCTGGACGATGATGGGGCCTTCGTCGAGCTTCTCGGTGACGAAGTGCGCGGTCGCGCCGATGACCTTCACGCCGCGATCAAACGCCTGCTGATACGGCTTCGCGCCGGTGAACGCGGGCAGGAACGAGTGATGGATGTTGATGATGCGCGCGGGAAAACGACGCACGAAGTCCGGCGTCAGCACGCGCATATATTTCGCCAGCACAAGATAGTCCGGCTGAAGCGGCGCGATGATTTTGAGCAACTCCGTCTCGTGCGCCTCGCGCGTGAGCGATTCATGGCTGACGAAGTGAAACGGCAGGTCGAACTTGGCAACGAGCGGCTGGAGCGTGGCGTGGTTGCCAAGCACCGCGAGCACTTCCGCGTTGAGTTCGCCGAACGCGTGGCGGATGAGGAGGTCGCCGAGGCAATGGTGCTCCTTCGAGACGAGCACCACGACGCGCTTCGGTTTGAGGTCGGAGAGGCGCACGAGGGCGGCGGCGGGCAGCGCGTCGCGCACTTCGGCTTCGAGCCGCCGCGCATCCACCGCGCCGTCGAATTCCGTGCGCATGAAAAAGCGAGCCGAGCCGCGCTCGACGAACTCCTGGTTGCCCACGACGTTCACGCCGTGCCGCAGCAGAATGCCGGTGATGGCGTGGACGAGGCCGCGCCGGTCGTCGCACTCGACAAGAAGAACTTGCGTGCTCATGGATTTTGCTTTGCTTTGCGCGGTTTCGTGATCTCCCAAGGCTCTATTTTCCCCGGCACGATGCGGAACAACGGGTGCGCCGCCGGTTCGCGTGCCTTCAGCAATTCACGGTGCTTCGCCGGATCACGCTGCCGGAGTTTTCGAAGCAGATGCTGCCATTCGTAAAGAAGCTGGCCGCGCGTGGCGGGAATTTTTGCTCGCCCGCCGCCCGCCGCGATTTTGCCCTCGTCAAAGCCGTAGCCGCGCCGCCGGGCCTCGTCAGCCACGGCACGCAAATAAGCAGCAATGGCCGCCACCGGATCGCGCCGGGCGCGAAAGCGCGCAAGCTGCGGGTGATGCCGATAGCCACGGGTCGCGCCGCGCAAAACTTTCTGCGCGAGAAGCGCCTCGCGCCAAAGCGCGACGAGGCCCTTCGGGTCGAGGTGCTTCGGGTGCAGGGTCCAGACGCGCATGGGTTCGGCGGTTAAGGTTCGCCCAGTTTCTCGTAAAGTTTCGCCAGCCGCCGCGCGTGCTCGTCGTAGGCGGATTCAAACAACTCCGTGGCGCGCTTCGCGCCGACCACGGTGCCGGCAGTGAGCACCTTGGGCGGCTGGCCTGCGGCGGTGAGGCGCGCGGCGACTTCCGCTTTGATGGCATTTACCAGCAGACAACCGCCGATGGTTGAACCGGGGGCGACCGGTGTGTCGAGTCCGTCCACCTTCACCATGGCGTCGCCGACGGGCGCGCCGGTGTCGAGCACGAGGTCGGCGAAGTCCTGCAATTTCTTCCCCGCCGGATGCCTGCTCGCGCTCGCCTCGGAATGCCGGCGGCTGATGATGGCGACAACCTTGATGCCGCGCTTCTGAAACTGCTCCGCCATTTCAATCGGAACAATGTTGCAGCCGCTCGACGACGCCACGAGCGCGGAGTCTTGCGCCGACAAATCAAAGTTGCGGAGGATGCGCTCGGCCAGGCCGGAGACGTTCTCCAGAAACATCGCCTGCCGCTGGCCGTTCGGGCCGACGACAAGATTGTGAAAACTCAACGAAAGCTCGACGATGGGGTTGAAGCCGGGGAACGAGCCGTAGCGCGGCCACATTTCCTCGACGAGGATGCGGCTGTGGCCGGAGCCGAAGAGGTGCACCATGCGTCCGGCAAGAATCGTCGCGGCAAACCAGTCCGCCGCCTGCACGATGGCGGCCTGCTGCCGCTCCACGACCGCGACAAGCTCGCGGCACTGGTGCAAATAGTCGGCGGCGGGATTCATGCGACAACAAGACCTCAAACCGCCCCGGCAATCAAGTCGTAGTCCGTGTGGCCGATGATTTTCACGCGGGCAAACTCGCCAACCGGCAGCTTGCCGCGCACATACACCCGTCCGTCAATGTCCGGCGCGTCCGCTTCGCCACGCGCAACGAGGTAGTTGCCGGGTTTCAGCATGGATTTGCCGGACTCGGCTTCGCGGATGAGTCCATGTTCCCACGAACTCACGTTCGCAGTTTGCAACTGCTTCGCGTTCGCCCGGCCTTCGACGAGCACTTTGATTTCTCGGCCCACAAATGATTCCGCAATCTCACGCGCAACTTTGTGCTGCGCGGCCATCGCGAGTTTCCGGCGCTTCTGCTTCACCTTGTCGGAAATCTGCCCGGCCATCTTGCCGGCGAGCGTGCCGTCCTCCTGCGAATAGGTGAAGACGCCGAGCCGCTCGAACTTCGTGTCGCGGATGAAATCCAGCAGCGTCCCAAAACTCGCCTCGGTCTCGCCGGGGAAGCCGACGATGAACGTTGTGCGCAGCGCGATGCCGGGGATGCCCGCGCGAATCTTCGCGATGAGATCCACGATGTATTGCTGCGAGGTCTCGCGGCGCATCCGCTGAAGCATATCCTCGTGGATGTGCTGGAGCGGGATGTCCACGTAGCGCGCGACCTTCGGGCTTTCGGCGATGGTGCGGATGAGTTCATCCGTCCAGTGCGCCGGGTGCGTGTAGAGCAGGCGAATCCAGAAGTCGCCGGGCAGCGCGTTCAACTCGCGGAGGAGCGTGCAGAGCGTGGTCGAGTTCGCAGGCAGCGATTTCGCGGCGGCGGAAAACTTCTCCGGCGAAGAAATCGCGCGGCTGTGGTTCGCGCGCAAGTCGAGTCCGTAGTAGGTCGAGTCCTGCGAGATCAGATTCAACTCCTTCACGCCGTCGGCGATGAGCGCCTTCGCCTCGGCCACGATGTCCGCCTGGGTGCGGCTGCGGTGCGAGCCGCGCATCCGCGGGATGATGCAGAAGCTGCACGGGTGATTGCAGCCCTCGGCGATCTTGACGTAGGCAAAATGCTTCGGCGTGAGCCGGAAGCGCGGCGTCTCGTAGTCGGGGATGTAGACGGGGCGGGAAGTGACATCGAAGAAGGGGGCGGAATCAGTTTTAAGTTTTGAGTTTTGAGTTTTGAGTTGAGTTGGCGCGACGACCGTCTTGGTCTTGCCGAATTTTTCCGTGCCACGCAGGGATTCTTCACTTTCATGGTCGGAGAGCGTGCGGTTCTTCTCCAGCTCGTTCAATCGCTCGACGACCTTTTGCCCTTTGCCTTTTGCCTTTTGCCTTGTCACGGATTTCTCTCCACGCGCGGCAATCGCCTTGCCGACGATCTCCCCGACCTGTGCCACCTGATCAATGCCCATGAAGGCGTCCACTTCAGGCATGAGCCTGGGGAGCTCCTCGCGGAAACGCTGCGAGAGGCAGCCGGAGACGATGACCGCCTGGCCGCGCCGGTTCGCATCGCGCAGTTCCACGGATTCCAGAATCGTGTCCACGCTCTCCTCCTGCGCGGAGTCAATGAACGAGCAGGTGTTGACGATCACGGCGTCGGCGGTCGCGGCATCGTTGGTAATTTCCACGCCGGACTTGAGCAGCGAGCCGAGCATGATTTCGGCGTCCACGAGGTTTTTCGCGCAGCCGAGCGAAATCATGCCCACGCGCAATGGACGGGCGGGCGGAGATGTTTTTCTTTCAATCACAAGCGCCGGCAACTATGCCAAGGCGCAACGCGATGGCAACTGCCGAGAGAAAATGCACGGGACATTTCGCCGACTGCCTCCTGCAATGCCTCCGGGATGAACTGGAGCCAATGGTCGGGATTGAACCGACGACCTACGGTTTACGAAACCGTTGCTCTACCACTGAGCTACATTGGCAGCAGGCGACGGGAGGCTATCGGCTGGCGAATTGCCGAGGCAAGTTTTTTCTGGATTTCCCCGGCGCGATTTGGGTAACTGCCCGCGCGTATTTCTGATTTCACCACCATGCCGCCCGACAATTCCCCATCCGCCCCGCCCGCCGAAATGAAGCGCCTGCTGGTCGTGGACGACGACACGGTGTTTCTCACGCTGCTGAAATCGATGCTCGAAGCCGGCGGCCACACCGTGACCACCGCAAGCAGCGGCGTGGAGGCGCTCAAGTGCGTCATGAATGCCGAGGTGGACGCCGTCATCTGCGACCTGATGATGCCGCGCATGGCGGGGGACATGTTTTACATGGCGGTCGAGCGGCTCAAGCCCCAGCTTGCCGCGCGGTTCATCTTCGCGACCGGCAACGAGGGCAATTCCAAATTCGACGAATTCCTCAAACGCGTGAAGCCGGTGGTGCTGACAAAGCCCGTCACCTTGGGCAAGCTGCTCGGCGGCCTGATGATTTTGGCGTCGCGCGCTCCCGAGGCGCGGCGGAAACGCTGAACGGAACTACGGCTTGAACACGGCCAGTCCGCTCAAAATTCTCTCCAGCAGCCAGCCGGGGAAACATCCCAGCGCCAGCACCGCCAGCGCCAGAACCACCACGGCGGTTTTCCCAATCAGGCTGCCTTTTTGCGACACCGCTCCTTCCTCCGAGGGAAACACATAGATTCGTTTCAAAACTTGCAGATAGTAGTAGAGCGACACCGCGCTCATCGCGATGGCGAGAATCACCAGCCACAGGTAGCCGAGATTTTTCACGTCGGCCTTCACCGCCGCCACGAACACGTAGAATTTTCCGAAAAATCCCGCGAGCGGCGGAATCCCCGCCAGTGACAGGATAAACACCATCATGCACAGCGACAACACCGGCTCGCGCCGGCTCAAGCCGACAAAGTCCGACAGGTTCCCCTGCCCTTTCTCCGTCTCCACCATCGCCACGACGGCAAATGCCCCGACCACCGTCAGCGCGTAAGTCACCACGTAAAACACCAGCGCGCCCAGCCCAAGCGGCCCGTTCGCGATGACACCCAGCAGCGCATAGCCCGCATGGGCAATCGCTGAATAAGCCAGCAGCCGCTTGACGTTCGTTTGCGCGAGCGCCGCCAGATTTCCCAGCACGAGCGACAGACTGGCGATGACGGCCAGCAATGGCACCCAGCCGGGCACGTAAGCCTTCCATGCGCCGCTGCCTTCCGCGCCGGCGAAGCCGAGCATCATCACCTTGGCGAGGATGAAGAAGCTCGCGACCTTCGAGCCACTCGCGATGAACGCGGCGCTCGGCGTCGGCGCGCCTTCGTAGGCATCGGGCGCCCAGAGGTGGAATGGAACGGCGGCGACTTTGAAGCCGAAGCCGATGACGGTCATCACGATGGCGGCGAGCAGCAGCGGGTCGGGTGTCGGGCCAGTGAGCGCGGTGGCGATGGCGCGGAGATTGGTCGCACCGCTCAAGCCGTAGATGAGGCTCATGCCGAAGAGCGTCACGGCCGCGGCCATGCCGCCGAAGAGGAAGTATTTCAGCGCAGCCTCGGCGGACTTCGCGTTGTGTTTGTTGAAGGCGGTGAGGATGTAGAGCGAGAGGCTGGTGAGTTCGAGCGAGACGAAAATCATCAGCAACTCCTCGGAGCTGACGAGGAACATCATGCCCACCGTCGCGAGCAACAGCAGCGCGAAGAATTCGCCCACGTGGTCGGTGAAGGTCGTCTCAATGGACAGCAGCGCGGTGAACAGCGTGAGCACGAGCAGCGATTGCTTCACGAGTTGCGTCAGCGGGTCCACGACGAGCATGCCGTTCAGCAACGAGGCTTTCTCCGGCACGACGAGCATCCACATGAACGCCGCGATGCAGCCAGCCGCCGTGAACATCGCCGCCAGCGTCATGCGCGTGCGGTTCGGTTCGGTGCGCAACCACGCGAGGTCGAGGAACAGCACGACCAATGCGGTCACGACCATGATGGTCTCGGGAGCGCAGAGCTTGAGGAGTTGCAGGTAGTCGAAGCTCACAGCCAGCCTCCCTTCCGCAGCGCGTCATAGAGGGGCGAGCCGAACGCGGGCACAATCACATCAAGCAGCACGCGCGGGTAAAGGCCGACGACGAGCGTGACCGCAATGAGCATCACTGCACCGAAGCGTTCGGAGACGGAAATGGGTTCGAGTTCCTCGTGGTGTGGCTGCGGTCGTAAGACCGCGGCTGATTCATTTTGCCGCGGACTCACGTCCGCGGCCTCGTCACCGAAGAACGCCTTCACCAGCGTCCGCAACGTGAACGCCACGCCGATGATGATGCCCACGCCGGCGATGACCGCGAGCGTTGGCATTGCGCGCCACGCGCCGATGAGCACCTGGAGTTCCGCCACGAATCCGCTGAAGCCCGGCAGTCCCATGCTCGCCACCGCCGCGATGACGAACGTCACCGCCGCGAACGGAATCGCCTTCGCCAGCCCCATGCCTTCGAGGATGGCGAGGTCGCGTGTGTGCGCGCGGTCATAGACCATCCGGCCCACCACGGCGAAGAGCAGGCCCGCGATGATGCCGTGCGAGAACATTTGCAGCACCGCGCCGCTGAGGCCGACCTCGTTGAGCGTCATCAGGCCGAGCAGCACAAAGCCCATGTGGCTCACGCTCGAATAGCCGATGACGAATTTGAAATCCTTCTGCACGAGCGCGACCATCGCGCCATACACGATGCCGATGACCGCGAGCCACGCGATGGCGTCGCGCCACACGAGCAGGCCGGCGGGGAACAGCGTCATCGCCACGCGCAGGCAGCCGTAGGCGCCGAGCTTCATCACCACGCCGGCGAGCAACATCGAGGCGGCGGTTGGCGCGGCGACGTGGCCGGTGGGCGCCCACGTGTGAAATGGCCAGAGGCCCGCGAGAATCGCGAAGCCGACAAACACGAGCGGGAACGCCCACGTTTGGAAACTTTCCGGGAACGGGAACTTTGCGAGCGTGATGAGGTTCATCGAGTGCCCGCCCGCGACGACGAACGCCGCGACCAGGCCGATGAGCACCATCGCGCTGCCGACGAACGAGTAGAGCGCCAGTTTCATCGCGCCGAACTCGCGGTTGGTGGAGCCCCAGATGGCGATGAGAAAATATTTCGGGATGATGGCCAGCTCGTAGAACACGAACAGCAGGAACACATCGAAGCTCAGGAACACGCCATAAACGCCGCCGATGAGCGCGAGGTAGAACGCGAAGAACTCCTTCGCGCGATGCTCGATGTTCCACGAGAAGAGAACGCCCGCGACCGCCGCGAGTCCCGTGAGCAGCACGAGCACGATGCTGATGCCGTCGGTGGCGAGGTGGTATTCGATGCCGAGCGAGGGAATCCACGGGAGCTTCGCGATCGTGGCGATGTCCGCGCCCGGCTTGTGCGCGAGGAAGCCTCCGATCGCAAGTGCGAGTCCGCCCAACGCCGTCGTCAGCGCGACGATGCGCGCGGCGCGCGCATTCCCCCGCGGCAGGCACATCAGCACCGCCACGCCGAGGAACGAGATGTAAATGGTCCAGGCGAGCATGGTCAAATCTCGGGTTCGCGCCGCGCGCCGTGCCAGTAGCGCAGGATGTCCACGCAACCTTCTTCAACTCGCGGACGGTAGTAAATGACGTAGGGCCGCGACACCAGCCGGCGGATGCCCGGACGTTTCGGATACGGCGAGCCGAGCAGCGGGAAATTCTCCAGGATGGCCACGCGGTCAATCAGCGCGTTCCCAACGCGAACGGCAGCTTCCGGGTCATCCTCGGCGATGTAACGCACGGCTTCCGCCAAATCCGCGATGGCCTGGGGCGCAAAGATTATTTTGCAGCCCATGAAGCCACCCGTTTGCGAACCTCGTTCATCGGCACGCCCTTGCCCACCTCCACATCGCGGACGGCCTCGTCAAGCGTGCGGAGCAGCTTCCGCTCATCCTCCGCGCCCATTTCGGGCGGGGTTTGCGAGGCCAGCCACACGGCCAGCGCCTGCTTCTCTTCCTCGCGCAGTTCCGCCACCGCGTCCTGAATTTCCATCAGCGTGCTCATGGTTCAAAAATATCGGCTCAATGATTGTTCCGCAATCCGCAAATCCGTGTTCATCCGTGGTTAAAATCTCAAGTTCTCCGCAAACTGCGTCATCGTCGCGTTGAACAGGCCAATCAGCAGTTGCGGATAAATTCCCAGCACGAACATCAGCGCGATGGGGGGCGCGACAAGCAGGCGTTCGCGCAGCGTGAGGTCGGCGAAGGCGCTCCACTTTTCATTCAGCGGGCCATGGAAGATGCGCTGCATGAGCGTGAGGAGGAAGATGGCCGTCAGCAGCAGGCCGGCGGCGGACAGCGCCGTGGTCCACGGCGCGAGCGGGAACGCACCTTTGAAGATGAGGAATTCACCGATGAAGCCGTTCAGCCCCGGCAGGCCGAGCGATGAGAAGATCGCAATGCCCATCAAGCCGCAGAACACGGGCGCGATTTTGCGCAGCCCGCCGAAGTCGCCGAGGCCGCGTGCGCCGCGTTGTTCGAGGAAGCCCACGAACATGAAGAGTGTCGCGGCGGTGAGGCCGTGGTTGAACATCTGGAGCACGACGCCGTTGAGCGCGGCGGTTTTTTCCACGGCCCAGCGCGCGTCGGGCGCGGTCACGCTCACGGCGGTGAACAACCCGAGCAGGCAGTAGCCGAGGTGGTTGATGGACGAGTAGGCGAGCACGCGCTTGAGGTCGGTCTGCACGAGCGCGGCGGCGGCGGAGAGGACGATGGTCGCGACGGCGAGCCACAGCAGCGGCGTGAGCACGGCGCGCATCGCCTCGGGGAACAGCGGCAGCAGCAGGCGCAGGAAACCATACACGCCGAGCTTCGACATCAGGCCGGTGAGGAGCATCGTCACGGGCGTGGGCGCCTCGGTGTAGGTCGCGGGCAGCCACGAGTGGAACGGCATCAGCGGCGTCTTCACCGCGAAGCCGAGGAACGCGAGGCTGAAAATGACGAGCGAGAGTTGCTTCGCGGTGAGGCCATACCAGCCGAGCTTCACGAGCATCGCGGAGGCGAGTTCGCCGGTGCGGCCCTTCTCGGCGAGCACGATGAGGTCGAACGTGCCCGTGGCCTGATAGACCGCAAGGAACGCGAGCAGCAGCGCGATGCTGCCGGCCATGGTGTAGATGAAAAATTGCAGCGACGCGCCGTGGCGTTGCGGTCCGCCCCAGAATTTCACGAGGAAGAACGCCGGGATGAGCGTGAGTTCCCAGTAGAGGAACCAGTGGAAAAAGTTCAGCGCCGTGAACGCGCCGAAGAGGCCGGACTGGAGGAAAAGGATGAGCGCGTAGTAAAGCTGCGGCTTCTCGGTGATGCCGCGTGACGCGAGCAACGCCATCGGTGTGACAATGGCCGTGAGCAGGAGAAGCGTGAGGCTCAAGCCGTCCACACCGACGAAGTATTCGACGTTGAGCGTGGGAATCCACACGTGGCGCTCGACGAATTGGATGTCGGGCGACGAGCGGTCGAAGTGCGCCACGAGGCAAAGCGTCAGCCCGAGCGCGACGAACGACAGCGCTATCGCCAGGCAGCGGGGCCACTTCTTGTGCTCCATGCCAAGCAGCAACGCCGCGCCGACCATCGGCAGGAGCGTGAGGATGGTGAGCAACGGGAAGCCACTCATGCGACTCCCTCCACATAAGCGAGGCAAAGGCTGCGATGCATGCACCCTGTCTGGAAGTTTGGCTCTTGGTTTAGACGCATCTCAGCAAATGGCTACATCTCTACTGAATACTCATCGATTAGCTTGTGGTCATGCGGCAACCGCCCCTCGTTCTTCGCATTGTGATAGTAGTAATACGACATGACGTGAGTGTTCTGATTTGCAGAGAACACAGCAATTCGTGCCTGAGAACGGGAAAGGTTGTGAACCAGGTGGTTAACGCTGAAAAGATGGTTCCCTATCGGATTTTGATTCGTGTCACCGCTTGCCTCGAACTGCCAAGCCCCATTTGGAAGCCGGTAAATGCTATCGAGAACAAGTTCCGAAGCAGCGTGTAAAGTTCGGAGAATCTTCAACGCACGCTGATTGGGAGTTGAAGTTGAATCACCACCGATAAAACGAGGGATTCCGAGGTCGCGTTCCAGTGTGAGGTCTTTCTCCTCACCTTTGTCTATCAGGCCAAGCAAATCGCGCTTGGCTTCAAGTTCGGGGCGTAGCTCATCGTAGTCGTCCGTCCAAGCGCGAAAGCGGGCAAAACTACCGTAGAAGGAAAACCAATAGAGCAAGTGCGGTCTCGCTTTCACCAGTGGGCCAACGAACTCTCCAAGAAATGAGGGATAGCAGTGTGCTGGGCTGCAAAAATGAGCCCGATTTGGAAAGTAGAGCACGTGAGAATAGTATTTCGTCTCTTTGGCGACCGCGTTTGTGCTCATTTGCCACCTCCCCAAATCAGGAACAGCACGAGCACGACGAACGCGACGCCGAGGACGCGCAGGTAGCTTTGCACGCGACCGGTCTGGAGGCGCGCGAGCCAGCCGCCGCCTTCCGCGAGGCCGCGGCAGCTTCCGCTGAAGCCGAGGTTGATGACGAACTCGTCGAAGAAGCGGTTGAGCCACGAGAAGCCGAGCACGACGAGCGACACCGCGCTCACCGCGCCCGTCCAAATGGTCTGCTCCAGCCAGCCGCAGAAGCGCGCGAACGCGGCGTTCCAGCGGATGAACGAGATTTCGTAGAGTTCATCAATGAAGAACTTGGCGCGGAGCACGGCGAACCAGTCGGGCTTGAGTTGCTCCAGTGCATCGGGCGCGGCGGCATCGGTGATGGGCTTGCGACCGTAGAGCCACCAGCCGAGCGCGAGGCCCGCGCCGACGATGGCGGTTGAAAGGAGCATGGTGGCGACGACGCCGACGTCGATGGAGTTGCGCAGATGCGCCGCGTGGCCGGAGAGGTAATCGTGGAACCACGGGAACACCGGTGTCCCGAACAGGCTGAGGAGAATCGCGCACGCGGCGAGCACACCGAGCGGGAGCGTCATGACGGGCGGGGATTCGTGAGCCGGGGCAGCGGAGTGATGGAGCGATGGAGTAGTGGAGTGGTGAGCCGATCCTGCATTACTCCCCGACTCCATTACTCCACCACTCCGTTCCGAAGCGCGCGACACACCGAAGAACACGTAAAACATTTGCCGCGTCATGTAGAACGCCGTGAGCAGCGCGCCGAAGGTCGCGAGGACGAACGGCCATTTGCTCGGTTCCCAAAGCCACGCGCTGTGCAGGATTTCGTCCTTGCTCCAGAAGCCCGACGTGACGAGCGGGAAGCCCGCGAGCGCCAACATGCCGATGGCGTAGGTCGCGAAGGTCACGGGCATCAGCTTGCGCAGGCCGCCCATGCGGCGGATGTCCTGTTCCTCGTGGCAGCCGTGAATCACCGACCCGGCGCCGAGGAACAGCAGCGCCTTGAAGAACGCATGCGTGAGTAGATGGAACATGCCCACCGCCGGCCCGCCCGTGCCGAGTCCGACGAACATGAAGCCAAGCTGCGAAACCGTGGAGTAGGCGAGGATGCGCTTGATGTCCGTCTGCGCGACGGCGACGAGCGCGGCGAAAATCGCAGTGATGGCGCCGATCCACGTGACGACTTGGAGTGCGGGGGAATGGTTGCTGAAGAGCAGCACGAATTGCCCGCCGGTGCCAGCCATGTTGTCATGCACCATCGTTCCCGCCATCAGCGGAAACACCCGCGCGATGAGAAACACGCCCGCCGCCACCATCGTCGCGGCGTGGATGAGCGCGCTGACCGGCGTGGGGCCTTCCATCGCGTCGGGCAACCAGACGTGCAACGGCACCTGGCCGGACTTGCCGACCGCGCCGCAGAAAATCAGCAGCGCAATCGCCGTGCTCACCGCCATGCCGCCGCCGATGCTCGCGCCGGCGAGTTTCATCAGCGCGGATTGTTCGAGGCAGCCGTGGCCGTCGTCGTAGAAGAGCAGCGTGCCCGTTTCCGCGTATAGCCAGAGCAGGCCGAGGAAGAAAAACACGTCGCCAACACGCGTGGTGATAAACGCCTTTTTCGCCGCCGCCGCCGCGCTGGGCTTGTGATACCAGAAGCCGATGAGCAGATACGACGCGAGGCCGACCAGCTCCCAGCACATGAAAAGCATGAGCAGGTTGTTCGCGATGACGAGGCCGAGCATCGCCGCGGCGAACAGCGACAGGAACGTGAAGAAGCGCGTGAAGTTCCCGTCGTGCGCCATGTAGCCGACGCTGTAGATGAAGATGAGCGTGCTGACGAACGTGACCATCACGAGCATCGCCGCCGTGAGCGGGTCGAGCACCCAGCCGAGTTTCAACGAGCCGGCACCGAGCTGGAACCACGGGATGTTGCACACCTGCCGCGCGGTCTCATGGCCTTCGCCGTGTCCGCCGAGCGTCTGGGCAAACGCGCCGCACGCGAGGAAGAACGCCCCGACCATCGAGCCGATGGCCAGCGACGCCGCGAGGGTGCGATGACGCTGCTTGAGCAACGCCGTCACCCCCGCCGCCAGCAACGGCAGCGCGGGAATCAGCCAGAGGTTTTGGACAGTCCAGGTCATGCCAAATTTTGAACCGCGGAGGCGCGGAGGCGCGGAGGAGATTTCTTCTCCACTCCGCGTCTCTGCGTCTCCGCGGCAAAAGTTTTCATCCCTTCAGCTCGTTCACATCATTCACGTTCGTCGTCTTGTAGTGCCGGTAAATCGAAATGATGAGCGCGAGGCCGACGGCGGCTTCGGCCGCGGCGATGGCGATGGCGAAGAGCACGAACATCACGCCCGTGAGCGCCTCGGGGTTCGGGCCGTAGCGCCAGAACGCGATGAAGTTCAGATTCGCCGCGTTGAGCATCAGCTCGATGCCGATGAGCACGAGGATGGCGTTGCGCCGCGTGAGCGCACCCGCGAGGCCGATGCTGAACAGCAGGGCCGCGAGCAGGAGATAGCCGGTAAGCGGGTTCATGGGATTGAATTCACCGCGGAGGCGCGGAGGCGCGGAGAAAAGTTCCTCTCCAAACTCTGCGTCTCCGCGTCTCCGCGGTTCAAAAAGGATTTCACTTCGCGCTCTCCTTCTCTTTGAGCGCGATGATGACGGCGCCGATCATCGCGGCGGTCAGCAGCAGCGCGAGGACTTCGAGCGGCAGAATGTAGTCGGTCATCAACTTCTGGCCGAGTTGCGCGACGCTGGTTTGAGGCGCCGGCAGCACGCCGCGTTTGGCAACGGCGCTGGACGTGATGACTTTGCCGAGCACGGCGAACACCGCGAGCGCGATGGCCACGCCCATCAACGCCGTGGCGGAGAATTGCCGGCCCGGCCCCGGCTCGCCGCTGCGCGTGAGCAAAATGGCGAACACGATGAGGATGGCGACTGCACCGACATACACGAGCACCTGCGACAGCCCGACGAACTGCGCGCCGAGCTGGAGATACGTGCCCGCCAGCCCGATGAACGCCACCGCAAGGCACAGCGCGCAATGCACGAGGTTGCGCAGCGTCATCGCAGCGACGGCGCTGACGACGATGAGGGCGGCAAGAATGGCGAAGGCGAGGGTCATGCAGAAACGCGGAATGCGGAGTGCGGAATGCGGAATCGGAGCGCGGCTGTGGTCGCAGACCCAGCCGCAGCGCGCGCGCGGAGTTGCTGCGGCTGGTGCTTCGCACGCAGCCGCGCTCCGGAAAATGGATTCACTTCACTCCGCATAGCGATACGTCCGTTTGCCCACGCCGCGGGCGGTGTAGAGCGCGTTGCTCAACAGGAGATACGGCACCACGATCATCGCGGTGACGGTGAGGCAGCGCGTTGCGCCGGGGTCCATGAAACGCCACACGCCGGCAGCGACGATGGTGATGAGTGTGAGCGGCACCATGAATTTCCACGCGAGGTTCATGAGCTGGTCCATGCGCAGGCGCGGAAACGTGCCGCGCAGCCAGATGAAGAACAGGATGAACACGCCGAGCTTCAGGAAAAACCAGATCCACGACGGCACGACTTCGAGCGCAGGCAACGGCGCGTGCCAGCCGCCAAGGAACAGCGTGATGCCGAGTCCGCTCATCGCGAACAGGCCGAGGTATTCGCCGAGGAAGAAGAGCGCGAACTTGAACCCGCTGTATTCCGTGAAGTAGCCCGCGATGATTTCCGACTCGGCCTCGGGCAGGTCGAACGGCGTGCGATTCGCTTCGGCCGTGGCGGCGATGAGGAAGAGGAAGAAGGCCGCGAAGCCCCACGGCGTGGCCGCGTGCCAGTGCCAGAAGCCGCCGGCTTGAGCGTCGACGATCTTCGCCGTCGAGAGCGTGCCGGTCATCATGATGACGCCGACTGTGGAGAGCACGAGCGGGAGTTCGTAGCTGACCATCTGCGCGATGGCGCGCATGGCGCCGAGCAACGCGTATTTGTTGCGGCTCGACCAGCCGGCCATGAAGACGCTCAATTCCGTCGCCGAACCGACCGCGAAGAAAAAGAGCACGCCGGAATCGAGATCGAGCGCGGTCATGTTCTTGCCGATGGGCAACACCGAGTAGGCGAGCAGCACCGGGATGACGAGCGCGATGGGCGCGAGGAAATGCACGACCTTGTCGGCATTGCGCGGGACGACGTCTTCCTTGATAAGCGCCTTGATACCGTCGGCGATGAACTGGCCGAAGCCCGCCAAGCGGATGTTCGTGAGCGGGATGCCCACGCGATTGGGTCCGGGTCGGTTTTGAATGCGCCCGAGAACTTTTCGTTCCACGACCGTCGTGAGCGCAAAGACGAGCGGGAAGACCATCAGGATGGGCGTGATGGAAAGCACCGCGGAAACAATCGGCATCAGCCAGTCCGGCAGATACGGAGCAAGCCAGCCGAGGATGGCGTGCTTGAGCGTGATGAAGATCTGGTCGATGGCCTCGGCGCTCATGCGGGATTGGGTTTCGCCGCAGGGGCGGGAGTTGCTGCGGGAGCAGGAGCCGGGGCGGCAGGCTTCGGAGCGGCAGCAGAAACCTTGGCAGCCTCAGCCGCCTTCGCCTTCGCTTCGGCGTCCGCTTTGGCTTTTGCCTCGGCCTTCACCTTCTCGTCGGCGCGCTTGGCGTCCACTTCGGCGGCCTCGGTCGGGTGAATCTTGTTGTAGTGCGCGTTGGACTTGGCGAGTTGGTCGCGGTTGAAGAGCAGGCCGCCGAAGCGGTTGTCGGTGCTCAGTTCAAACTCGGTATCCATCTTGATCGCCTCGAATGGGCAGACCTCGACGCAAATCTGGCAGCTCATGCAGACGGAGATGTCGATGTCGAAGCGCGCCGGGTAAAGCTGCGGCTTGCCGAGGTGGTCGGGTTTCTTGTCCTTGCTCTTCTCGATGAAGATGCACTGCGGCGGACATTCCTTCTCGCAAATCTGGCAGGCGACGCAGCGCAGGCCGGCCTTGGGATCGTTGCCATCGAAAACGAGGAAGGGAAACTGGCGCGTGTTCTCGGCGAGCTTCTGGCGTTGCTCGGGATACTCGACGGTGGTGAGGCGCTCGTCGGAAACGTAGCTGCCGGCGAAATTTTTCGCCGTTTCGACCATGCCTTTGAGGATGCCGGTGCCGAGCATAAATATTTAGACACGGATTACACGAATTGACACGGATTCGGAATTCAATTCGTGAAAATCTGTGAAATTCGTGTCTCGTCTTTTCATCGATCCACTTCCCCAAGCACAATGTCCACACTGCCCAAGATGATCACCACGTCGGCGACATTGTGGCCGAGGCACATGTCTTCGAGGATGGTGAGGTTGATGAGGCTGGGGGGACGGACGCGGTAGCGATACGGGTTCGGTCCGCCGTCGCTGATGAGGTAGAAGCCGAGTTCACCCTTGGGACATTCGATGCGCCCGTAGGCTTCGCCGGCCTTGGGTTTGAAGGCACGGAGCTTCGATTTCGGGTCAATGATCGGCCCCGCGGGAATGTCCTTCAGCGCCTGCTGCAAAATCTTGATGGACTCGCGCATCTCCAGCACGCGAATCATGTAACGGTCGAATACGTCGCCGTGATCACCGAGCGGCACGCGGAACGAGAAGCGGTCGTAGATGCCGTATTTGTCCACCTTGCGGAGGTCGTAGTCCACGCCGCTGGCGCGCAGCATCGGACCGGTGATGCCGGCGTTGACGGCGAGTTCGGCGGAGAGCTGGCCGACGCCCTGCGTGCGGGCCATGAGAATCTCGTTGCCGGAAAGCAGCGTCTCGAACTCGTCGAGGAAGCGGCCATAGTCCCCGACAATTTCTTTCGTCGCTTCCAGCCAGCCCGCGGGTAAATCCACGCGGCAGCCGCCGAACCTCATGTAGTTGCACATCATCCGCGCGCCGGTGAGCGACTCGAAGAGGTCGAGAATCTTCTCGCGCTCGCGAAAGGCATACATCAGCGGCGTGCCGAGCGCGCCCATGTCCTGCAGGAGAAAGCCCACGGCACAGGAGTGATTGAGGAGGCGAGTCAACTCGCCCGTGATGATGCGGATGTATTCCGCGCGCTCCGGCACCTGCAGGCCGGCGAGTTTTTCGACGGCGAGCGCGTAGGCCCAGTTGTTCGTGAGCGAGCAGAAGTAATCGAGCCGATCCGTGTAGGGCATCGAGCCGAGATAACTGACGTTCTCGGCTATCTTCTCGTGGTTACGGTGGAGGTAGCCGAAGACGGGCTTGAGTTTCACGACCGTCTCGCCGTCGAGCGTCACGTCCATGCGGAAGACGCCGTGCGTGGACGGGTGCTGTGGCCCCATCGCGATTTCAAGGAGGTCGCTTTCAAGCGGCGTGCCATCGGGCGCGGTCTTGGGGACGACCTCGTAGCTGCGGGGCGGCCTTTCGCCAGTGGAAATTTCCGGTGCCATCAATCGCTCGGATAAATTCAGGCGACCTCTTTGATATGGACTGACGTGATGAGTGGAACGTCAATGATCGCCGTGCCGCCGGAATCAAGGTGGACGAACAGCAGCCGACCATTGGGATGAATGTGGGCGTGGTCGCCGGTGGGAACTTCGTATTCACCGTCGCCGGCGACCTTGACCTTGAAGGGGCGAAAGGGGCGCTGATTCAGGCGCAGCTTGATTTCATCTTTCGTCATGGCTTTTTCTCCTACTTAACTCCGTCTTTGTCAACCGCGCTGGACAGCGGGCGGTGCTGCTTCGCCTTCTCCAGCACCTCATCGTGCGGCGTCGGCTCATATTCGTAGTCATCCGGCTCGACGTAATCCTTCCGCATCGGAAAATCCTTGAACTCGTCCCACATCAAAATGCGGCGCAGGTCGGGATGGCCATCGAAGACGATACCGTAGAGGTCGAAAATCTCGCGCTCCTGGAATTCACAACTGCGCCACAGCGGCGTGAGCGATGGCAGATGGTTCTTCTCCGCGCGGTCTTCGGTGCGCATCCGCAGGATGACCGGCCCGTGCTTCAACGCCATCGAGTAGAGATGATACACCGCTTCGAGATGGCCGGGGCGCTTGGTCTTCTTCACTTCCTCGACTTCCTTCTCCACGCCGTCCACGAGCTTTTTCACTTTCACCTTTTCGGTGAGTTCGAGTTCTGGCCAATCCAAACCGGTGGCGTTGGAGCAGTAGTCGAGGCGAAGTTGCGCGTCATCACGGAGAAACTGGGCGACGGCGAAGGCGTGCGCGTTGTCCACGAGCAACGAATGCTGCGCGCTCGGCGAGTCGTTGCGGATGATTTCCAGCCGCGCGCCGGGAACGGCGGTCTCGGCGCGGGCTTTGATTTGCTCCAAAGTTTCCATCGGACACTTCTTAACCGCGCACCACGACCGCCGGCTTCCACACGTTCGGATTCTTCGGCGGCACGAGGTCGTGCTCGCCAAACTGGGGGATGGGAAACTCGCTCGGTGCATCCGCAACGAGATGCCGCGGGCGGTTCGGGCCGGTGAGCTTCTGCTCATCGATCTTCTTCTGCAACGTCATGAACGCGTGCAGCAGCGCCTCGGGCCGCGGCGGGCAGCCGGGAATGTGCACGTCCACCGGGATGTAGCGGTCAATGCCCTTGAGCACGTTGTAGCCCTGCTTGAACGGCCCGCCGGAAATCGCACACGCGCCCATCGCGATGACGTATTTCGGCTCCGGCATCTGGTTGTAGAGGCGCACGACCTGTGGCGCCATTTTCTTCGTCACCGTGCCGGCGACGATCATCAGATCCGCCTGGCGCGGCGAGGGGCGGAAGACTTCCGCGCCGAAGCGGGCGAGATCCCAGCGCGCCATGCTGGCGGCGATCATCTCGATGGCGCAGCAGGCGAGGCCGAAGGAGAGCGGCCACACGGAATTCTTGCGGCCCCAGTTGTAAAGCTCCTCGAGCTTCACCACGTAGATGCCCTGCTTTTGCAGTTCGCTTTTGAGGCCGTCGTCCATTTGCAATTTCGAATCATGAATTTCGAATGGCGCATCGCTGTGGAGTTCGCAGGCCATTCACAATTTGAAATTCGTAATTTATTTCCAGTTCAGCACACCCTTCGTCCACGCCCACACCAGCCCTTCGGCCAGCAGGAGGAGGAAAACCATCATCGCCACGAACGCTCCGACCGACAGCCCGCCGAACGCGACCGCGAACGGGAAAAGGAAAATCGTCTCCACGTCGAAGATGAGGAAGATGATGCCGTAGAGATAATACTCCGACTTGAACTGCACCCAGGCGTCGCCTTTGGATTCAAGACCGCATTCGTAGGTGGCGTTCTTGCTCTCGCCGGGCTTTGGCGGGGAGAAGAATTTCGCCCACAACCAGGCGAGAATCAACGGCCCGATGGCGAATCCCGCCCCGGCGATGGTGAACACCGTGATGAATTGCTCGGGCGAATAGCTGGCGTCCATGAGTCAGTTGTTCTGCGGGGCGTGGCGGTGCAGGCCGACTTCGTGCGCGATGTCGTCGAACTCCTCGCGCGTGACCTCGTGGAGCTCCTTGCCCTTCTTCGCCAGCTTCTCGTTGATCTTGAGCACCTTCTCGGTCATCTGCTCGTGCGTGTCCTTCGAGCCGCCGACGAGCGCGAAGTTTTCGCCCTTGGTGATGCGCTTGCCGCCGTCCGAATCCAGCCCGACCCCAAGGATGAGTCCCTTGGGCTGCTTTTTCTTTTTTGATGCGCCGGTCGCCACGCGCCAAAATTAACGGCCGCGCCGCCGGGTGCAAATCAATTTCGCGAACGCCGCGAAATTCAAGTTGTCTAAAACCCCGCGAGCCTCCATAACAACGTCCCTTTCGCCATGCGTTTCCTGATGCTCAACTGGCGCGACCCGGAGAATCCGCTGGCCGGCGGGGCCGAACGGGTGACGCAGGGCTATCTCGCCGCGCTCGCCAAGCGCGGGCACGAGGTCTTCTGGTTTTCCTACGACTTCCCCGGCGCGAAGCCGGAGACGACCATTGACGGCATCCACATCCGGCGCGGCGGCGGCATGGGAAGTTCCATTCTTGCCGCGCGGAAGTGGTATCGCCAACAGCCGCGCTTCGACCTCGTGATTGACCAGCACCACGGCATCCCGTGGTATGCGCCGTGGTGGTGCGGCACCAACTGCGTCGCCTACATCCACGAAGTGCTCGGCCCCATCTGGTCGGCGTTTTACCTGTGGCCGTTGAGCACGATTGGCCGCTGGCAGGAACGCTGGACGCACTGGTTTTATCGTCGCGTTCCATTCTGGACGGCATCGGGCGAGACGCGCCGCCTGCTCCAATCCCACGGCGTGCGCGACATCACGATGATTCCCTACGGCGTCCACACCGTCGCGCTGCCAAGTCTGGAGGAAAAACAACTCACTGCGCCGCTCAAGCTCGTCGTCTGCTCGCGGCTCGCGCCGAACAAGCGGATTGACCACGCCATTCGCGCGGTGAAAGTTCTCCGCGACATGAAGATTCCCGCCGAACTCACCGTCATCGGCGGCGGCGAGGAGGAACAGAACTTGAAGCGGCTCGCGGGTGAATTGCAGCTCGGCGACTCGGTGAAATTCACCGGCCCGCTCGGCGAGCGCGAGAAGGATGACTTGCTGCGCGCTTCGCATTTCCTTTTGCACACCTCGCAGCGCGAAGGCTGGGGGTTGAACGTCATCGAGGCCAACGCCATGGGCACGCCCGCCGTAGTTTATCCCGTCGCCGGACTGGTCGAGAGCACGTTGCACGAGCAGACGGGACTCGTGTCGGAGGCGGAGACGCCGGAGTCGCTCGCGCAATCCCTCGCCGCCGCGCTCAAGTCGCCGGAGAAATATCCCGCGTGGCGGCATCAGGCATGGGAGCGCGCGAAGACCTTTCACTGGAACGTCGTGCTGCCGCAGGCGTGCGACTGGCTGGAGAAGCAGGCTGGGAAGAAAACGTGATAAAATATTTTCGACAAGCACTTTGCTCCATTTCTGGTGCCGTTTTAAGTAAACACTAAAGGCCGAATGATGAAAACAAGCATATCTCCGGTAGCGATTGGGGTCGTCATTGCAGGCATTGTTTTTTCTATTTGGCCGCTAATACACCGACTAAATATTGAGTCCCGTGCTGAATTTTTTAGAAAATATCCTTTCAAAGACACCAAATTCAAAATTTCAAGATTTGCTTACGTATGGCCTTGTCTCGGAATTTTGTTCGGAATGTATTTTTTCAATTCTGCACAGAGTTGGCCACATGGGAGAATACTTTTGATCGTTGGTGGTATCACAACCATTTGCTTCAGTTTGCTGCTTGCGCGAGTTTATTCCACTTCATCAATCACTTTTTCCAATGACTGGGTTGTTGTTCGTGAAGGAAGAAAAGAGCAAAAATTTCAGCTAAATGATATCGAATCGATTTCATTCATCCAATGGTATGTTCCAAGCGCCGTCGTTAAGATGAAGAGTGGAGGGCGGATAAACATAATGCTCCAATATGAGGACAATCCAATGTTACTCGCTATGATAAAATTCTATCGCCCTAATTGCTGTGCATAGGCGGTGCCTGTTAATCGACAAGTCGAGTGACCGAGACAAATCTCATTCAATAAAAAACCCGATCGAATGAGTATTCCAACGCTCCCCTGCCCTCTCATCAGCGTTGTCGTGCTGAACTACAACGGCGCGCGCTGGACGCCGCGCTGTCTCGACTCGCTCAAGGCGCAGACCATTTTCCCGCAGCTCGAAATCATCGTCGCCGACAACGCCTCGTCCGCACTTTTCTCCCTCACCCTACCCCTCTCCCGCTGGGAGAGGGGACAGCAATGGCTGCGCGGCAAAATCCGAACGCGCGTCCGCACCTCGCCGCCGGTTCGACGGATTCTCCCTCTCCCAGCGGGAGAGGGCCGGGGTGAGGGGGAACGCAGCCAAAGAATTCTCCAGGATTGGATTCACCAGAGCGGCTTCGGGACAATTCTTTCCCCTTCGTTCCCATGACCCTCCCCCACCCTCTCATCAGCGTCGTCGTGCTGAATTACAACGGCGCGCGCTGGACGCCGCGCTGCCTCGACTCGCTCAAGGCGCAGACCCTTTTC
>JACRJY010000074.1 GCA_016235585.1 Verrucomicrobiota bacterium | reverse complement strand
CGGCGGCGCGGGCGTGCCGCTCGTCGAACTCCTCGTCCACGCCGGCCTCTGCCCGTCCAAGGGGCAGGCGCGAAAGGACATCGAGGGCGGCGGCGTCTACGTGAACAACGTGCGCGAGGGGAATTTCCAGCGCGCCGTCACCGGCGGCGACCTGCTCTTCGGCAAACACCTCCTGCTCCGCAAGGGGAAGAAGAACTACGTGGTCGTGACGGCGAAGTGACTTGCCGGTGGAACGCCGAGCAATGCTCGGCGCTCCGATCAGCCGCAAGCTGTCCCGCTGCCATTTCCACCTTGAACCAAACGCCCGCCTGCCGCATGGTTCCGCCATGGGAAAAGTCGTTGTCAAAATCAAGCTGACCAATCAGGGCGACGTGGTGGCTGCGCGCCGCAAGCTTACCACGGCCAAGCCCCGTGCCGTCGAAGTTGAGGCGTTGGTGGACATCGGGGCAACGCGGCTCTATCTCAAGCCCAGCGTCATCCATGCGCTCGGACTGGAGCAGGTGGACACCGTCATTTCCCAGACCACGAACGGTCCCGCGAAACGCGCCGTGTATGAGCCGGTGCGGCTGGAGGTGCAGGGGCGTTACGGCAACTTCGATGTCGTGGACATCGGCGAGCACGTGCCGAATCTGCTCGGCCAGATTCCGCTCGAATACCTCGACTTCGTGGTGGACTCCAAGAACCGCAAGCTCATCCCCAACCCGGAGCACGGCGACAAGCAGATGAGCGAGGAGTATTGAGAGAGTTTATGCCGCCGCGTCTATTCATGCCCGGCGTGCTGGCATTGATTCTCTCTATTTGGACTGCCAGCGCCGGAACGCCTTCTTCACCGACGAGCGACCGCATCAACCTCAACCACGACAACGTCCCGCCTAATTCGGAAACGAATCTCATTCCCTGGACGGCGCAGAAATTCTTCACCAACACCGCGCAACGGCTGCTGCAAACGTATTTCCCGTCCAATTCGCTGCCCGACGTGCCGGGCGCGGCGGGCGGGCTTTCCATCACGAACATCCCGCTGTATCCGCGCAACGCCTGCACGCCGGAGGTGCATCGCCTGCTGCAACTGGCGGCGAACATCTTCGACGCCACGCGCAGCCACGGCACCAACGTGGACGGCGTGTGGCAGCCCGCGCCGCCCTCGGTGTTCCGCCCGCTTTTCGCCAAGGCGGTGACGGTGGACGCCACGAACGTCTGGATTTGCGGCTACGAGGAGGTCGGCGCGAGCGCGGATGCCGGGCAGACGTTCTTCTCGACGAACCGCTGGCTGGATGTGGGCGCGCTCGCGGCGGGGCCGGAGTTTGCCGACGGTGTTTACTCGGACGTGAACCTCTACGGAGTTCCCGTGGTGGTGGGCGTGAAGAAGGGCCTGCCGAACTTCAACGAGTTCGCGATGCAGACGTGGGTGCTGGCAGCGCGGCGGCTGGAAATCGTCAAGACCGACACGCCGGGCCTGTTCGTGACCAACGTGGCGATGTTCTTCGCCATCACCAATGTGCTGGGAATGGAGATCGCCAACAGCTACACGCAGGATTATCCCCGGCGGCTGGAAACTCTGGCGTCCTGCAACAGCCGTTGGTTCATCACCAACAGTGCGGGCGTGGTGGTGGCGACGGGCGCGGGAAAGGCGACGAACATCAGCGTAAATTTCACCACCAACCTGGCACGGAGCTTTTATCTCCCGGCGTTGAAATTCAATCAATCCATCCCAGCGGGCAGTTTGCGCGGCGGAGATTTCATCACCAATAGCGTGCTGGTGACGGCGTTGCCGGATTCGGTCTATGTGCCGGGCGCTGCGCCACAGCTTGTGCCGTGGCCGACGAATGACGTCAACGCGCAGTCGGCGCTTTTTCAACCGCTCTCGCCGCAGGCGCTGGCGGCGGATTTGACCTTGGTGGTGAGCAACACGTTCCAGTGCCTCATCTTGGATGTTGACGAGACGAACGGTTCGCAATGCCGCGTGATTGACTGCGTGAATCTGGCGAACCTGACGGCGACGGTGGATATCGGAAGTTTGTTATACGGCAGCAATGCCTATTATTCCGCCGGGATCATCAATCCGCCAATAATCGGCAACGGGCCGATTATTTCGTTTCGCGACTTCTGGGACACCAACCTGCTCCAAAACTCATCAGTGATACCGCGCGCGGTTTTTTACCAGATGTATGTGTCCTTGAACACCAACACCGCCTACACCCCGTCGGGCTGGAGTTGGAGCGGATACAACCTCGGCGGCGGAACCGGATCGGGGCCTGAAATCAATGCTTTTCGGGCTTTTATGGGACTCGCGCCGTTCGGATCAAATCCATTCCCGACCAGCACCAACCAAACCCATTACCTCGCGCCCTTCTCACCCGCGCAGGCGCGAGCCATCAGTTTTCTCTGGCAGGCCAACGATCCACTCGTTCACTACACCACTGGCGATCTGGTGATGACAAACATACTGGTTTCCCCTCAAATACCGATCAGAGGTGCCAGGATGCCGACAACAGACTTCAACATCGGACGGCTGAACCTGCGCTTCGGGCCGTGGGGGAGATATGGCATTTCCGGCGGCGGCACCAACGCCTTCAACTTCGCCATCAAAGACCCCGGCATCTCAAAATCGGACGATTGGGATTTTCCCACGAACGAATTCCCGAACATCGGCTGGATTGGGCGCGTCCATCGCGGCACGCCGTGGCAGACGGTGTATCTCAAGTCGGCCTATTACAAGGACACCAACGGCTCCATCCGCAGCACCCCGGTTCTCGACACCAACGGTGATCCCGTGCTGGACACGAATGGCGTCGCCGTCACGGACTTCAACTATCTCATCCCGCCGCGCGACTGGCAGCACTGGGCGGGCAGTTCCGAGTCGCATCCGGCGAATGATTACAAGCTGTTCGACCTGTTCACCGTGTCCCAAGGCGTTCAGGCGGAACCGAACTCCATCTCGGTGAACCACACGAACGCCACCGCGTGGGCAGGCGCGATGAGCGGGGTGACGGTGTTGAGCAATAATCTTTTCTCGGCAAACCCCTCCACTCCGAAGTCTTTCACGGAATTGCCCATTCAACCCGCCAGCCTTCCAATGCTGGACATAGTGCGGGCGATCAACGACTACCGCGCCACCAACTTCCTTGGCAGCGCGTTCACCAACGTCGGCGACCTCCTCGGCGTGCCGGAACTGACGCTCTATTCGCCGTATCTGAATCAGGCCGACCCTTCGTTCCGGCCGGAAGGCGATTTCACATACGTTACCGACGGCCAGATCGCCTACGGCCTCACCGACGCGGCCTACGAAGCCATCCCCCAACAGCTCCTCTCCGCGTTGACGCTCGCCCCGCCACCGACGCTCGCCATCACGCGCCCCCCGGGGAGCCTGATCGCGCTGGTCGGAACCAATCTCGCACTCACGGTGTCGGCGGGCGGCACGCCTCCTTACAATTTCCAATGGCGGTGGAACAACGCCGAGGTCAGCGGGGCGACGAACGACACGCTTTCCGTCGGCGCGCTGGCCCGCTCCAACGCTGGGTTGTATCAGGTGATTGTCACCGGCCCGGCGGGAAGCGTCACCAGCAGCGCGGCGAACGTGCTGGTGCTGGGCGCGCCCCAGCGTTTCAGGCCGCTGGAGTTGGGAGGGAATGGCGCGCTGCGAGTGCTGTTCGGCGAACTGGCTGATTCAGCAGCGCACACGGAGGGTTATCAAAACCAGTTCATCGTCCAAGCCACCACAAACCTCGTGGACACGAACAGTTGGGCGGTGTTGACGAACGGACTGGTGCTGACCAACGGACTTTTCCTCATCGAAGATGCGGACTGGTCGAACTCGGCGCAGCGGTTTTACCGGGTCATCGAGCGCGTGCCTTATCCCGAATAGCCGCCCATGATGTAGCTTTCCATCTGGCTGATGGCCGAGCTTTGCACGGAGATGATCCAGTTCACCAGGTCGCCGATGGAGACGAGGCCCACCACGCGCGCGCCGTCCAGCACCGGCAGGTGGCGGATGCGGTTCTCGGTCATCAGCTTCATGCAGTGCTGGATGCTGTGCTGCGGCGTCACGGAGATGACGCGGTCGGGCATGATGTCGCGCACGGGCGTCTGCTTGGAGGACTTGCCCTTGAGCGCGACCTTGCGGGTGTAATCGCGCTCGGACATGACGCCGATGAGCCGCTCGCCCTCCATCACCAGCAGCGCGCCGACATTTTTGTCGGCCATCATTTTGATGGCATCGAACACGGTGGCGCTCGGCGTGACGCTCCAGACGGAGGCGTGGGACTTGTTGTGCAGGATGGAATCCACGGTGTAAGTCTCGGCATTCATGCGGGTCTCCTCGGGGTAATACGCCACGCCTCCCTGAAACAGGGTTGGCAATCGTGCCAAACCAGATGGCCGTGATGCTTCATCGTCAGTCGCGTTCGGGTGACGCGGAGAACCTAGCAGGTTCCGGCCAAAGCGTAAGGAAAATTTTCCCCGGCTCCGCGCGCGCCGCAAAACTAATTGGGAATATCTGTTGCCATTCCGGTGGAAACCGTCATCCTGCGGCCCTCTGTTCAATGGCTTGTCTCTTTCAAGGCATGGGAATCTTCAGGTGAACTTGGTTCGGTGATGATTTTAGACCCGGTGTTCGGGAACAGTCGGAAGAAAGCAACGGTTGATTGGGACAGTAGAGCATCGCATGAATAATAAATTGTTTGTTGGAAACCTTTCCTTCACCACGACGGAAAATGACTTGCAGGACACGTTCGCCGCGTTTGGCACGGTCATGGAGGCCAACCTGATGTCCGACCGCATGACCGGACGCTCCCGCGGCTTCGGCTTCGTCACCATGAGCACCCCCGAGGAGGCGCAGAAGGCCATCGAAGGGCTGAACGGCAAGGAAGTGGGCGGCCGCGCCCTGACGGTCAACGTCGCCCGCCCCCGTGAAGAACGGCCCGCGGGCGGTGGCGGTGGCGGCGGTCGCCGCGAATACGGCGGCTCCGGCGGCGGCTCCCGTTATTAAGCGTTCGTGAATTTTATTGAAGCGGGGTTCGGCTGAACCGAATCCCGCTTCTTTTTTTCGGCGACCCGTTTGCCGGCGGGCGTGCTGCGTCATTTTTTTCAAATTCGTCCGCCGTGGCAGTTGCTTATGAAAGAAGAACACATCGAAGTCGAAGGCCGCATCCAGACCGTGCTGCCCGGCACCATGTTCCGCGTCGAGCTGACCAACAAGCACCTCGTGCTCGCCACCATCTGCGGCAAGATGCGGAAGCGCTGGGTGCGCCTGACCGTCGGCGACCGCGTGAAGATGGAGATGTCCCCCTACGACCTCGACAAGGCCCGCATCACCTGGCGGCTGAAGTGACGGTTCCCCCGCACCCGTCCGGCGATCTCCCCGGAAATCCACGGGCGGGCGGCGAAAACCGGGCGGCGGCTCATCTTTTTTCGGACAGCAGGCTGGAGGTTTTGCCCGGGCTGATGGGGTCATTTCGTTGTGGACAGCCGGGGCTGGATGTGGCATCTACTCCCCCAATCCAACCGCGCACCGGCGTGTTTGAGCATGGTGTTCAGGCATGAGCCGGTCGCGTTCGGAATCCGAAGCAAACTCGGCAAAAAAAAGGTAACTACTATGAAGCTCATCAAACTGATGGCGGCCATCGCGTTCATGGCTGCGGTCTGCGTCGCCACGGCGGAAGTGAAGGAAATCAAGAAGGGCGGCTGCTGTGACAAGGCCAAGAAGGACGGCAAGGACTGCGCGCACCCCTGCTGCGTCGAAGCGGCGAAGGAAAAGAAAATCTGCGAAAAGTGCAACGCCCCCAAGAAAGACAAGAAGTAATTCTTTCCCCCGTTTGATTCACGACAGCCAGGCCGCAAGGTCTGGCTGTTTTTTTATGGAAACAGCGGGCCGTCATTTGCCCGACGCCGTCTGCAAGACCCGCCCGCAAGCCTCTGTCGCGGCGTCCCAGGAAAAACGCGCCGCGTGGAGGAGGATTTTTGAGGATTGCGGTGGTTCGGAGAGGAGGGGTGTGATTGCCCCGGCCAGTTCATCCGGGTTTGAGGATTCCACAAGTTTTCCAAGAAAACCGTGGTCGAGCACCTCGGAAATCCCGCCGACGTTCGTGCTCACGACCCGCAGGCCGGAGGCGAACGCCTCCAGAATCACGTTCGGCACGCCCTCGTTCTCGCTCGTCAGGCAGAGCAAATCCGCCGCCTGCATGAAGCGGGCGACTTCGCGGGAATTTTTCCGGCCCGCCAAGTCAACTTTGTCCCCGAAACCCAGCGCGTCCGCCTCGGCGCGGACTTGCGCCGCCAGCGGCCCGCCGCCGATCATCACGAGATGGCACGGGCGCGGATGCAACCGCCGGCAAACCTCCGCGTGCGCGGCGACGAGCAGCGCGGGGCGCTTCACCGGGAGAAAATTCCCGACGAAGAGCAGGATGGCGGCGTCCGGCGGCAGGCCGAGTTCTTTGCGCGCCGCCTGGGCGTCGGCGGGTTTGAAAACCGCCGTGTCCACGCCGTTGTAGATCGGGTGGAGCAGGCCGGCCCGCGCCCCGGCCTCGGCCAGCCGTCGCGCGAGGTCGGCGCTGCGCGTGACCACGCCGCGCGAGGCGTTCACCGCCGACACGATCAGTTTTTGCCGGACGGGATTCCGCAAATAGGCGTGCACGTCCGAGCCTTGCGCGATGAGCACGAAGGGCCCGCCCATTTCCGCCGCCACTTCCGCCACGGCGCAGCCGTCGGGGTAAAGCCACGCGCAGAGAATCACGTCGAAGTCGAAGATCTTTTGCAGTCGCCGCAGTGGTTCGCGAATTGCGCCGGCGAAAAGCCGGTGGTTCCAGCGGCTGCCAATCTTCGGAATGTAGGGCGCGGGCAGAAACACCGGCTGCAGCGGCTCGTCTTCCGCGCGGCACTGCCAGGGTTGCCGCCGGAGCCGTGAAATAATCGGCAGCGCCGGGCGCGGCGAAATGACCCGCACCTCGCCCCGCCGCGCGAGGTGGTGGAGCAGCGTGGCGTTGTCCAGCCCGCGATACGGCTCTGCTGTGTCGGGGAACAGGTTCGAGATGAAAACAATTTTCATCGCGGGAAAATCAGGCGCGGCCCGCCAGCCGGTAGCGGTAATCGCGGAACTCGCCCGCGTTGCCGGAGCGGCCGTCCTCGGCGGCGTGGAGGATGTTCACCAGTTCGCGGGCGGAGACGTAGTGCAGGCGAAATTTTTTTCCATCGTTGAACTGCCCCAGTGCCGCGCGGTGAAACTCCCGCATCGGCTCGCCGAGCAGCATCTGGAAATTGCGCGGGATGCCGCCGTGCGTGTGCAGCTTGATGAAAACCCATTCGGGCCGGTCCACGACATGAATTCCCAGCCGCAGCCACAGGCGCATCCGGTCCAGTCTCGGCGGGTTTGCGCCCGTGAGGTCGGCGTTTTCAATGCGCGGCAGCACGCCCCATTTGCGCCGCTCCCAGTTCAAGCCGAGCGGGCCTTGCACGAGCAGCAAATCTCCCGGCGGCGAGCCGCCGCCCGCGCCGACGCGCGCGGAGACGCCGGTGTTGTGCGACTTGGGCGCGGGCGTGGACTTCGCGTAGTAGAGGCGGTTGATGATTTGCGTCTGCGTGCGGCTGGGCGCGGACGGCATGGTGAAGTCGGCGTAGCAGCCGGTGTCCCGCAAAACCGCCAGCTCGTTGCGGACGCCGCAGCCCCGGCCTTCGGGATGCGAGTCGTCGAGCGCCCAGTTGCCGTGGACGAAGCCGTAGCGTGTGCGGCCTTGTGCGTCGCGCGCGAGCAGGTCGTGGCGGGCGAAGTCGGTTTTGCCTTGCTCCAGTTTCTGCCGCAGGCCCTCGGCGGTGTCGCGGTCGTGGTGCAGATGGATTTCCACTTCGCCGCCGGACACGCGGCAGATGTCCGCGATGTCGTTCAAGATGTCGGGGTCGTATTGTTCAATCGGATAAAAGAAAGTGTGGCGCGGCGGGCAGCCGTCGGCATCGCGGAATTCTTTTGTGAATTTTGGAAGCTCGCGCTTCCACTCCGCCAGCCGGGCGAGCGCACCGGCTTTGTCCGTGTCGTGCAGCGGCTCGAAGTGGTCGCAGACGCACAGCAAAATGTCCGTGACGCCGCCCATGGCGGGCCGCCGCGCGCGCCGGAGATACGCCGGCAGCCACAAGTCGAGGGCGCGCATCATGGGCGGGGCGGGCGGGCTGGTTCCGGCGGACGCACGACGTTCCAGCCGCCCCGGCGCGGCGGGCGCAGGTAATACCAGAAACCTTTCACGGTCATCACGTTCAAGAAAACAAATCCGGCGGGAATGGAGAAGCAAGGAAGTTTCAACGACGAAAAGGCCCGCCCGATCAGCGCGAGTCCGTAGAACGCGCACTGGCCGGCAAACAGCAGCCGGTAATATGGGTCGCCGATGAGCACGGCGTTCGCGGCGAAGAGCAGCGCCATGAACGCGGGCGCGGCGACGCGCAGATATTTGTGCGAGAGAAGCTGCCACCAGAGGCGGTTGCGCCAGGGCAGCAGCCATTCCGGGTAACGGAAGAAAATCTGGAAGTTTCCCGCGAGCGTGCGCTGCTTGCGGACGTTCTCGTAGGCCGGCTCGTTCTGCTGCGGGTCGTAGGATTTCGCCGCCGGGTCGAACACGATGCGGTGGCCTTGCAGGGCGATTTGCATCGGGATGACCACGTCGTCGAGGTAGGTGTCCTCCGGCATCGGCGTGAACAGCTTCCGCCGGATGGAATAAATCGCGCCGGTGCAGCCGATGGACGAGTCCCACCAGCACTCGGCGAGGCGGAGAAATTTCTCCATCCGCCAGTAGATGTCCACGCCGCCGCCGACGTTGGAGGCGGACGGCTCAATGTTGTTGTTGCCGGAAGCCGCGCCGACCCGTGGGTCGGAGAAATTGCTGACGAGATGATGAATGGTCTCCGGCTCGAACCGCTGCCGGGCGTCGGCGAAGACGATGATTTCCCCGCGCGCGGCGGCGACGCCGGCGTTGAGGCAGGCGGCCTTGCCGGTGCGCTCCGGGCGTTCGAGGAGCCGGACGCGGGCGTCGGAGATTTCGCGGACGCGCGCGTTGGTGGCGTCGGTGGAGCCGTCGGAGACGACGAGGATTTCCATCTGCCCCGGCGGATAGGCGGCGGCGAGGAGGTTTTGCACGCGCGGGCCGATGCGCCGCTCCTCGTTGTGCGCCACGACGACGACGGAGACGAAGGGCGGCGCGGCGGGCGCGGCCTTGGCGACGGCGCGGCGGCGCAGCTTGCCGAGCAGGACAATCCCCAGCCCGTAGCCCGCGAAGGTGTAGCACAGGCTGAAGAGGCTGCCCCAGAAAATGATTTTCAACATCGCGTCCATCGGCGGTTCAAAGCGGCAAATCCATGCCGGTCACATATTTTTGATGATGTATTGCCAGAGCCAGACCCAGAATTCCGTCAGCGCCCAGATCAGCAGGAGATCAACGATGGTGGGCCGGGTCTTGAGTTTGCGCGCCGGGGCGGGCGCATCGGTGGCCGCCCCGCCGGTGCTGGTGGTGGCCGCCACCGGCGCGGGCATTCCAAACGCGGTGGGAGCCATGAGGTTTTGCGGCAGCACATTGGGCATCACCGCCGCGAGGGGTTCCGGGGCGGCGGCGGGCGGCGGCACCGGGGCGGTTTGAGTTTCGTTGAGCACCCGGTGGTAGGCGGAGATGGCGGCGACGATGAGGAAAAAATACGCCCGGATGAGGAAGTCAATCATCCAACTGGACAGCGCGTAGGAAAAGATGAGGCAGAAGAGCAGGCGGCGCGAGCGCTCCATCTCCGTGTCGGGCGGCCTCACCGTCACGAGGGTGCGGAAGCACAGGTAGATGACGCCGAGAAACAACGACAGCCCGAAGCGGCCCAGTTCCGCGCCGCACTCATTGTAGGAGCTGTGGGAGGCGAAGTTATAGCCCCAGTCCTGATAGTGTTTCTCCCAATAATTGTGCCAGCCGACGCCCTGCGGATTTTTGTTCATCAGTTCCAGGCCGTATTTGAAGGTGTGCAGCCGCCCGCCGACGCCCGCCTCGGTGCGCGGGTTGTCGAGTTCGCCCATCCGCGGCAGCAGCTTCATCCCCGCCCAGCCGGCGGTGACGGCCAGCGCCAGCACGATGGCCTGGACATATTTGGGCCGGCCAAAACACTGCCCGACGACAAAGGTCGCGAACGTGGTCAGATACGCGCCCTTGGATTGCGTCAGGTAAATGCAGCCGGCGGGGATTGCCAGCAGCACCGCCGCCACTTCCTTCATGAAGATCGGGCGGTTCCAGAGAAGCTGGAAATAAATGAACAGCACCAGCGGCGCCACCGAGTGTCCCAGCGCGTTGGGGTTGTCAAACATGGAGTTGTTGAGCACCAGCCGTCCCTTCGCCTCCACGTGGGTCCGGTAATAGCTCCCCATCGGATCAATGCCGATTTCCGGAATCAACGCCAGCACCGCCACGGCCAGCAGCACGCCGCTCCAGCCGATCAGGAATTTACGGATTCTTTCATGATCCGTCAGCGCCTGGGTGATGATGAAATAGAAGAAGACCCACAGCTTGATTTTGTCCCAGGCCGCGCCCCGCTCCGGCGCGGCAAACACAATCCAGGCGAAAAACGCCGCCATCATCCAGTCAATCGGCGTGGCAAATATCCGCCGCAGCGCCGGCAGCCCCTGTTCCCGGTAGAAGACGCCGATGAATCCCATCAGCGTGGTCAGCGTGACGATTTTGAGCGTCGCGAAAATTGGCATCCACTCCATCGGACGGATGTAGTAGATCACCAGAATCAGGATGCACGCGAAGAAATCCATGCCGTCCCGCAGTCTAGCCACAACCCGCCGCCGCCGACAAAATAAAATCCGCCGCGCGCGCGGCAAGGTTTCCCTTGTTATCCCGCCGGCGGGTTGTTATGGAGACGGCCGTTCCACGGGCTTCCGAAAAGCCGGGTTTGCGGGCCGGCCCGGTTTGAACCGTCCGCCAGCGCCGCGCGGAACTTTGAAATCAGCCTGAACACTGCGCCCATGCCACCAGCCGCCCCGCCCGACCTCCGCCACTTGAACCACGTCCCCGTGCTGGACGGGTTTCGCGGCCTGGCCGTGCTCCTCGTGGTGGCGATGCACAACTTCCGCGTGCCGCTCGGCTGGGCGGGGGTGGATTTGTTCTTAGTCTTGAGCGGCTTTTTAATCACGCGGATTCTGCTGAACACCCGGTCGCGGCCCGGCTACCTGAAGACGTTTTACGCGCGGCGCTTCCTCCGCATCTTCCCCGTCTATTACCTCACCCTGGGGCTGGTCTGGATGTTTTACCCCCGGGCGGACGGGAAAATGTGGTGGTATGCCGCGTATCTGGCGGACTTCGGCTGGCTCGCGCCGGAGAACCACGTCAGCCTGCTCGTCCACACCTGGTCGCTGGCCATCGAGGAGCAGTTCTACCTGCTCTGGCCGCTGCTGGTCGGCTGGCTCGCGCGCGGGCGGTTGATGCAGGTGTGCGGCGCGCTGCTGGCGTCCAACCTCGCGGTGCGGCTGGCGTTGAGCCTCACGCAGGGCAACGACACGTTTTACAGCTACAGCCTGCTCACGCGCAGCGACGGCATCATGGCCGGCGCGCTGCTGGCGCTGCTGATTGACGGCGGGATGCGGCACAACGACACCAACCGCCGCGTCGCCTCGCGCCTCGTGGCGGTGTGCGGGGTAATTCTGTTCGTGCTGGCGGCCACGGGACAGCTCTCCTTGAGCCGCAAAACGGTGCTGATGTCGCTCCTCGGCGTGCCGTCCATCGTGTTCGGCTCGGCGGCGGCGCTGTGGTATGCCATGGGCGTGTCGTCTTCCAGTCCGCTCCATCGTTTTTTCACCTGGAAGCCCCTGACCTTCACCGGGCGGATTTCCTACGCCCTGTATCTCTACCACGTGCCGATCACGCAACTGGGCAAGCCGCTGCTGAATTTCCCCGAAACCGGGCTTGGCCGCGCCGCCACCGGAGTGGTGCTGGCGGTGGCGGCTTACACGGCGGCCACCGTCTCCTGGCATTTCTTTGAAGCCCCTATCAACCGGCTCAAACGCCACTGGGAATACGAGCCGCACCGGGAAGCGGGTTGAATTCCTGTCGCGCGACGCCGAATGGAACGTGGGAGCGTGTGAACGGAGGATTTCCGTCCGGCAAAGTGATTTCGCCGCGCGGCAGCACCGCCCGCCCGTGTGGCAGCATCGCCCGCCCGTGTGGCAGAGCCGGCTGCCCGTGTGGCAGAGCCGGCTGCCCGTGTGGCAGAGCCGGCTGCCCGTGTGGCAGAGCCGGCTGCCCGTGTGGCAGAGCTGGCTGACCGTGCGGTAGAACCGGCTGCCCGTGCGGTAGAGCTGGCTGACCGTGTGGTAGAATGATTTTACCGCGCCGGAAAGCCTCCAAAAAGTGGCAAAAATGGCAAAAACACGGTTTTTGAGGGTTGCAAGAGCCATTCCCGGCCACTCCGGTGGTCAAAAAGAGACAGGGGGCGGGTTGGCGGCCTGTCGGTTTGCCTTGCAGCCAGCGTGTGGCGGTTCACGGAGTCACATTCCGAGGCTTTAGCTGCAACAAGTCCCATTTGTTGCCGTAAAGATCTTCAAACACCGCCACCGTGCCGTAACTTTCCTCGCTCGGCTGTCTCACGAACTTTACGCCCCGCGCCTTCATGGCCTCGTAATCGCGCACGAAATCATCCGTGTGCAGAAACAGAAACACGCGGCCACCCGTTTGATTGCCGATGCGGCTCTGCTGTTCCGGCGTCGCCGCCTTCGCCAGAAGCAAGCATGGCGACTGACCGCCCGGCGGGGCGACCAGCACCCACCGCTTCGTGTCCGACAACCGCGTGTCCTCCACCAGCGTGAACTGGAGGGCGCTCGTGAACCACGCAATCGCCTCGTCATAGCCCCGCACCACCAGCGCGATATGGCCGATCTTTTGGGTCATTGGTTGCGAGGAGTATGACCACGAACTGCAACGAGGCGATGCCAATCATCTTGCGGAGCGCGGGTCTGTGACCCGCAGCGGTTGGGTTTGTAGGGATGGGCAGCGGCTCATAGAGCCGTGTTTCTGGAAAAGGTTGATGGAAACTCAATGACTAAACTTGTGCCAGAAATTCGGTTGAAAATCTTTCCGCTTCCGCACACCGCGCTCTGATGCCGGGCCACACGCTTGCGATTTCCGTCGCTCTTTCCCTGTATCTTTCAACGTCCTTTTTGCCGCCTCGAATTAACCTGCCAGGTGCGGGTTTAGCTTGCAGCCGCGCTACAGGACAAAGAACACATTCAAGATCGGCTGACTTGGCAGTCGCATCATGTGGATACAAACCCACGAGAATCCATGTTTCAATGCACTTCGACGGAATACAAATCACGGTCTTCGGAGGAGCTGTCACTTCGCCTATCCACCGTAGCACAATTTGGCGGAGAGCATTTGTCGTGTTCGACGCTGGCGGACACGCGCATGAGCACGGCAAATCAGCATGATGCTCGTCTATGCCTGCGTTGGCGTAATTCTCATCAGCGACTTCTGCGTCAAGATGCAAAATCAGCAAGTCATGGAATTCAAATAGTGGATTGTTACGCAATGAACCGCCGCCTTGTTCGGCAGCCTGCCGACTCCATCGGCAAACGCCTCCCCAGCCCGTGCCCATTTCTCCAAAAGCTGCGGATGTCTCTGGATGAAGTTGTGTCGGAATGAAAGTCCGTCCGTTGAGGAGACTTGTAATCGCCGCAGAAATCACAATGGAATCTGTCGGGCCTTCAACGACCATTGCGATGCGCAAGGGATCAGACATTCGGCACTCCGCCCAAATGGCCCATGACCCACAAACGAGACAGCGTCCACCCTTCCTGCGCCTTCGCGAGCAGTTTATCGTTGATTTGCAAGCGTGTGACCACTGTTCGCCCAGTATTGTCACGGTCAACCGTAAAGAGCCTCACTCTCTCATCTTGGATTGGCAGACCGTCCAGCACTAACGGATTGTGTGTGGTTAGCAGCACTTGCCTGGGTTTTGATGCATTGAGTATCCAGTTACATAGGCACTCCATCATGCGGCGTGCTAAACGCGGATTCAACCCGTGGTCGGCATTGTCCAAAGCAAAGAACTCTGGTGACTGCTCGTGAAGCGCTAGCACGGCAACGAATAAAACATACAACGCTCCCTCGCTCGCATCATAACCGGTTAGCACATTTCTGCCTTCAGCCATGTATCGGTCGCGAAATCTCACAACCCATTTGGACGCTGCGGCTGACGGTGAAAGCGGCATTAGCCCCGACGGGGCATAACCAAATCCCTTTGCCCAATCAATCATTCCTCTGATTTCATCCATTGGATGCAGCTTTTCTTTTGCCGCCAGACTCCTTCGAAAAAGCGCGCCAATCGCGTTAGGGAGTCCACCACCTGAAAGACCCACAGGCTCTCTTAATTGCACATCTTGGACGATGCCGCGAAGCACGGCGGTGTTTGGGCTGTAAATTGCGTAATGACGTAACGAATCAAGAAGGGCCAATGCCGGGTCTCCGGGTTCTCTGTTAACAGCAACCAAAGCTGCCAAGCCAGCTTCTGGATTTCCTTTCTTTCGCATCCGGTGTGAGCGACCTATGATTTTTCTTTCACCATGCTGCCAAAGTTCTGTGTGATAACGCCACGCTGGTTTAGGGTCTTGAACCGGATTGAACAATCCAACTTCGTAGAGAGATTCACTGTTTTGAGCAGCAAAAAAGATATGAGGGGCGCGCGATCCTGGAAATGCAGATTTGTAAAGCCTCGGAACTCCGGGACGAACACCTCGGCGCAACAAAGCCTCGTCGTCAACACGACCACTAGCGGCAGCCGAAAGCACTCCAACAGCCTCCAATAAGTTGCTCTTGCCGCTGCCATTGCCACCAATAAAGACATTCACTACGCCGAGTTCGATTTCAACTTTCTCAAGCGATTTGAATGATTCGACTGTGAGCTTCTTTATCATCTCGACATCAGATTACAGGAGCTTTCTTTTTTACGCCACATTTTCTGCGGCATTTTGAGGATGATAGTCCATCAATAAATTGAAACATATTTAGGTGCTGACTGTCAGCACAGAACCAATCCTTTGCATCACCTTGTCTTTGCCCAGCACTTCCATCAGGTGATACAGGCTCGGGCCGGAGCTGCTGCCGGTGCAGGCGAGGCGCACGGGATGCACAAGCACGCCCACCTTCACCCCGAGTTCGGCGGCGACGGCCTTGAGCGCGGCCTCCAGTGACGCGGCGTCGAAGGTGGCAAGCTTGCCGAAGGCGTCGCGGAGTTTTTCCACGCGCGGCTTGTTTTCCGGCGTGAAGCATTTCTGCGCGGCTTCAGGGTCGCAGGTGATTTCCTCGCGAAAATAAAATCCGCCGTAGGCCGGCAGTTCGCTGAAGAGCTTGAACTTGCCCCGGCACGTGTCGAGCGCGGCCTTCACGTAGGGCAGGGGATGGCCGTCCGGGTTCAGCCCGGCCCGCGCGAGCGCGTGGACGCTCATCTCGTAAAAGCGGTCCGGGGCCATTGCGCGGAGGTATTCGCCGTTCAACCAGTTGAGCTTGTCCATGTCGAACCGCGCGTTGTGCCGGAGAATCTGCGGCAGGTCGAACAGCTCCACCACGTCCTTGACGGGCAGCATCTCGCGGTTGTCCTTCGGCGACCAGCCGAGCAGGCAGAGGTAGTTCACCACCGCCTCGTTCGCGTAGCCTTCCTCGAGGTAGGTCGCGAGCGATGCGCCGGTGTCGCGCTTGCTCATCTTGGAGCCGTCCTTGTTCAGGATGAGCGGGATGTGCGCGTATTTCGGCGGGCGCACGCCGAAGGCGTTGAAGAGCGCGATGTGCTTGGCGGTGTTGCTCAAGTGATCCTCGCCGCGGATGACGTGCGTGATGCCCATGTCGAGGTCGTCCACGACGTTGACGAAATGAAACACCGGCTGGCCGTCCGAGCGGACGAGCACCCAATCCGGATCGAGTTCCTCGCGGTCAGTCAGCGGACGCACCACGTCGCCGACGACGAGGTCAGGAATCAAAATTGGTTCGCGAGTCATCTTGAATTTGATCGCTCCCTCGTGTTCGTAGGCCAGCCCGCGCGACAGCAGCGCCTCGACGCGCCGCTGGTAATTCTCCTTCCGTGCAGATTGGAAGTAAGGGCCGCAATCGCCCTTGCTCGGCCCCGTCGCGTCGGCGGTGATTGGCCCTTCATCCCAGTCCAAACCGAGCCAGCGCAGGCCGTCGAGGATGACTTTCACGGCCTCGTGCGAATTGCGCGCCGCGTCCGTGTCCTCGATGCGGAGGATGAACTTGCCGCCGGTGTGGCGGGCGTAAAGCCAGTTGAACAGCGCGGTGCGCGCGCCGCCGATGTGCAGGTAGCCGGTGGGCGAGGGGGCGAAGCGGACGCGGACGCTCATGAATCGTGGTTCCCGGTTTCAGGTTTCAAGTGCGGACAAGGCGGGCGCGGTTCACTTCCAATTATCCGTGCGGAACGGCGACGCGGGCAGGCCGGTGCCGTTGACAAGGTTGCAGGTGGGGTTGTTTGTCCACGCGTAACGGACGGCGACCGGTGCCGGCACCTCGGTGGACGACACGATGACCGTCTTGCCGGCGATGCGCGCCTGCGCGGGCTTCCACTGCTTGTTCGCGCCGGCGATGAAGAAGCCCGTGAGCGGGCCTTCCTTCGCCACCAGGCCGCCCTCGGTGTGCGTGAAGTTGAGTTCGATTTCGCCGCCGCGAATCACCTGGCCGGCGGGCAGCGGGCCGGAAAATTCCGTGATGCCCCGGTCATAGATCGTGGCGAGCGCCCAGAGCGAGAGGCGGCGGCCCAGCTCCTGTTTGTATTTCGGGTGGTTGTTGTTCGCCTCGCCGATGTCAATGGTGATGGCCATGCCGGTCTGCGGCAGGGAGAGCGACTTGAGCGCGGCCTCGCGCACCAGCGGACGGCCGTCAATGATTGTCTCGAAGTTCGGCAGTTGCACCGTGGCGAAGGGAACCTGCCAGCCCCAGCGGGCGCGCCAGTCCTGCACGATCAGCGGGAGCTGGTATTGGTAATACGCGGCCTTGGTGTTGCCCTGCGCGGCGTTCTGCTCGCCCTGATACCAGATGATGCCTCGCAAGGCGAAAGAGGTGAGCGGCGCGATCTTGCCGTTGAACAGGCCGCCGTATTTCACCGTGCCCAGGCGGGCCTCCAGCGGGTGGGCGGGTTTGGCCGGGGCCGGCTTGCTTTCCGCCCGCGCGCGGCGCGATTCCTCGGCCCACCGGCCCAGGTCGAGTTCGTATTTTTTCCGGTCCGCCTCCGCGCCGCCCTTGTCCGGGTCTTTCAACTGCGCCTGGATGTAGGGCCGCAGTTCCGCCGAGGCCGCCTGCGCCTCCGCCGAAGTCCACTGCTCGATCAGGGAGCCGCCGAGGGAGGAGTTGATGAGGCCGACGGGCGCGTCAATCACCGGGTGAATCTCGCGGCCAAAAAAATACAGCACCGCGGAGAAACTCCCCACCGCACCGGGCGTGCAGACGATCCACCGGCCCGCGCAGTCGTCCTGCGCCGTCGCCGCCGACGGGGAGGTGACGTTGAACATCCGGATCAGCGGCCAGTTCGCCGCCAGCATCTCCTGCGTGAAATTCTCCGCGTGGTTCACGGGCATCGCCATGTTCGACTGGCCGGAGCCGAGCCACACTTCGCCGACCACCACGTTCTTCACCTTGCGGATGGGGACGGTGGCCAGCGGATCGTCGGAGGTCACGGTCAGCTCGCCCGCCGTCCGGATGACGGGCAGGGGGTCGAGCCGCACCAGCCATTTGCCGCGCGAATCGGTGATGGCGGTCTTCGTCTGGCCGGCGAACTGGACGGTCACTTCCTCGCCGGGGATGGCGCGGCCCCACACCGGGACGTTGGTGCCGGACTGGAGCACGAGGTTGTCGCTGAAAATCGCGGGGAGCTTCACCTCCGCGACGGCGGCGACGGCGGGCAGCAGCCACAGCGCGGACAACAGGGAAAAACGGGGTCTCATCATGCGGCCTGAAATTTATCCTTTGCCGCGCCCCAGGCAATGCAATTCCCCGCCGGGAGCGCGGCTGTGTGCGAAGCACCAGCCGTAGCGCATGGAAGACATTGCCTAACGTCCGGCGGGCGCTTTCGCTTTCTCGATCAGCGCCCGGATTTTTTCCTGAATGACGGCGGTGTCGGAGTGGGCGGGAAAGAGCTTGAGCGCCTCGCGCAGTTGTTCCGCCGCGTCGTCGAACCGTCCGAGCGCGGCCAGCCTTTCGGACTGCGTTTGGAGCAGCCGCAGTTTTTGCAGCGGGCTGGTGGCGAGTTTCAGCGCGCGCCCGGTGGCGGCCACGGCGTCGTTCGTGCGGCTTTGCGCGGCGTAAAGGTTGGCGAGTTTTTCCTGCAACACCGCGCTCTCGCGCGCTTCGGGTTCCTTTTCCAGAAACTCCACCGCCCGCGCGACCGGCGCGCCGCGCTGGAGTTGCAGGTTCACCACGCGCAGGTTTGACCACTCCACGAGCGAACTTTTGCGGCGGGCGAGTGCGGCGTGCAGTTGCGCCGGGTTCTGGCCGAACGGGCGGTAAAGCGGGTCGCCCACCACCGTCGTCATCCACGAGAGCGAGGATTGCGCGGCCCACGCGGCCTCGCCGAAGCTGAAGTCCAGCAGCAGCCAGCGGCTCGTGAACACCGCCAGATCCGGCGTGCCGGTGAGATACGGCTCGTCCACGCTGCCCATCGTCGCCGCCACGCCGGTGGCCAGCAGCGGGCCGCACCAGTGCCGGTCGGCGGCGCGCAGCTTGTGGCCGCTGAACGAGTGCAGATGATACGCGAACGCGCCCGGCATGAACTCCACCTTCGCCGCGCGGAACGGCCCGGAGAAATGCTCGTCATACCAGCCGGCGTAAAACGCCACGTGGCTCAACGGGAATCCCGCCGGGAGCGTCTCGGGTTTGTCGTCCACGACCGTCTCAAATCCGTAGCGCCGGGCGAACGTCGCCGCGCCGCGCAGCCAGTCATCGCCCTGCGCGTAGGCGCTGTTCGTCAGCCCGCGCAGATCGAAATAGGCCCGGCCCCACAGGCCGTTCGTCTCGGCCTGCCGCGCCTTGTCCACCAGTCCGCGCGCGATGTCCGGCGTCGGGCCGTCGAGCCGCGCGACGAGCAGGAGGCCGTTCATGGGATGCAGCGCCGCCGCGTTCGTCGCGCCGTAGTGCAGGTTCCGCAGCGGGCCGGTGAGCGAATAGTGCTGCGGCGTCATCGGCAGCAGGGCCAGCTCGCTGTCCACCGCCGCCTCGTTGCGGCGCAGCAGCGGCGGAAGTTTCTCCGCCTCACTCTCGACGAGGCTCTCGTCACGGGAAATGTAAAACGGCACGCCGTAACAGAGCACGAGGTAGCGGATTTGCGCGTCCACCAGCACGCGGCCCGAGCTGTTGGTTTCGGCTTTGAAAGTGAAAAGCTTTTTCGCTTCGAGCGCCTTGAGCAGCGGCGCTTCGAGCTGTTCGCGGAACTCCGCGCGCGTCATCGCGTCCGTCTTCGGCAGCGCGAGGCCGAGCACCTGGCCGGCGGGAACCTGGCGCTGCTGTGCGTAATGCTCGGCCACGCGCCGCGACTCCGGCTCCGCGCGGTTGAAGACGACAAACACCGACGCGCCGGAATCCGCCGCCCGCGTGGGGGCGGGTGCCGCCAGGCCGAGCAGGAGCGCGAAGGCGAGCCGCGTCAGTTGCAGTCTGATTTCATCGGCGCGCGGCAGAGTTTTTTTTGATTGGAGGCTCATTTGCAGTCCGGCTGCGAGTCGAAGCTACCATTTCACCGGCATTCGCGCAGGGAAAAAAACTGTCAACCCGGACAAGTTCTGATAATGTTGGGCCGTGCCGCGCGCCAGTTCACCCACCCCCGAATCCATCGAGCGTCTGTTTCCGTTCGTCCTGAAGTCGCGCGCGCTCATCGTCGGGCGCGACACGCTGGCCCGCAGCAAGGGGCGGCTCCATTTCGTGCTCGTCACCACCGACATTTCGGAAAACAGTCGCGAACAAATCCTGAAGGACTTCGCACACTACCCCGTCGTCCAGCACTACACCGAGGCGGACATCGAGGAATTTTTCCGGCTCAAGGGGACGAAAGTCATCGGCTTCACCAAGTCCGGCCTCGCGCAGTCCATCTACGCCGGGCTGAAAGAATACCGCATCAACCAGCCTTTGAATCCGTCGAAGCCGTCCGCACCGCCTCCAGCGCCTCCCAGCGGGCATACAGCCGCGTGAGGTTTTCCTTCGCGGCGTCCAGTTCGCCCGTGAGCTGGCTGGCCTGCGCCGCGTGCTTGCGGAAATAATCCGGCTGCGCGAACAGCCCCTCGATGCGCGCCACCTCCGCCTCGACCGCGTGAATCTTCGCCTCCATGCCATCCAGTTCGTGCTGCTCGGTGAACGTGAGTTTGCGCGGCTTCGCGGGTCTGGACGCATTCGTCCCCTTCGCCGCCGCCGCTTTCCGTGACTCCGCCGCCTTGTTTGTCGCCAGCATCGCGGCACTTTGCCGCTCTTCTGCGGCGGCGGCTTTCTGCTTCTTCTCCAAATAATAATCGTAGTCGCCGACGCTGTGGTGGATTTTGCCATCGCCCTCGAACGCCAGAATGTCCGTGCAGACGCGGTTGAGAAAATAACGGTCGTGGCTCACCACGCACGTCACGCCGGGGAACGCGATCAGCGCCTCCTCCAGCACGCGCAGCGTCGGCAGGTCGAGATCGTTCGTCGGCTCGTCGAGGATGAGAAAGTTGCCGCCGCTCTTCAAAATGCGAGCGAGCAACAACCGGCTCCGTTCACCGCCGCTCAACTTTTTTACCGGCGTCAGGATGCGGTCGTCCGCAAACAGGAAACGCTTCAGATACGAGCGGACCGAGAGCTTCGCCTCACCCCACTGCACGAACTCCGTGCCGTCGGCGACCTCGTCCAGCACCGTGCGCTCCTCGTTGAGCTGCAGCCGGCCCTGGTCCACGTAGTTGAACTTCGTGAGCTGGCCGGTCTTCACCGTGCCTTCCGTCGGCGCGAGCTGGCCGATAATAATCTTGAGCAGCGTGGATTTTCCGAGGCCGTTCCGCCCGCAGATGCCCACGCGCTTGCCGTTCTCGAAGGTGAAATTGAAGCCGCCAAAAAGTTTCCGCCCGGCGATCTCCATGCCGAGACCGGCGACCTCAACGGTGCGGTTGCCCAATTGCGGCGGCGGCGGGATGACCAGTTCCACGTCCTCCTCGATCACCGGCCCGTCCTTTGCCGCCTCGTTGTAGTAACGCTCGAAGCGGTCCTTCTGCTTGCTGCGCTGCGCGCGCGGGCCTTGCCGCACCCACGCCAGCTCCTTTTTCAGGAACATCTGCCGCTTGTGCTCGATGGTCGCGTCGGCCTCCTGCCGCTCGGCCTTGGCGAGCAGGTAGTCGGTGTAGTTTCCCGCGTGCGAAAAAAACTTGCCGTTGCTCAATTCCAAAATCGTCGAGGTGACGCGGTCCAGAAAATAACGGTCGTGCGTGACCACCAGAAACGCGCCGCCGAAATTCTCCAGAAACTCCGCCACCCACTCGATGGATTCCGGGTCGAGATGGTTCGTCGGCTCGTCAAGCATCAGGAAATCCGGGCGCGAGGCAATCGCGCGCGCCATCGCCACGCGGCGCTTCTCGCCGCCGGACAGCGACTCGACGCGCCGGTCGGCGGCGGGGCAGTTCAGGTGCGCCAGCGCCACCTCGATGCGGCGGTCGAGCGTCCAGCCCTCCAGCACGGCGATGCGGCTCTCCAGTTCCTCGTGGCGTTTCGAGTCGTGCGGCAGCGATTCAAACTCCGCGATGAGGTTCAGCACGTGCTGCGCGCCGGCGCGGACGTTCTCATAGACATTTTTCGCCGCATCCAGCATGAAATCCTGCGGCAGATAGCTCACCACGAGGTCGCGCTGGCGATCCACCTCGCCTTCGTCCGGCATTTGCACGCCGGCAAGCAGCTTGAGGAACGTCGTCTTGCCCGCGCCGTTGCGTCCGACCAGCCCGATGCGGTCGCCGTCCTGAATGCCCAGCGTGGCGGCGTCGAGGTTGGCGCGTTCACCGTAGCGCACGGTGACTTCGGAGGCGGAAATGAGGGTGGGCATGGGTTGGGGCGAATGAAGAATGAAGAATTATGAATGGAGAATTTAGTCCGAAGCTCGAAGCATAAAATCATCGGCGTCGCACAACGCGGGAATTCGAAATTTGAAATTCATCATTCAAAATTTGCGGTTACTCCCGTGCCGTCTGCACCGGCAGCGCGGTGAGCGGGCAGTTGACGTTCGTCTCGCCGAAGTAGCTGGCCGACCACTCGTTCTGGAAAAGCACGACGGGATTCTTGCCGAGGTCGTAGGCGAGCTTCGCGCCGGTGGGCAGCGAGAGCGAGTCGAGGTCGTCTTCCGTGATGTCGGTCGGCAGCCAGCGGACAACGGTCCATGGAGTGGATTCAAGCCGTGAAGCCGCGCCGTATTCGCTTTCGAGACGGAATTGCACGACCTCGAATTGCAGCGGGCCGACGGCGGCGAGCAGCGGCGTTTTCACCGACGAATTGCGGAGATGCAGCGCCTGGATGACGCCCTCCTGCAAAAGCTGATCCAAGCCCTGGCGGAATTGCTTGAACTTCGCCGTGTTCGGGTTGTGCAGGTGCGCGAAGGCCTCCGGCGTGAAGCGCGGAATTTCCTTGTAGGCAATCTTCGGGTCGGTCGTGAGCGTGTCGCCGATGCCGAAACTGTCGTGGCCGACGAGGCCGATGACGTCGCCGGGCCACGCCTCGTCCACGGTCTCGCGTTCATTGCCGAAAATCTTGTGCGAGCTGGTGAGGCGCACCTTCTTCTCCGAGCGCGAGTGGGGCACGGTCCTGTCGCGCTCGAATTTGCCGGAGCACACGCGGATGAACGCGATGCGGTCGCGGTGCTTCGGATCCATGTTCGCCTGAATCTTGAATATGAAACCGGAGAAGGCCGGATTCTCCGGCGCGATGAAAGTAGTGGGACAGGCAT
>JACRJY010000073.1 GCA_016235585.1 Verrucomicrobiota bacterium | reverse complement strand
CTCCCGGCCATGAAGTATGCCATCCCCCTGCTGACCGCGGCATGGATCGTGGCCCTGGCCGTGGCGACGCGGGCGCGCAACGAAGTGTGGCGTTCCGAGGTCAGCCTCTGGAGCGACGCCGTGGCCAAAAGCCCGGACAAATACCGCGCCTGGTATAACTTGGGCGGCGCGTATCAGCGCGAGAACAAAATCAAAGAAGTGGTTCGATGCATGGAGCGGGCGGTCGCACTGGAGCCGGACAAGGAACTGGCCTGGATCGATCTGGCCGCCGGATTGTTTGTTCTGGGCCGGTATGAAGAGAGCCTCAAGACCGCACAACTGGGGCTTCAGAACGCCGGGGCAGGCCGGCTGCATTATTATCTGGGCGTATGCCACTTCAACCTTGGCCATATCGAAAAGAGCATCGAGTCGTTGAACAAGGTCGAGGCAAATGATCCGAATTACGCCTATTCCCACAGCACATTGGCGATGAATTACACCCGCCTGCGCCAATACGATCTGGCGCTCCACCACTTTCGCCAGGCCGCCGCGCTGCGACCGCTCACTCCGGACATCCAGAAAGTTTTTGATCAGGTGGAGGCCTATATGAAGCACTTTCCTAAAACCCGATGAAGCGAGCCGCGGGTGAAGTCCGCTCATCAAATCGCGCCCGGCAGCATGAAGGCGGCAAACGCGATGGAAACATCTGAATATACCTCGATGCGCGCGCTGGAAGACCGCCACTGGTGGTATGCGGGGCTTCACGATCTTGTTCTCCGGCTGATGCGCGCGGAGGCGGCCAGGAGGAGACGCCCCCTGAATATGCTGGATGCCGGCTGCGGCACGGGCCGCCTCTGCCAGTTGTTGCAACCTTACGGAACGGTGGCCGGCTGCGACATCCACCCGCTCGCCGTGGAGGCGGCCGCCGCGCGCGGCGTCCACCCGGTGCTGCGGCGGGATTTGATGACCGATGATCTGGGCGCGGAACAATACGACCTGATCACCGCGATGGACGTTCTCTACCACCAAAGGATCACCGACGAAGCACCCGTCCTGCGAAATTTGCACCGGGCTTTGAGGCCGGGCGGTCTTCTGCTCGTCCAAGTGGCCGCCTTCGAGGCGCTGCGCGGCGCCCATGACGTGGCCGTCCACACCCGCAGGCGCTACCGGCTCGATCAAGTCATCCACCTGCTCGAAGCCGCTGGATTCAAGGTGGAAATGGCGTCCTACCGCCTTTGCCCGTTTTTTCTGCCCGGCCTGTTGTGGCGCTGTTTCACCCGCAAGTTTCCACCCGGGGCCGGCGGCGGCACCGTGGCCTCTGATGTGCCCCGGACATACTCTTCCAGCCTTAATCAATTGCTCACGACATGCGTGAAGGCGGAAAACCACCTGCTCACCCTTGGCGTTCGGCTGCCCTTTGGCACCTCGGTTTTTGTGGCGGCGGGAAAATAATTTTCTGCGGGCGAAAACCGTCGGCTTTGGCACCGCCAAGGTCAGCCGGCCCTCGCCGCGTCAAGCAGCCCGGCCGCGACCAATTCCGCGGTGTCCGGTTCGAGGTGCGGGTGCATCGGGAGGCTCAAGATTTCCGCGCAGCGAGTTTCCGTGGTCGGAAGATTCACGCCCTTGCCAAGCGCACGGTAAGCCGGCTGGCGATGAACCGGAACCGGATAATGAATCCCGGTTCCGATCCCCGCGTCGGCGAGCGCGCGGCGGATTTGATCGCGGTTTTTGACGCACACCACATACTGATGGAAAACGTGTGCGCGATCCGCCGCACGCACTGGCTGGACAACCGCACTGCCTGCCAGGCAACGGTCATAGATGTCGGCGATTTTTTGGCGCTTCGCATTCCATTGATCCAGTTGGCGCAGCTTGACCCGGAGGATGGCCGCCTGGATTTCATCGAGCCGGCTGTTCCAGCCGTGGACGGCGCTCACATACCGTTCCTGCCAGCCGTATTCGCGAAGGAGCCGCACCTTGTCCGCGAGGGCCGCATCGTTCGTCACCACGCCGCCGCCATCACCGAACGCGCCCAGGTTCTTGGTCGGATAGAAGCTGAACGCCGCAGCATCGCCGAAGGTTCCCGCTTTTTTCCAGCCCGACGTTTGGGAAAGGCGGCATTCCGCGCCGTGGGCCTGGGCGCAGTCTTCAATCACGAGCAACCCGCGCTCCTTCGCGAATGCCATGATGGCCGCCATGTCCGCCGGCAGCCCGTAAAGATGCACGGGCACAATCGCCTTCGTGCGCGGCGTCACCGCGCCGGCGAGCGCCGCCGGATCCAGCGTGTAAGTGGAGGCATCCACGTCCACCAGTTTTGGGTGAGCGCCGGCTTGCACGATGGCCGCCACCGTCGCCACGGCGGTGTGCGAGACGGTGATCACCTCGTCGCCCAATCCCACGCCACCGGCGCGGAGCGCCAGATGCAGCGCATCTGTGCCGGAGGCGACGCCGACGGCGTGTTGCGCGCCCAGATAGGCCGCGAACTCCTTCTCAAAAAAACTTACCTCTTCACCGAGGATGTATTGCCCGCGTTCCATCACACGGTGAACTGCGGCGTCAATCTCCGCCTGGCACGCCAGATATTCGGCGCGCGGATTCGTTTGCGGAATGGCGGTCGGCATGAGCGTGCTCGCCTAGTCCCAATACTCTTTCCCGTGCCGGCGGTAGTATTCCAAACTCCGCTTCAGCCCCTCGCGCAGGGAAATTTTCGGACGCCAGCCCAGTTCGCCCTCGAACTTGGTGAAATTGCCGTAGTAGTCGCCGATGTCTATCTTCTTCAACTCCTCCGAGAAGGGCGACAGCTCCAGACGCCCGCCGCCGTTCAGTTCGAGGAGCAGTTCCGCCAGCGCCTTGAGGGAGACGACTTCGCCGCTGCCGAGATTATATGCCTTCCCCGCTGCCTTGTCAGACGCCGCCGCCAAAAGCAGCGCCTCGACCACGTCGTCCACGTAATTGAAATCCCGCCGCTGCGTGCCGTCGCCGAACACCTGCAACGGCTGTCCCTCGATGATGCGCCGCAGCCAGATGCCGAGGAAGGTCTGCCGGGCGTCCTTCACGCGCATCCGCGGGCCGTAGGTGTTCGTGAGCCGGAGCACCGTGCAGGGGATGCCGTAGGTGGAGTTGTAGAGCAGGTGATACCACTCGCCGGCGGTTTTGTTGATGCCGTTGACGTCCACCGGGCGGATGGGATGCGCCTCGTCCACCGGGAGATAATCAGGCTTGCCGTAAATCTGCCGCGTGCCGGCGAAGACGATGCGGATGGCGGGGTTTGTCTTCCGGCAGGTTTCCAGCAGTGAGAGCTGGGCCTTGCAGTTGATGTCCAGATCCGCCTCCGGCTCCTTCATCGAATCCAGGTGGCTCGTCTGCCCGGCGAGGTTGAATAGCACGTCCTGGCCGCGCACGTGATGCGCCATCGCAAACGGATCGCGCACGTCGGAGATGTTCACGCGGATGCGGTCGCGGATTCCCTCAATGTTGAAAAGGTTGCCGCCGTATTGCGGGATCAGGCTGTCCACCACCGTCACCTTCGCCCCCAGTTCCACCAGCCGCCGGGCCAGCGTGGAGCCGATGAAGCCCAGCCCGCCGGTGATGAGGACGTTCCGATGGTTGAAAAAATCAGTCTCCATCATCGTTGGGAGTTCGGCAAACGGCAGGCCGTTGGGTTCATGCATCGGAGCCTATTCGGAAATGGCACCCCGCACAAGAATCAGCCTCAAAAATCTGCGGTGCCCGCCATCACCGCTAACAATCACTCCAGCACCGTCTCCGCCATCACGGTGATGAGTTCGCGGCCAAACTGGAGCCGGTCGGCGACGGTCGGCTGGCGGCCGAGTTTCTTGCTGCGGCCCGTGCGCTGTTCCATCAGCAGCACCGGCACCTTCCGCTCGTTGTAGAGGACGTTGGTCGTGTTGCCCGGCTCCTTGCGGATGCCGGTTTTGCGCGACGGATCGAAGGAGGTTTTTTCCGCGAGGTTCGTGTAGAGCCGCTGCATCATTGCCTGCGAAGCGTCGTCGTCCGCGTGCGTGTCCATGAACTCGGTGACTTCGGTGTTGTGCATGTTGATCATCACGTCAATGCGCCGCCCCGAATCGAGCCACGCGAAGATGGCCTTCTTCACATACCAAATCTCCGGCATGAGCCGCAGCTTCTCCTTGTCGCGCAAGTCCACCTCGTTCCAGTGGCGGTTCACGTCGAAACCGTTCGCGTTGAAACGCACCCAGCCGTTCGCGCAGCCGTCGGGATGCATCATGGGCGTGAACTTGAAGACCACCTGGCGGCGCAGCTCGGTGGCGCGCGGGTCGTCGCTGGTGACGAACCGCAGCGCGCCTTCCATCACGTGGCTCGTGCCGGCCTCCCACGCGTGCTGGCGTGCCTGAAGCCACACGGTTTTCTTCGCTGTATCGGGCGTGCTGAAATCGGTGACGGTGACGAGGTGCAGGTCGCGGCCTTGAACCGTCTTGCCGATGACCTCGGTGCGCGCGTGCGGCGAGCGATCCACGTCGGCGAGTAGGCGGAGCAAGTCGCCGTGTGTGTAGGGCGGAATATGCGCGACCCAGAGCGTGTTGCTCGCGGCGTGAAATTTCAGCGTGGCTTCCTTCGCCTTGTCGTCCCAGTCCATCGCGGGGAAATGCGTCCATGTTTTGCCATCGTAGCTGAAGACAGGAATCGTCTCGGCATACATCGGGCACGCGCCGGGCTTGTCGTTGTATTCGCCGACGAAGTCCGTGAGCGTGAGCGTGAGGTCGCGCCCGGCGACGTTGTCCATGCGGAAGAAATGCCAGCTCGCCTGGCGGTTGCGCCCGCGCTCGTCGCATTGCCCCTCGACGTGCAGGCGGAACACGGCGTCGCCGAGCTTCTCCACCTTGCCGAGCGAGCCGCCCTCGAAGTTTTTATTGATGAGAATGGGCGGGGTCTGCGCTGAAAGCATCGGCCCGGCACAAAGAAGAACGAGCAGACAATTCAAAATGCATCGGTGTGGCATGGCGCAATCATAGGGCGCGCCTTCTCGCAATCAAGCCGGGCGAATCTTGCGTGGTTCCAATTTGATTTTCCCTCCGCGTCCCCTGCGGAATCCTTTGCGCCCTTTGCGTTAAACTCGAATTCCGAATAGGCCGGGGAGCGCACGCGCCTCGCGTGCGGTTTTCCGCGCCCTCGCGGAAAACCCGGGCGCACCGAGGCGGTCCGAACATTCGTGCTGGCTTCGCGCGTCACGGGGCTGGATGCGAGGGCGCATCCCACCACACCCGGGGGCGGGTGTGCTCCCCAACTTCAGAATTCGGGGTAAAATTTCAGCGCCCTAGACGCCGAGAGGTTCGCAAAGGAGCGCAGAGCATTGCTCGGCCCGCACTTTGAACTTTGCCGCCTGCGCCGCGCGCCCTAGACTTGCCGCGTGTCAACCGCCAGTTCATCGCCATCCACCCGCCGCGTCCGCGTCGCCGTGCTCGGCACCGGCTCGCTTGGGCAGCATCACGCCCGCGTCTATGCCGAACTCGCGGCGGCGGGCCACGTCGAATTCGCCGGCGTCTTTGATTCCGTTCCCGACACCGCGCGCAAAATCGCCGAGAAGTGCGGCACGAAAACCTTCGCCTCCATCGCCGAAGCCGCTGCCGCCAGCGACGCCTTGAGCATCGTGACACCCACGACGACGCATTTTGATTTGGCAAAGCAACTCCTTCAGCAGGGCAAGCACCTGCTCGTCGAGAAACCGATGACCGACAGTTCCGCGCAGGCCGCCGAGTTGGTGCAGCTCGCGCGCGAAAAGAACTGTGTTCTACAAGTCGGTCACGTCGAGCGCTTCAACCCCGTCTTTGGCTACCTGCAAAAAGTCGCCACGGAACCGCGCTTTATCGAATGCCACCGCCTCTCGCCGTATCCCGCGCGCAGCACGGACATCGGCGTGGTGCTCGACCTGATGATTCACGACCTCGACGTGGTGCTGGCCTTCGTGAACTCGCCCGTGGCCAGCGTGGACGCCGTGGGCATCCCCGTCTTGAGCAAGAGCGAGGACATCGCGAACGCGCGGCTGCGCTTCGCCAACGGCTGCGTCGCGAACCTCACCGCCAGCCGCGTCAGCCCGGAGCGGCTGCGGAAAATCCGCGTGTTCAGCGGCGGCGCGCAGCCGAGCTACATCTCGCTCGACTACCGCGCGCAGGAAGGCTTCATCTACCGCATCGCCCGCGACGGCGAGGAGGAAAGCTCGCTGCTGAAAAAAGTCCTCGCCGCCAAGCTCGGCGTCGGCAAGGACTCGGCCATCGTCAGCCAGTTCGGCGGCAAGAAAATCGTGCGCGAGCCGGTGCCGATTGCGAAGGACGAGCCGCTCAAGCTGGAACTCGCGCACTTCATCGGATGCGTCCGCGCGCAGCAGACCCCGCTCGTCAGCGGCGAGGCCGCCAAACGCGCGCTCGACGTGGCGTTTGAAATCACCCGGCAGGTCCAAAGGTCGAAATAGCCACGGAGATACGGAGAAATCGCTCCAATGAACCAGAACTTGATAATGGCAATTTGGTTGCTGATTTGGGCTGGTGCTTTGATGTTCGCAGTCCGCCTCTTTCTTGCTGTGTTTTCGTCGTCTCCTACGATTGGGGGACAAATTAGACGGCACCCGCTTGCACACACTATCTGGGGAGTGTTTTCGCTTATCGTGTTTTGCATGACTTTTGGATTGGTTCCAGTGGGCTTGGATGATTGGTCGGAAAGACGCGGACAACGCAAAGTAGTTAACGAGCGTGTTCAATCCGCCGGTGGTTGGGATGCAGTTCGTCGAGGCTGTGAATTGCTAGCAACGAACAAATTAGAGCCATTCTATTGGCGTCCGCCATCGCCACGCGCGGAAGTGACCGATTATTCAAGCGGTGTGGCAAGGCATTACATTACCAACATTGATTACGGTCCTTTGCCTCCAGCAGTTGCGGCCTTGAAGCCTCGCGAAATCAGATACTATCCTCCGGAAATCTTGCGACAAAGCAAAGCGGAGTCGGATGCTCCTGTTATGCACATTAGACTATTTGGAGGTCATTCCACCGGTTGGCGGTCGCAGCCTTATTTCGGATTAGAAGTGGTTTGTGGTCTAGGTGGCGAAAATTATCGCCCCAAAAAGGGCAACAGCGGCGGCGTGGATGGCAATAGTCATTCAACTTTCAGGAAAGTCGCGGAAGGAGTTTTTGAAATTTATTAGCCATCAGTGCCTCCGGGGTGAAATAAAAAGTGAGTTCTGCAAAATTCATGCTCATTACAGGCAAGGCCAGCAACCTGCACCATGACCGGCACTGAAGACAAAGTTGGAGACTCCTCACGTCGTCTCCTACGGGTGGTCGTGGTCGGCGGCGGCGCGGCGGGATTCTTCGCGGCCATCGCGTGCGCCGAGGCGTTGCGGGGGCGCGGCTCCGTCACGGTGCTGGAGCGCGGGCCGCAGTTTCTCCAGAAGGTGAAAATCTCCGGCGGCGGGCGCTGCAACGTCACGCACGCGTGCTTCGAACCGAAGGAACTGGCCAAGCGGTATCCGCGCGGCGGCCCGGCGCTCATCGGCGCGCTGCACCGCTTCCAGGCGGCGGACACCGTGCAGTGGTTCGCCACGCGCGGCGTGGAACTCAAGACCGAGGCGGACGGGCGGATGTTCCCCACCACCGACCAGTCGCAGACCATCATCGAGTGCCTCACGAACGCGGCGCGCGATGCCGGCGTGGAGTTGCGCGCCAACTGTGGAGTGGAACGGGTCGAGCGGCGTGGGGAAGGAGGTTTCCGGCTGACGCTGGCGGGTGATGCTAGTGGGACAGGCATCTTGCCTGTCCAGCAGAGCGCCGCCCATTTCAAGCGCTTCGAGGGATCTGCGACCGCCCTCTTGGACAGGCAGGATGCCTGTCCCACTATCGATTGTGATTTGCTCCTGCTCGCCACGGGCGGCTGCCGCGCGGCGGCGGCGGGTTCGCTGGCAACTTCACTCGGCCACACGCTGGAACCGCCGGTGCCGTCGCTCTTCACCTTTCACGTCACCGACACGCGGCTGGACGGCATTGCCGGGGTCGCGGTGGAAAACGCCGTCGTGAGCGTGGCGGGAACGAAGCTGAAGGAGACCGGCCCGGTGCTGGTGACGCACTGGGGCTTGAGCGGGCCGGCAATCATCCGGCTCTCGGCGTGGGGCGCGCGGGATTTGCACGGGCGGAACTACCAGTTTCCGCTGCGGGTGAACTGGCTGCCGGGGCAACATTTCGAGAGCGCACTCGCCCTGTGCCAGCGGCAGCGAGAGAAGACCGGCGCGAAGCTCGTCGTGAACGCAATGCCGGGCGCAAAGACAGAGTTGGAGCGCCGAACTCCGGTTCGGCACGGGGGGGGGCATATGGCAGGGCAACACGCCGAACCGGAGTTCGGCGCTCCGTTACCCGCCCGGCTCTGGGAAAAATTCGTGGCCGCGGCGGGAATTTCTGCCACAACGCAGTGGGCGCGGCTCGACCGTGCACAGTTGCACGCGCTGGCGCGGCAGTTGACGGAGGCGGAGTTCGCGGTCACGAACAAGAGCCTGAACAAGGACGAGTTCGTCACCTGCGGTGGAGTGCGGCTGGCGGAGGTGGATTTCAAGACGATGGCGAGCCGCGCGTGTCCCGGCTTGTATTTCGCGGGCGAATTGCTGGACATTGACGGCATCACCGGCGGCTTCAATTTTCAGGCCGCGTGGACGACCGGATGGATTGCGGGCCAGGCGATGGCGGAAAGCCTCGCGGCGGCACGGTAAATTTCGGAGGGACGAGCTATGCGAGTCCCCATTTTCAAGTCATGCTGCAACGACAGTCAGGGCCTCGCGTAGCTCGGCCCTCCGAACAAACAGATTTTCAAGCACGCGCCAAACCAAATGTCTGAAACCACCTTCATGCTCATCGCCGGCGAGGCCAGCGGGGACTGGCTCGCGGCGGAACTGGTGCAGGCGCTCAAGGCGTCGCCGGAACTGCGCGCGAATCCGTTTCCGGCGCGGTTCTTCGGCGCGGGCGGGCCGCGCATGGCCGCCGCCGGAGTGGAACTGGCGCTCGACCTCACGCAACATTCGGTCATCGGTTTGCAGGAGGCGCTGCGGAACTACGCGAAGTTCAAGCGCATCTTCGACCAGCTCCTCGCGCTCGCCGGCCAGCGCCAGCCGGACGTGATCGTCTGCGTGGATTTTTCCGGCTTCAACCGCCGCTTCGCCCGGGCCGTCCGCAAGCTGGCGCGCGCGCGGCGGAACATTTTCAACGACTGGCAGCCGAAGATTGTGCAATACGTCTCGCCGCAGGTCTGGGCGTCGCGTCCGGGCCGCGCGACGCAGATGGCCCGCGACTACGACCTGCTCTTGAGCGTGATCCCGTTCGAGAAAGACTGGTATGCCGCGCGCGTGCCGGAGCTGCGCGTGGAGTTCGTCGGGCATCCGCTGGTGGAACGGCATACGAATTCAGAATTCAGAATTCAGAATTCAGAATCGGATGAACCCACTGCGGGCGTGTCAATCGGAAATCGGAAATCGGAAATTCTTTTGCTGCCTGGCAGCCGCGTGGACGAACTGCGCCGCCATCTGCCCGCGATGATTGAGGCCGCGAAAATCATCCAGCGCACCGCGCCGCAGACTCATTTTCGCATGGTGCTGCCGAATGAGTCGCTGCGCGATCAGGCAAAAACTTTCACCGCGCCGCTGGCCGGATTGGAAACGCAAATCGGCAGCCTCGCCGACGCGCTGCGTTCCGCCACCGTGGCCGTCGCGTCCACCGGCACGGTGACGCTGGAGTGCGCGTTCTTCGGCGTGCCGACGGTCGCGCTCTACAAAACCTCGTGGAGCACCTACCTCATTGGCCGGCAGATCGTGACGGTGGATTTTCTCGCCATGCCGAACCTGCTGGCGGGCGAGGCGGTGTTCCCCGAATTCATCCAGCGCGCGGCGACCGGTGAAAACCTTGCCCGCGCCGCACTGGAATTGCTGAACAATCCCGAGCGGCGCGCGGCGGTGAAGGCGAAACTTGCGGAAGCGGTGAAGTCCCTCGGCGCACCCGGCGCGAGCGGACGCGCGGCGCGGGCGGTGTTGAAGCTGCTGGAAACCCCTTCAAGTTGCCGCCCTTCATCGGGCGCCCCTGAATGTGGAAGGGCCAGCACAGGATTGTGTCCGCTCGTCTGCGCCACCCTGCTGCTGGAGTTGCCGGCCCTGTGCGCCCCGCTGGCCATCGCGACCACGCGGTGAGCGAGAAGTTCATGCACCCTTGCGCCATCAGCGACCGCCGCGAAGTCACGCCGGATGGCTGCGTTATCGGCTCTTTCACGGAAATAACCGGCGAAGGACGGGACATGAAAGGCCGCGTGCATTTCTTCCGCATACCGGGGTCGCCCGGTGCGTCGAATTCCAACGCGCGCTGAACCACCGAATCCATTCCATGAAAGCAATCCTGTCTCTCGCCCTCTCGCTGGCATTCAGCCTCCCGATTCTCGCCGCCGCCGAGACCAAGCGGCCCAACCTCGTCATCATCCTCGCCGACGACATGGGCTATGCCGACATCGGTGCGCACGGCTGCCAGGACATTCCCACGCCGAACATTGACTCGCTGGCGAAGGACGGCGTGCGGTTCACCGACGCGTATGCGAACGGCTCGTTCTGCACGCCGACGCGCGCGGCGTTGATGAGCGGGCGCTATCAGCATCGCTCTGGCATGGAGGACTTGAGCAACGTCAGCGGGCCGCTGCCCAAGGCGGTGACGACGCTGCCCGACCGCCTGCGCGCGGCGGGCTACACGACCGGCATGGCCGGCAAGTGGCACCTCGGCGACCAGGCGGGCTTCACGCCGGTGGACCGGGGCTTCGATGAGTTCTTTGGCTTCACGGGCGGCGGCCACATCTATGTGCCGAAGGCGAACTCGAAGGGCGAATACGCCGCGCCGATCCTGCGCAACCGCGAGCCGGTGAAGGAATCGCGTTACCTCACCGACGCTTTCGGCGAGGAGGCCGCCGCGTTTGTCGGGCGCCAGCGCGGCGCGACGAAACCGTTCTTCCTCTACCTCGCGTTCAACGCCGTCCACACGCCGCTGGAGGCGACGGAGAAATACTTGCAGCGCTTTCCCAACATCACCGAGCCGAAGCGCCGCACCTACGCCGCGATGTTAAGCGCGATGGATGACGCCGTCGGCCTCGTCCTCGCGAAGCTGGACGCCATTGGTCAACGCGACAACACGCTCGTCTTCTTCACGAGCGACAACGGCGGCCCCACGACGCGCAACGCCGTCAACGGCTCGCGCAACACGCCGTTGCGCGGCTCGAAGTGCGAGACGTTCGAGGGCGGCATCCGCGTGCCGCTGCTCGCGCGCTGGCCGGGCGTGCTGGCGGCGGGCGCGGTGTATCGCCAGCCGGTCATCTCGTTCGACCTGGCCGCAACGACGCTGGCGCTGGCCGGAGCGGACGCAAAGGGAGTCGAGGGCGTGGACTTGATTCCCTTCCTGACCGCGAAGAAATCCGGCGCGCCGCACGACGTGCTCTTCTGGCGCAACCGCACGCGGAGCAACAATTACGGCGCGCGCCAGGGCGACTGGAAATTCGTCCACTCGACCGAAGGCGACGCCGAACCCGGCCCGAAGCAAACGCCCGCGCGCGACATGCTCTTCAACCTCGCCAGTGACATCGGCGAGCAGCGCGACCTCGCCGCGCAGCATCCCGACAAGCTCGCCGCGCTCAAGCAGCTCTACGAAACCTGGAGCGACGAGGTGGACGCCGACTGCCGCAAGCTCGGCATCGAACCGATGATGCCGAAGACGGCACCCGGCGCAAAGGCGGCGCCCAAGCGGAAAAAAACAAAGCAATAAAATGAAACCCATGCGCGAACTTGTCTCCATCCGGTTGCTAGCCGCGTTTGACTTCACCACGGTGGGCACGGTGAAGTTGGTCCGGCTCGCGCTCCCCGCGTCGCTCATCGTCTTCGGCGTCCTTACGCTCGCCGCGCACGCGCAGGACAAACCCAAGCCGAAGTTCCAATACGAGTCCGGCGACATCCGCGTGAGCGTGCCCTCCGCCGACGAGCCGCGCGTGAAGAAATTTGGCCCCGCGTCGCTCCAGGCCGCGGCGCGCTACGTCGAGGACGGCGCGCTCGCCTGGGTGCGCGAGAAGTCGTGTGTCAACTGCCACACCACCGGCCCTTACATGACCGAGCGCACGGCGTGGACGCGGCAGTTCGGCAAGCCGAGCGACGAGGTGCTCGCGGACTTCGTCAACTCCGTCCCCAAGGAAATCAAGCCGGTGAAGCAGTCGGAGAAGAACGGCCACAAGTTTTACTCCGGCACATTCAGCAGCGTCTGGCGCGCCCTCGGACTGGTCGAATGGGACCGCCATCTCACGGGCAAAACCTCCGAGCCGGCCGAGCGTGCGTTGCGGGATATGTTCGCACGCCAGTCGGACAGCGGGGCGTTCGTGAGCCACGGCGAGGTGGAGATTCCGCACATCACCACGGACTTTGAACTCACGCTCCAGGCCGCGCGCGCCATCACCGCCGCGCCGGGCTGGCTGGCGGGATTGAAGGACGAGTCGTTGCTCGCCGGCGTTGCGAAGATGAAAGACTGGCTGCGCACCTCCGCGCCGAAGAACGACTTCGACCGCATCCTCAAACTGCAACTCGCGCACTACCTGCCCGAACTCGTCCCGCAACCAGAGCGCAAGGCCGCGCTGGCGTTGCTCTCCTCGAAGCAACACACCGACGGCGGCTGGAGCGTCCGCGACATGTCCGCGCTCGAGGACTGGCATTTTGAAATCAGCGACTTCGTGCGCCAGTTCATCACCAGCCTGCCCGATGCCGCCAAGCCGGAGAGCGACGCCTACATGACCGCGCTCGCCGTTGTGCTTCTGCGCCAGAGTGACGTGCCCGCGACCGACCCGCGCATCCAGCGCGGCCTGGCGTGGCTCAAGCGCGAGCAGCGTGTGAGCGGCCGTTGGTGGATGCACTCGCTCTATCGCGGGAACTACCACTACATCACCTACATCGCCACCGTGGAGGCGTTGAAGGCGCTGGACCTGTGCGGGGAACTTCCGCCCGCCGGAATGAAGTGAGCGCCCGCGCCGCAGCGCAAAAAGAAACTGTTCGATGCGGCGGCGAAGGCGCAATAATGACGGAAGAACGCCCATGAAAAAATGCCCGGACATTCTTGCCGCCCTCTTTGCGGTTCTTTGCGCTCTTTGCGGCCAACAGTCCACCGCCGCCGCGCCCCACCCCAACATCGTCTTCATCTACGCCGACGACCTCGGCTTCGGCGATCTCGCGTGCCACGGGCATCCGCGCATCCAGACGCCGCACCTCGACCGGCTCGCACGCGAGGGGACGGATTTCTGGAGCTTCACCGTGGTGAATCCCGTTTGCTCGCCGAGCCGCACGGGCATTGTCACCGGGCAGTTCCCCTCGCGCTGGGGCGTGCATCAGCACTTCGCGGCGCACGAGGAAAACGTCGCGCGCAGCATGCCCGACTGGCTCGATCCCAAGGCGCCGTTGCTTCCGCGCGTGATGAAGGAGGCCGGCTTTCGCACCGCGCACTACGGCAAGTGGCATCTCTCCGGCGGCGCGCTCGCCGACGCGCCGTTGCCCGCAGCCTATGGCTACGACGACGCGGCGGTGTGGACCGGGCCGGGGCGGGGTGTGTTCGACGGGCTGGACTACAAGTTCGGCTCCGGCGAAGGCGCGGCGCATGACAAGGAGGCCGCGTCTTGGACGAGCGTCGCCGCGACCGATCACGCGGTGAAGTTCATCCGCGAAGCGAAGGGCACGCCGTTCTACCTGAACCTCTGGCTGCACGAGACGCATCATCTCGTCTCCGCCACCGCCGACGACAAAAAGCCGTATCCCGACGTGGCCGAGCCGCAACGCACCTACTACGCCGCCGTCACGCGCGCGGATCGGCAGGTCGGCCGCATCCTCGATGTGCTCGATGAACTCGGCCTCGCGAAGGACACCCTCGTGATGTTCTCCAGCGACAACGGCCCGGAGAACAGCCACACGCAGCCGGCGCAGAAATTTTATTTCAGCCAGGGCAGCACGGGCGGCTTGCGCGGACGCAAACGCAGCCTGCTCATGGGTGGCGTGAACGTGCCGTTCCTCGCGCGCTGGCCGGGCGTCGTCCCCGCCGGGCGCGTGGACAAGGAAACCGCGCTCGCCGGCGTGGACGTTTTCCCGACGCTCCTCGCCGCCACCGGCGTCGCCGCGCCCAAGGGCTACGTCTCCGACGGCGAGAACATGCTGCCTGCGTTCAGAGGCCAGCCGCAGGCGCGCACCAAACCGGTCTTCTGGTGGTGGCAGGGCAAGCATACCGGCGACGACTGGCCGACCTTCGCGATGCGCGACGGCCCGTGGGTCTTGATCCTCGACGAAACGAAAGAGAAGGCGGAATTGAGTAACGTCATCACCGACCGCGCGCAGGCAAAGAACCTCGCCGCCGAGCAGCCGGAGCGCGTCGCGCGGATGCGCGCCGAGATCGAGAAATGGTTCGCCACGCTGCCGAAGACAGTTGATCCGGCGATGCAATCGAAGGCCAGCAGACGCGCCGCCACCAAGGCCGCGCCGGCGACGACCGGCGCCGCGCTGAACGTGAATCGCGTCCGCGCCTTCGGCAACTGGGACAAGAACGCCGACGGCGTCCTCACGCTCGACGAATACCGCAACGGCCTCGCGAAGAAGGATGACGCGGAGAAGCGCTTCAAGGGCTTTGACAAAAACGGCGACGGCAAGCTGACCCGCGAGGAGTTCGTTGGAACAGAAGCCAAATGAAAATCCACCCACTGAATCTGTTTTCCATCGCGGTCATCGCGTTGCTTGCGCCGGCGGTGACGCTGGCCGTTGACGAGACCGTCGGCCCGTGGAACCTCACAGAGTTGAAGCGCGCGCCCGCGATACGCTGGCTGGCGCAGACGGGCGCGGTGCATTCGCTGGTCTATGCGGGCGAGAAATTCAAGGGCAACGACACGGAGGTGTTCGCGTTTTACGCGTCGCCCGTGACGCTGGGTGAAGCGAAGCCCGGCGCGAGGTTTCCCGGCGTGGTGCTGATCCACGGCGGCGGCGGGACGGCGTTCGCCGAATGGGTGCATCTGTGGGCGAAGCGCGGTTATGCGGCCATCGCGATGGACTTGTCCGGCAGCCGGCCGATGGATCCGATCTATGACGCAAAGGGCGTGCCGGTGCTGGGCCAGGCCGCCAAGGCCGGCACGCGCACGCGCCTGCCCAACGGCGGGCCGGACCACGGCCACCCGGAGAAGTTCGACAGCATCGGCGGCGATGTTTCGGACGACTGGCCGTATCACGCGGCGGCGAGCGTGATCCGCGCGCACTCGTTGCTGCGCTCGTTTCCCGAGGTCATCGCGGAGCGCACGGCGGTGACGGGCATCAGTTGGGGTGGTTACACGACGTGCCTCGTGGCGTCGCTCGATGACCGCTTCAAGGCGGCCGTGCCGGTGTATGGCTGCGGGTTTCTTCACGAGGGCGAGTCGGTGCAGAAGCCCGCAATCGACAAGCTTGGCGAGCGTCGCGACGCGTGGGTGAAAGCTTACGATCCGTCGAGCCTGCTGCCGCATTGCCGCGTGCCGATCCTGTTCGTGAACGGCACGGGCGATGTTCACTACCCGCTCGACAGCTACCAGAAGAGTTTCGACGTGGTGCCCGGCAGGAAGCAGATGCGGATCGAAGTGAACATGAGGCACGGCCATCCGCCCGGCTGGGCGCCGCCGGAGATCGGGCTGTTCATTGATTCATTCTGCCGCGACGGCAAACCGCTCCCGGTGCCGGGCAAACTTACAACCAAGGGCGATGAAGTCCGGCTCGCGTTCAAGAGCGCCGTGCCGGTGAAATCCGCCGCGCTGCATTACACCACCGACACCGGCTTGCGCTCGAGGCGCGTGTGGAAAACTCTCCCGCTCGAAGCCGGCAAAGATGCGGTGATTGCCCCAAAGCCGCCCGCCAACGCGAACACCTGGCTTATCGCCCTCACCGACGAGCGCGGCGCGATGGTCACGAGCACGGTTCAATTCCAGCCATGAAACGAACCCTCCGCCTTGCGTTCCTTTGCGTTCTTTGCGGCCACCTCCCCGCGGCGGACGTGCCCGTGCAAATGCTGGTTCCTGGTTTCGTCGTGCGCGAGTTGCCGGTCAAGCTCACCAGCCTGAACAACGTCGAGTATGCGCCGGATGGACGGCTCTTCGCGGGCGGTTACGACGGGCGGTTTCATTTGCTGCGCGACATGGATGGCGACGGTCTGGAGGACAAGGTGGACACGTTCTGGCCGGAGACGGGCGCGAACTACTCGCTCGGCATGGTCGTGAAGGGCGGCGAACCGCACGCGCTGCTCGGCGGCGAGATCGTGCGTTTTCGCGACACGAACGGCGATGGCGTGCCGGACAAGCGCGAGACGGTGGTGAAGGGTTTCGTTGATCCCGCCATCGAGGCCGATCCGCTGCTCCACCATCGCCGCGTGGACACGTCGCTCGCGCTGGCCTGCGGCCCCGACGGCGCGTGGTATGTGACGATGGGCAACGCCGCCCACGACAATGCCTACGTCCACGACAAGCAGGGCGTCGCGCACTACACGACCGCGCGCCGGCACGGCTGCCTGTTGCGCCTCACGCCCGATGGCAAGGTTGAGCAAGTCGCCTCCGGCCTGCGCTACATCATGTCGCTGCAATGGAACCGGCACGGCGATTTGTTCGCCACGGACCAGGAAGGCGCGACGTGGTGTCCAAACGGAAATCCGTTCGATGAGTTGCTCCATCTTCAGCCGGGCCGCCACTACGGTTTCCCGCCGCGCCATCCCAAGTGGCTACCGAACGTCGTGGATGAGCCGAGCGTGTGGGACTACGGCCCGCAGCATCAGAGCACGTGCGGCTTCCGCTTCAACACGCCCGCGCCGGGACGCGGGCGCTTCGGCCCCGCGTTCTGGGAGGACGACGCGCTCGTGACCGGCGAATCCCGCGGCAAGCTCTGGCGCACGACGCTCGCAAAGACCGCCGCCGGCTACGTCGCACAGAACCAGCTCATCGCGAACATCGGTTTGCTTGTGGTGGACTGCGCGATCTCGCCGCAGGGGGATCTGCTGATCTGCTGCCACACCGGCAAGCCCGACTGGGGCAACGGGCCGAACGGCGCGGGGCGTGCATTCAAGATCAGCTACCGTGAAACCACGGCCCCCCAGCCCGTGCTCGCGTGGGCCGCCAGCCCGACGGAGACGGTCATCGCCTTTGACCGCCAGTTCGACGCAAGCGTGGCGAAGCAGCTCACCGCGCGCACGAAGATCGAATTCGGCCGCCACGTCGCGGCGGCGGATCAGCTGGAGAAAATGCGCCCCGGTTACGCCGTCGTGCAAGCCCAGCAGCGCCAGCCGCGTCACGCGCTGGCGGTGAAGTCGGCGCGAGCCGGCGCGGATGGGCGCCGCCTCGTGCTTGAAACCGCGCCGCGCGCGCAGGCCTGCAATTACGCCATCGCCATCACGGGCGAGCCGAAGTCGAAGCAGCCCGCGCTCGACCTCGCGCACGACCTCACCGGCCTCGCCGCCGAGTGGCGCGGGAAGTCGGCCAAGTGGAACGGCTGGTTGCCGCATCCCGACTTGGCAGCGGCACGGCAGTTCACCCGCGCGAGCGGCGCGCACGACGAGCTTTGGAATAAACTCGGCGAGGCCGGGACGCTCACGCTGCGCGGGCAGTTGAACCTGTTCAACATGCTCCAGCCCGCGACGCAGCCGGGATCGGAACTCGGCTACGCGCCCGAGCCGGAGACCGTGACGGTGATCTTCAAGAGCGACGCGGCGCTCAAGCTCGCCGCGCCCGGCGCGAAGGTGGAGCGCATCAGCGAACGCGAGTCGCGGCTGACCGTCGCCGGCGTGGTCGAGAACAAATGGCCGGCGCTGACCCTTTCGCTCACCACGCCCGCCCGCTCGCTCGACGTGTCGTTCTTCACCACCCGCGACCCGCGACCGCGACCGCCCGGCACGCAGCGGTTCCTCCTGCCATTCGCGCAGCCGGGCACGCCGGACAATATTGAGCGGAAAATTCCCGAAATCGCCGGCGGCAACTGGGACAAGGGCCGTGAGCTCTTCCGCGGCAAGGCCGCCTGCGTGACCTGCCACACCTTGCGCGGCGAGGGCTTTGCGGTCGGGCCCGATTTGAACAACCTCGTCCACCGCGACTACGCGAGCGTGCTGCGCGACCTCGCCGAGCCAAGCGCCGCGATCAATCCCGACGCCGCCGGCTACACCGTCACGCTGGCAAAGGGCGAGCCGGTCTCCGGCACGCGCACGGGCGAGAACGAGGACACGTTGAGCATCGCGCAGGCCGGCGGCAAGACCGCCAGGCTGAAGAAGAAGGACATCGTGAAGGTCGAGCCGATGACGCTCTCGCTCATGCCCGAGGGGATTGACAAGGCGCTCACGCCGGCGGAACTGCGCGACCTGATGACTTATCTGCTGACGGAAAAGGCCGGCCCAACGTCAAAGTAATGACCTGATCATGATGAATCCGCTCCCCCAACTGTTCGCCTTCGGGCGGCTCCGCCGTGGAGCAAGCGCGCTCGGGTTCGGCGCGGCTGCCGGGTTGCTGTTCATGGGCACGGCCACTTTCACCGCCGAGCGCCCCATCATTTTGCACCCGAAGTGCGAGCCGTTGCCGTTCGATTTGCTCGGGCCGTTCGTGAAACTCGGCGACGGCAGCGTGCTAGCCGTGGATGACGCGAAAGTTCACGTGAGCCGCGATGACGGCAAGACCTGGACGGCGCGGCCGCTGTTCAAGGACGCGGCGAAAGTCACGGCCCGCGAAGAACGCGCCGTGTTGCGCACGCGCAGCGGCGTCGTGGTGATCGCGTTTTCCAACAACAGGGAATTCGCCATGAAGTGGGACCGGACGAACAACAACCCGCTGCCCGGGCACCACAATCCCGTTTATGTCGTGCGCAGCCTGGACGACGGAAAAACGTGGGACGAGCCGCGGCTGGTGCTGGACGGTTATTGCGGCGCGCTGCGCGGCATGATCCAGCTTCGCAGCGGGCGGATCGTCCTCGGCTGCCAGTTGGCTGTGACTGATCCGGGGCGGCACGTGACGTTCACTCTCGCGTCGGACGACGACGGTGTGACGTGGAAGCAGAGCAACATCATTGACCTCGGCAAAAGCGGCGGCTACGGCGACCACGGCGGCGGCATCGAGGCGACGATTGCGCAGCTCAAGGATGGCCGCGTCTGGATGCTGATGCGCAATCCGCAGCCGTTTTTCCGCGAGGCATTCTCCACCGACGAGGGACTCACGTGGACCGATGTGCGCAACTCGAAGATCGAGGCCAGTCCCGCGCCGGGATTGCTGGTGCGCTTGCAAAGCGGACGGCTCGCGCTGTTTTGGAACCGTTGGATTGATCGCGAGCGCAAACTCGGCCGCCGCGAGCAGTTGTCCTTCGCTCTTTCCGACGACGACGGCAAGACGTGGACGCCGCCCGTCATCGTGGCCAAAGACCCGACTGCGCCGGGCGACACCGGGCCGGAGCACCGCATCTCCTACCCGTATATTTATGAGCACAGGCCCGGCGAGCTTTGGGTCACCACCATGCAGGGCAAACTGCGGATGAAACTGCGCGAGGCCGACTTCGTCGGGACACCCGCCGGAACTGCAAAACAAAACGAGAAGAAGTAAACCGAGCCACACGATGAATCCACTTCTCAAACACCAAGCCATCCTCACTCGCCGACACTTTCTCCGCTGCGGCGCGCTCGGACTCGGCACTGCCGCAATCGGCATCGCCGCCAGGGAATCCATCGCCGCCGAGGCGAAAAAGAAGGCGGGCCGAGTGGAAACCCCGCCACCCACGCACCCGCCGCTGCAACCGGCGGACATCGCGAAGCTGCCGGAGGGAATGGAGCGGCTCGATCTGTTCCTGCTCATCGGCCAGTCGAACATGAAGGGCCGCGGGGTCATGCCCGACGAGCCGAAACGCGACCCGCGCCTGGTGATGATGCACTTGAAAGACGACGCGTGGTATCTCGCGCGGCACCCGTTGCATCTTACCGGTGACGCGAAGACCTTCGCGGGACACGACAACGCCGGCGTCGGCTCAGGGATGGCTTTCGCGGAGGCGGTCGCCGCGCGCGAACCCACGCTGCGCGTCGGCCTGATCCCGTGCGCGGTGGGAGGCTCGCAGATCGCGCTCTGGCAAAAAGGCGCGAAGCTCTACGACGAGGCCCTGCGCCGCGCAAAGCTCGCCCTCCGGCAAACCGCGCCCGTCAAAGCGCGCATCCGCGCCGCGCTGTGGTTGCAAGGCGAGGCCGATGCCACGGACGACCGCCTGAAGGTTTACGAGGCGAAGTTGCTCAAGCTCGTGGACGACCTGCGCGCGGATCTCGGCTCACCCGACCTTCCGTTCATCGCCTGCACCATCGGCGAAATGCGGGACAACGAAGGCGCGGCCGGCCGGGCGAAGATGAACGAGCTGCTCCTGTCGCTCCCGTCCAAGCGCCCGCACACCGCCTGCGTGGACGCCCGCGACCTGAAGGGCAACATCGGCGATAACGTCCATTTCGACACGGCTGCGCAGAATGAAATCGGGCGATGGTATGCCGAAAAGTATTTTGCGCTGACGAAATGAACCCGTTGCTCGAGCACCAAGCCTTCCTGACTCGCCGGCAGTTCTTCGGCCGCAGCGCGATGGGCCTCGGCACCGCCGCGCTGGCGTCGTTGTTGAGTCGCGAGGCGTTCGGCGCAGCCGCCCCAACTCAAAACTCAAAACTCAAAACTCAAAATTTCTCCGGCGGCCTTCCCGACCTCCCCCACTTCGCCCCGAAGGCCAAGCGCGTCATCTACCTGTTCCAAAACGGCGCGCCGTCGCACGTGGATTTGTTCGACTACAAGCCGAAGCTTCGCGAGTGGCACGGCAAACAGATTCCCGACGAGGTCGTGGGCGGACGGCGCTTCAGCACGATGACCGGCAACCAGACTGCGCGCCCGGTGCTCGGCGAAATCACGAACTTCAAGCAGCACGGCAAGAGTGGCGCGTGGGTGAGCGATTTCCTCCCGCGCACCGCCGCCATCGCCGACGACCTGTGCTTCATCAAGTCCATGCACACCGAGGCCGTGAACCACGCGCCCGGCATCACGTTTTTCCTCACCGGCTCCGAGATGGCCGGCCGCCCGAGCATGGGCGCGTGGCTCACCTACGGCCTCGGCACCGACACGCAGGAGCTGCCGTCGTTCGTCGTGATGACCTCGCGCGACAAGGAGGCGAGTTGCGGCCAGATTTTCTACGACTTCTACTGGGGCAGCGGATTTCTGCCGTCGAAATTTCAGGGCGTGAAATTCCGCGGCAGCGGCGACCCGGTCCTTTACCTCTCGAACCCCGACGGCATGAGCCGCGAAGTGCGCCGCGGCATCCTCGACGACCTCGCGCGGTTGAACGAGCTGAAGCTGCGCGAATTCGGCGACCCGGAAATCGCCACCCGCATCGCGCAATACGAGATGGCCTACAAAATGCAGACGAGCGTTCCCGAACTCACCGACTTCTCAAAGGAACCGCAGTCCACCCTCGACGCCTACGGGCCCGACGTGAAGCGGCAGGGCAGCTACGCCTACAACTGCCTGATGGCCCGCCGGCTCGCCGAGCGCGGCGTGAAGTTCATCCAGCTCATGCACGCCGGCTGGGACCAGCATCGCAACCTCAACACCCAGCTCAAAATCCAGTGCACCGACGTGGACGCCCCGAGCGCCGCGCTCGTGCAGGACCTCAAGCAACGCGGCCTGCTCGACGACACGCTCGTCATCTGGGGCGGCGAGTTTGGGCGCACGCCGTTTTTGCAGGGCAAGATCGAGGAGACCAAGCAATGGGGCCGCGACCATCATCCCTACACCTTCACGCTCTGGATGGCCGGCGGCGGCGTGAAGCCCGGCCTGAGCTACGGCGCGAGCGACGAGTTCGGCTTCAACGCCATCGAGAACAAAGTCCACGTCCACGATTTCCAGGCCACGGTGCTGCACCTCCTCGGCATTGACCACGAACGCCTCACCTACAAATTCCAAGGCCGCCACTATCGCCTGACTGACGTGCATGGGAATGTGGTGAAAGAAGTTTTAGCGTAGCCGCGAACGCAGCAAATCGAAAGTGGCTGGACGCGAGAGCTTGCTCCAGTGACCGAATAACGCTTCCCTGTTGCCTGTCCACCTAACACATGAAACGCGCCTTCATCCTTGCGGGTTTGCTGCTTGCCAGCATCACGATTCCCTCGGCTTTCTTTTCGTCGTCTCTCCTTCACGGAGCGGAGCCAGGGAAGAAATCCACCAACGGCGCGCCTCCCGAAATGTTCTCCAACGATTCACGCCGATGGTCGCGCGCGGGTGATGCCGTGGTGCTGACGGATTTCTCGAAGGCGGAGCCGGGTTCCGCGCTCATCACCGGCAAACGCGAGAAAGGGAAATGGAAGGTCATTCCGTTCGCGACGGCGGAGTGGAAGGGGATGGCACTCTCCGCGTATGGCAGCACGGCGCCGACGCCGGTGCGGCTGCCGCTCGCGGCGCGCGGGTGGCACGCGGTCTATGTCGGGCTGGCGACGACTTCGGGCGGGTTCAACCTCGGGCCGAATGGAATCAAGGCGCGGCTGAGCGACGAACCCGTGTTCAAGCGCATGGCGTGCAATCTCGACCTGCTGCCGAACCGGCGCGCGGTGATTCAGGAGCAGTATCTCACCGTCGCGGAGTTGAAGGGGCAGTCGCTCGAGATCGCGCCGCTGCCGGGGCGGCCGGCCAATGTCTGCCATGTGAAGCTCGTGCCGCTCACGGTGGACGAAGCGAGAGCGTGGACGTCGAGCCGCACGGCGCCGCGCGCGCGCGCGTCCATCGCGACGTTCGACGGGCACAGTTGGATCTGGCCGTTCAAGCCGACAACGGCGGAGGAACTCGCGGAGGAGTTTCGCGGCTTCGAGGACTCGGACATCGGCAAGTGGTGGTTCCAAGTCACCGGCGCGGACCTCGTCTGCTATCCCTCGAAGGTCGGCACGTATCCCGGCGAAGGCACGACGGATTTTCCCAGTGGCGCTTACGCGGCTTACACGCGCTCGCTCGAGACGCTTTTCAAAAGGGGCGTCAACCCGTTGAAGGTCGCGCGCGACGCGGCGCGGGCGCAGGGCGCGGAGTTTCATGTGATGCTGCGGCCCGCCGGCTGGGTCGGCTCGATGCCCTACGAAGAGACGTTCAACAGCAAGTTCTACTATGCGCATCCTGAGGGGCGCTGCGTGGATCGCGACGGCACGCCGACGTTTTTCATGAGCTACGCCGTGCCGGAAGTGCGGCGGCAACTCATCGAGGTCTTCCGCGAGACGCTCGCGCTGCAACCCGAGGGCGTCGGCTTCCTCTTCAATCGCGGGATGCCGCTGATGCTGTGGGAAGACGCGTTCTGCGCACGGTTCAAGCAGATGCACAGCGCCGACGCGCGCGAGGCCAGCGACGATGATCCACGAATCTACGCAACGCGCGCCGCGGTCATGACGGACTTCATGACCGAGGTGCGCGCGCTCCTCGACGAAACCGCGCGTCAGCAGGGCCGCGCCACGCCCTACAAAATCTCGCTCGGCACCTTCGCGAAGGAGGCCGACAATCAAAAGTGGGGCCTCGACCTGCCGCGCTGGATCGAGCGCGGACTCGTGGACGAACTCGCGACGACATGGTTCGCGTATCACACGTCGTTCGAGAAGACGCCCGGCCAGGTGGACATGGCCTACTACCGCCGCATCACGAAGGGCACCAAAACGAAAGCGTATCCGATGGTCATCGCGTGGAAGACCGGCAAGCCGCAGGAGCTTTGCAAACAGGTTGCGGGCTACCACGCCGCGGGCGATCCCGGCGTCGCGATCTGGGATCCGCAGGTCGAGAAGGGCTGGCCGGAAGGCTCGCAAGGAAATGTCTTCGACGTGCTCGGACGTCTCGGCGATCGCGAGCGCGTCGCGCGCTGGGCGAAAAACGGCGTGCCGCAGCCGCTCACGATCCCGCTCACGCGGCTCGACGAGAATTATTTCAGCCGCTGGTTTCCGAACACGGGGTTTTGACACGCCATCGAGAACAAAATCCACGTCCACGATTTCCAGGCCACGGTGCTGCCAGTGCTGCACCTCCTCGGCATTGACCACGAGCGCCTCACCTACAAATTCCAAGGCCGCCATTACCGGCTGGCTGACGTGCATGGGAATGTCGTGAAGCCGGTGCTGGCGCAGGTTGACGGCAAAAGAGCGCCACGGACACCCGCGTCACGTTGACTGAACCCGAAAGAGAACGGGGAGCGCACGCGCCGCGCGTGCCGTTTTCCGCGCCCGCGCGGAAAACCGGCGTGGCACGAAATCGGGCGGAGATTTCACTGCCTCGATCCGCTCCATCGGGCCGGAGGCGAGGGCATCTCCACCCACACCCGAGGACGAGCGTGCTCCCTCACTTCGGGTTGAAACTCCAGGGAGTTTTGCCGCGCGGCGGCGGCGCGGTTCACGCCCGCACTTCCAGCGGGATTGTCTGGATGACGTTCCGGCCCGACTTGGGAAACGGGCGCGGCAGCGGCTGCGCGTGGCCCGCGAGATCAACCGTGCGGCAACGCAACTCGTGCGCGCCGGGCGGCACGTCGTGCAGCACGGCCTTCCACCGGCAGACAGTGTGGCGCATCGGCCACTCGCGCGGGCGGTTCGTCGCGGGGTCGAACTGCACGGGATGCAATTTCCCGGTCGCGATTCCCCCGGCCCAGTTCTCCGGCAATGGCTGGATT
>JACRJY010000005.1 GCA_016235585.1 Verrucomicrobiota bacterium | reverse complement strand
TGACGCTGGGGGATAGCCGGTTCGCATAAACACGCGCAAAACTCAAAAAAACTTAAAACCGTTTCCGCTGACATCCCGCGTTTCCCTCGGAAAACCCACTCCGACGGTCACGAATCGCAGGGCTGCGGTTCTGCACTGAAATGAAATCATTTCCCACAGAAGAAATCATATTCTCCACGGACAATAACATCTCTCCCACGGACAAATAAAGATTCTCCACGGACGTGAAATCATTTCCCACGGACGGGAAACTCCTTCCCGCACGGGTGAAATCCAGCCAAAAACCGTGGAAACACCAAAAAACAGGCTTAAACCGGGCTTTGAAGCGGGATTGCCCGGTGGAAAAGAGGAATCAGGAAATCCGGAAGGCAGGAACCCAGCGATGAATCACCGGGCTATTCCCAGCCGCCCTCACGGGCGGGTGCGGAGCGCGACTCTGCGAGTCGCAGCACGGGGGAAAGCGGCAGATGGCGGGAAAGATTTCGTGCGGACATCGAATGCGGTGGCCGTAACCAAGCCCCAGCGGGGCGGCATCTCTGTAGCCGGACGGCCAACGATGAATTCAAGCTCCGTTAAGGAGCGGCATATTCCGCCCCGACGGGGCTGGAGATTTTGGTGGGGCTGGATTTTTAAGATCGGCGCGAACGCTTTGGGGCGACCATTGAATTGATAAATTTGCATCTCATTGGGATTCGTGGACAGAGCGCTAATCTTCAGCAAACAATTCATTTAGGACATTAGATGTATGGCCCGATGCTGGCGGTTTCCAATCCAAAGTTTTCTGAATGCTTTCCTGCACATAGTTTGCGCCAGTCATTTTCTCAGATGTCGTCAAACTCTGTGCATTATGGATTCCCCGCTCAATCTTGAGCGCCTCTTGGAATGCAACCGTTCTGGCTCTTCGTGCAGCAGCGTTCCGCTCGTAGGTGTGATAACCAAGGTCGCTTTCCACGGCGATCTTTTCGACGAATGGTTTTTCGCGCAACCAAGTGTCTGCCGCGATTCCGGCTAAATATTCAGAACGACCAAGCAAAACGCGAAGATGGAAAAAGCCGCTCGCTGAGATTTTCACATAATCATTTCGAGAAATCCCCTTCTGGCGCTGGTGATCGGCGATAATCAGGCGGCGGTTGAGCAACCTCTCTAGCGCCCACAGGGAATCTTCCGCGAGATAACCAAGCAAGCTCAATTCATCCACCAGTTTCTCTACGTGCCGATACCCTTCAATCCCAAGTTCACCTTGCTGTTTTCGGGATTGAGCCAGACGGTCGAGGGCCTCACAGAGCAGAAAATTTGTTGTCGTGGTGCTTGTCTCGTCCACATCCAGCAAATTGGTTACGTAGCCATGACCTTCGCTGAAGTATTGGTATTTGGTGCGCATCAGAATGCGAATCACCAACCATTCAGGAAGATGAACTTGGTCTTGCCCATAGCGAGCAGAGAATATTCGGTCATCGGTCAGATGGCCTGACATCAAAATCTCCGCGAACATCTGAAGTGCGCGGCGGACATCACGCCCAGCCAGTGCTTCAAGCACCAAGCGGATGCGCTTGGAAGGGTGGAACAAAGAGCGATATACCCCGATTAGATAAGCACCAAGGTCTGTTGCGGGATAGGAAATGCGCACTCCGTTTGGCAAACTATACTCCAAACGCTTTGGCGCATTTGCGGTCAGGTCCTCAATTATCAATTCCAACCGCCGTTTCGCCACGTCCAAGAACCGTGGCGGTGAAATGCGGAAGGCGAACGGTGTCAGGTATGCGTCCAACGGCGGCTCGTTCTTGTAGCGGTCATAGGTTTCATCACGCATCGAAAGTATGCAGAAGCAATGGTGCGTAGCCCGAAAGTGCTGAACCTCTTGAAAGATGCGCAATTGCTGATCTCTGTCGCGCTTGTCCGAATTGTCAAAGACCACGATAATTCGTTTTCCACAGTCGCCGCCGAAGTATCTCAATACTCCCTTCACTAGCTTTTGGGAATCATCAACCCACTTCGTCAAATCGTCGGCCAACCGGCTTTCGCGCGCGGCGTCGGGGAGGTTGTGGTAAGGCCCGCGTTTCCGCTCTGCTACATCGGGAGCGAAGTAGCCCATCAATTTCGCGTGGTGCTTAAAACCCTCAATCGCGTTTCGAATTGGAAAGTCTTCCAGAACCTGGTTTGCAATCCACAACTCGAGATTGGCGAGATCGGCTGGGGCGTCATTGAAATCCACAAACGCCCACATCGTCTTTTGACGCACCTGCGCATCCATCAGGTAGTAAAAGAACCTGTCGATAAACATCGACTTGCCCGCGCCAACGCCACCGGTAATCAGCAGCAGCGGGTCGGTGGTTGGTTTGTCGGACAGCGCCTTTAGAAACGCTTCGTTAATCTGCGGTGCATTTTTCTTGGTCGTTGAAACTTCTTCAAACGCGGGAAATTTCTTTCGGGACAAATTATCTTGGAGCAACGCTTCGAGAACGGAAGTGTAATGAGTCGTTTGCTCGGAGGGACAATATGCTTTCTCAACCAATTCAACGCGCGTGCGGGAAGCATCCGGGTCAAAATACATTCGTAACAAGGGAACAAGGTCGCGAGCAAAACGGTTCGGAGGGAGTTCGAGTCCTTGCTTGGTTGGACCGCCGATAATCTTCAATGCTTTCCAACGCTTGGGCGATACAAGCATCGCACGGACTTGAGAGATTACCGGCACGAGAACGGATCGCTGGCAGAACGCTCGAAAATCTTCAAAGGCAGAACTGCCAGGAATGAGAGCATCAAACGGGATTGCGATAGGACTTCCACAATCCCATTTCCCATACAGGACATTTTCTCCGTTCGCCGCAATCACCCACCGGGAGGGATTGATGTCCGTCGAAAATCGCTTGTTGATTTCGTGCGCGTAAAGCTGTGCCTCCCGAAATCCCTGTTCAACATTTTCGCCTGGAGCTTTCGCTTCGACAATCAATGCCGGCAAAGAAGAAAGGAGAACAGCGTAGTCTGGATAGTAGCCGACCTTTCGACCTGCACCTTTGTCCAAATCGGTGGGCGGAAGGTAAGACTTTGTCTTAATTTCCTCGGCGTTGAATCCCAACCCCTGTGGCGAACTCAACAGCGGATAGATGAGCTTTTGTTCAACGTCACTTTCTGTAACCAAGGCCGATTTTGAGCAGAAGAACGCCATTGTATCCTCCGTCTTTAGTCCTTCGCCGCCGCCAGTTTCTCCTCAAAATCCACGACTTCTTTGCTCTGCACCACAAACCAGCAGCCAAGCTGATTGTGGATTTCAGATTTCAGATTGCGGATTGAGCAGTTCATCTGGACTCAGCGATAAATTTCCCGCCGGTGGCCGACAGTGATGACAATGACTTGCAAAACACGGTCATGGATTTCGTAAATCACCCGGTAATCGCCCACGCGAATCCGCCACGCGTCGCGGCCCTTGAGCTTTTTCACGTCCGCCGGGCGCGGGTTGGTTTCCAATCCGGCCAGTCGCGCCAGAATCCGGCTGGCCATGTCATCCGGCAAACGATCCAGTTCCTTCTGGACCGATTTGGACAGGATGACCTGATACCTCATTTGCGCCTGCCGTTGTTTTTGGCCCGGTAGTCCGCCAGCGTGGTGAAGTTTCCGGCCTTGAGGTCTGCCGCAATTTTGGGGCGCGCGGCATCGTAAGACTGAATGTCGGCCAATTCTTCCTCGGCCTCGCGCAGGCGCTCGTAGGTGTCCAGATTCAGCAGCACGCCGGTGCGTTTGCCTTTGGCGTCGGTGAGAAACTGTTCCGCGACCATGGTCTTCATGGGAAAAACTCTAACTGTTTCCAGCTTTTTGGCAATCCGTTCCTAATCCCGCCCGCGCCCCGTCAGCTCGCAAAAATCTTCGTCATCCGGTCGGACAGGTTCTGCAAGCCTTCCGGCGTCTTGCCGCCGCCCTGCTCGGCGATGCCCCAGCCGGTGTAGCCGGTCTGATCCAGCGCGGCCATGATGGCGGGCCAGTTGTTCGTGCCTTCGAGGAAGTCCGAGCCGAAGCCCTTGCCGGGATTCTCCGCCGTCATGTTCTTCGTGTTGAATTCCTTGATGTGCAGCTTGAGGATGCGCCTGCCGAGGACGGGAATCCACTGCTCCGCCGGGCTGTAGCGGCCCACGTTGCCGATGTCGAAGTGCCAGCCCACCCATTCGCTGTTGATGGCCTTGAGGAAATCATCCGCCTGCTGCGGCGTGGTGATGAAGTCGTTCCAGACGTTTTCAATGGCGATCTTCACGCCGGTCTCCTTGGCGGCGGGGATGGCCTTCTTGATTTCCTTCACCGCGCGCTCGAAGCACTGGTCGTAGGTCACGCCGTTCTTCGCCACGCCGGGCACGAGCAGCACGGAGGTCGCGCCGTAGGCCTGCGCGTCGCGCAGCGAGAGGATCAGGCCGTCGAGGCCGATCTGGCGCGTGCCCTCGTCCGGCGCGGAGAGCGGCTTGGCCCAATGCGTATGCACACACACGCTCGCGGCCTTGAGGCCCGTCTCGGCGAGCGCAGCCTTCACCTCGGCGCGGTCCATGCCGCCCATCGGCTCGACGCCCGCGAAGCCGGCGGCCTGCACGAGCTTCATCTTTTCCAGCACCGTGCCCTTCACGCCGACGGTGCTCCACATGATGGCCTTCCTGATGGCGCGCTTCTTGCCAGACGCGGCGGAAAGCGTCGCAGCAGGCGCGAGCGCGGCCAGCGCGGCGGTGGCGGTGGTGGCTTTGAGGAAATGGCGGCGGGAGAATGTGGCGAGTGTTTTCATGGCTGAATTTCCAGCATTGAAACACGGCGCGGCAAATCTGCCAAGCGGCTGGTAGTGTCCTAATTTGACGGCGGGCCGGTTTAGCGGCGTTTCTTGGCATCGGAAATGATTGAGGCTTGCACCGCCGTCAGCGCGGACTTCACTGGGGGAATTTCCAGCACGGCAACAAACCGCTCCCCTTCGTCGTTCTTTCCTTCCCGGTGACTCCATGCGTAGCAGCGTTTGGCCTTGGGGTGTCCCGTCAGGTCAAAGACTTCAACCTTGCCCTGCCAGACCGTCTGCCCGCGAAACACTTCATGCACCGGCACAGTCTCGACGTGTTGCGAGCCGCACCCGTGCAATTGATGAATCACCATTTGCAGGCGTTCTATGTATTCCTTACTCGCCACAGCGTTCAACTAATTCAGCAACCGTCCACTGGCTTTTCTCGACGCCAGCGGCCATTGCTGGCGTGCAACGCACCGCTCCGTGCGTCTTGCAAAAGTTGTAATATGCGAAGTTCAAGGCAACCGCAGCTTCAAAGTTTTCCAGTTTCTTGCTGAATGCGTTCGTGAGCCGGGTAAGGCGGCGGCAGTGCATCCGCAGCGTGTGATTTTGTTTCTCGACGTGCGACGTGGAAATGCGGTCAACGTCCGGCGTTCCGCTGACGATGTTCTTTTCCACTTTCACCACTTCGGCGGGGCTATACCGCACGGACGCCGCCGCGTTACCGAGAGGGGTGACGGAGTAGGTTTTTACAATCTGGCCGTAGTCGGCATTGGTGCCAAAACCGTATTCCACGGCGTTCGTGTAGGCCGCGAGCGCGTCAGAGGAGATTTGCACCCGGTTGTTCACCCGGCCCGCCAAATCGTCCATAAACGCCTTGGCGTGGTAGGCGTCACGCTTGCCGACGACGTAGGAGGGAATCAGCTTGGTGTCGGCGTCCAGCGCGATAAACGTCCAGACATCGCCGTAAGCCCCGGCTTGGCCCGCGTTCTTCCGCTTCGCGCCGATGAATCCCCAAATCTCGTCCACTTCAATCTGTTTGCAGGACAGGCCGCGCATTTTCTCGTCAAGGATTTGCGCGCACGCCGCGCCGGTGCGGACGCCAAGGCGCATGATGGTGTCGCGGTGAATTCCCGTCATGCGCTCAATGGCGCGGATGCTGTTGCCCTCTGCGAGCATGGACACCGCCAGTGTTTTCTTTTCGGTTGTCAGGTTGTTTGCCATAAGTCGTCTTTCGTTTTTGTCTGGACATAGTTGTAATACAAATATAGGCTGGCCGTCAACAGTTATTTTCGTATTACATCAATTATTTTATGACCAAGAAAGCAGGCCGTCCAAGGGTGTCCAAGGCCAAGGCGCGGTCGCCGGGAATCTCCGTTCGCCTGACCGCAGACGAGCGGAAGCCCATTGATGCGGCAATAAAGCGTTCGGGATTAAGCCAATCCAACTGGGCTAGAAAATCCTTGCTTTACATCGCGGCCTCTGATATTCGTATTACGTAAATTGTGATGGACGCGGCGGGGTTCGGACCCGCATCTCGCGCAGTGTAAGCCAGCGGCGGTTTGCCAATTAACCTACGCGCCCATCAGTTGAGACAGCCTAGCGGTCTGGTCGGTCGGTTTGGAAGCGGCCCATGTGGATTTGGAGTCCGTCACTTCGACCAACTAGGTCTTACGTTCGCCCCGGCGTGCTGATAACACGCCGGGGAAATTCATTATTCGTCCGCCAGTTTCCACATTCCACGCCCCGCGCTCTTAAAGCGTTTATCGCGGCTCAATACTGGCGAAAGATGATCCACGGTTGGAATTTTCACGCCCCTTGCCCGTGCGCGAGTAAAGATTTCTTCACGGCTTAAAGGATTTCCAGCCTCCTTCAAAATTTGAAAACAGGCATCAGGCTGCCTTTGGCCAATCAAGTCCAAGCTTCCCAGCGGGTGAACCGCAGGCACGCTAGGCGGTGGCAACGGAATAGGGGACACACTTTCTGTTGGGGCTGGCTCCGAATCAAATTCAGCAATCAAATCGTCAATCCTCTTGGCCCGACGTTTCAATCTCACCGACTCCGCACGGAGCGTTTCAATCACGGTTGCATTCATGGACGCGAGAATCGCGCAAAACCAGATTCTTGTCAACCATTGAAATTAAATAAAATTCAACGAACCAAGGCCGCTTTGGTTGTAGGCGTTAAAGCTTACGTTCAACTCAAATTAGGACACTACCAAGCGGCTTGTGCGGGGAATGCCAAAGCCCTGACGTGGCCCGCCGGTTTGCCATCGGTGAACGCCAGCGCCATGAACCCGCCGTGAAACCTGCACCGTCACCTCGCTGAAAAGAAAACGCCCGGCACACTGGCCGGCGAAAACACCGGCCCGGGATGAACAAGCTCACGGACACCGAGCGCCGCCGGCGGCGAGAGCAAGGCGCGCGGGCCAAAGTTCAACGAAGTTTCTGAAGCGCGCCCCAACTCGCAGAAGACGACGTGAGGAGGCTCAAACTGAACGTCATTCAGAAACGATCCGAGGAAGTTGGAGTCTCCTTACGTCGGCTCCTACGGCGGGAAGGGCGCTCGGAGCCTCACTGGAAAATGTCATCCGAGTTCTTGTCGCGGGGGTCGTCGAAGCGTTGGTTGGGGCCGGCGGAGCGGACGTGCGGCTTGCCCTCGGAGAATTCGAGGCGGTAGGGCGTGCCCCACGGGTCGAGCAGGTCGCCCTCCGATGAGAACGATTTGGAATCGAAATTGATAAAAACCATTTTCTTCGGATTTTCTCCACGGAGAGAGCGCCAGATTGTCCGCGTGTCACCTGCTGGATACGCGCCAAAATCCGCCTTGTAAGTATGAAGTGCTCCCAAGATGTGACTTATCTCTCTGGAGATGCGCGGTCTTCTGTGGCTTCCTGCGTCGTCCAAAAGAGGCAACAACATCGAAGAAACACCAACCGCCAACACCACAAAAACAACAAGCCATACCGGCCCGGAAAATTCGCGGCGTTTCGATCCTATGGGAACTTCACTCACACCCCTACTTCCCGTTCACCACCACCTGATCCTTCACGATGCGGTATTGCTGGAGCACGCGCTGCGTGGCCTCGTCGAGCGACGCAGCGTCGAGCACCATCCGGCGCAGGCCGTCCGAGCGCACGAACTCGACGGTGTGGAAGCCGTCCGCCGGCTTCGCCAGCGCGGCGCGCAGGTCGGCGAGGCGGCTGATCTTCTGGCCGTTCACGCGATCCACCACGAGGTAGCGGTAGTCCTGATAGCCGAGGTTGAAGCTGTCGGGCAAAATGGAGGAGAGGATGACGAGGCCGCTGCGCTCGGGCGTGGGCTGGTCGTTGTGGTAGTAGGCGAGGCGGAAGGGCGCGGTGCGCTTCCAGTCCGCGCCGAAGCTGCGGAGGAATTCGCCAGTCATCGGCTGGAACACGAGGCCGCCGAGAATCATGTATTCCGGCTCCTGGTCGAGCACGCGCTCGGGGAGGAGCTTGAGGCTGTATTCGACCTTCGGCAGTTGGTAATCCACTTCGAGCGTCGCGCCGTCGCGCCAGAGTTTGAGTTTCACGGTGTCGCCGGCGAAGTGACGGCGCGTGGCGAGATTCTCCAGAATCAGCAGGCCGCAGTCGGGGTCGCGGTAGTAGCCCTGCACGTCAATGTCGAAGCCGTCCACCGCGAGGATGAGGTCGCGCGGCTTCACGGTGTCGGGCGCGCCGGGCACCTTGGGCACGTCAATCACCACCACGCCGCGCGGCTCGCCCGGCAGTTTCAGGAAGCGGTGCGTGGCGGGATTCTCCGTGGGCTGCCAGACGAAATGAAAATGGCCGAGGCCGCGAAAGGAATTTTTCCGCGCCGCCTCCAGAATCGGCTGGAAGAACGCCACGGGCAGCGCGCGGCAGGTGTTGCCGCTCTGGCCGGTGGTGATGGCCACGAGCGCGCCGCCCGCCACGACCGGCTCGCACCAGCCGACGCCGGTCATGTCGCAGTTCACGTCCACCTGCAGGTGGTTGGCGTAGGTGAGCCGCCCGTCGTCCACGAGGAACTGGGTGAACTCGGCCTTGCGGGTTTCGAGGTTGCCGTTTTTCCAGCGGACGATTTGCAGGCCGTCCTTGGGTATTTTGCCGCCGCCGATTTTCGCGGGCTGGAGGCCGGGCCAGAAGGCGTCGTCGTCCACGGTGAGCAGGGCGAGGTTGGCGTGGTAATCCATCCAGGTGACGCGGCCGTTCCACCATTTGCCGCGGCCGTCGCGCTGGAGGCGGACGAGCGTGCGGTCGGTGAGTTCCTCGGCGGTGCAGAGGATTTCACGCGGGCCGGTGACGATGGCGGACTTCTGCGCGGAGCGGTTGCGCTTGGCCCAGGGCTGCGTGTAGTCGTATTGCTTGCGGGCGACCTCGACGTTGACGATGGAATCCTCCCAGCCGCCGGGAAGCTGCGCGGGCAGCGGGTGAATGGAGCCGAGGAGAAACAGCAGCGTCAGCAGTGTGGCGGCGCGTTGAATGGCGTGAGCCGCGTTCCCCCTCACCCTAACCCTCTCCCTCGGGGAGAGGGAACAGCAGGAGGAAACGCGGCGACAATCCAATGCGCGTCGAGCCGGAGACAGCGGTTCTTTCGTTCTCCCTCTCCTCGGGGAGAGGGCCGGGGTGAGGGGAAAGGCCGCGTTCGATTGCAAGATCGTGTTCATTTTCAGATTCGCCGGGCAGGCGTTGCCAATTTGGAAAAGAATTTTCATAGCCGCCGGTCCTTGTCCACGCCGTAGGTTTCCATGATTTCCGCGCTGGCCTTGTCGGCCTCGGCGCGGTCGAGGCACTCGAACACGCCCTTGGGCAGAAATTCGATGACGTGCTGCGCGCCCTTCGCCGCGCCGAACGCGCGGATGACATCGTCGAGTTTCTCGATTTTCACGCCGTTGATTTTGTCCACGAGCGCGCGGGCCTGGATTCGGAGGTTGGCGTTGACCGGATTGGGCAGCACGGCGGCGAGCACGATGGGCTCGGGCCGCAAATTCTCCGGCTGCTCGTAGCGGCGGTAGTAGAGATCGTAAATCAACTCCGAGCCGGCGGAGTCATTGCCGCCGCCACCGCCCCGACCCGAAGCGCGCAGGTAATCCAGGCTCAACGGCGTGAAGACCAGCCCGGCATAAACGAAGTAGCGCGGCGGCGTGTCGTATTGGCTGCCGGTCGGCCGGTCGTCGTTGTAGGCGTAGATGGGCAGCGAGACGGAAAGCTCCGCGCCGTCGCGCCAGATTTTCAGCGGCACGGACTCGCCGTGCTGCGCCTGCTGCAGCGCCACGGCGAGATTCACGCGGTTGCCGTCGAAGAGAATCGTGCCGTCGCTGCCCACCGCGTGCGGGCCGATTTGGAGCAGCACATCGTCCGCACGAAGAAGGTTCGTGGTGCTGGGAATCGGCACGAGACTGTCAATGCGCGCGCCGGTCTGCGTGCCGGCAAGCTTCAGTTTTTTCCGATAGGCCGGATTTTGCAGCGGCACCACGCGGATGCCCGCGAGCGGGAAGCTGTCGTATCTGCCGTCCTCCACGTCTTTCAAGAAGTGGTGGATGACCTGCGGCGGGATGAAGAAGCCGGCGTTCTCCAGCCCCGGCACGTTCTGGAAGGCAACGCCGGCCACGCGCCCGTCCTGAATCACCGGGCCGCCGCTGTTGCCGGGGTTGATGGCCGCGTCGGTCTGCACGGCGAGGAAGGAGCGGTTGCCGCTGTGAACGTAGGTCTGAATCTCGATGCGCGAGACGACGCCGCGCGTGTAGGAAATCTGCTCGCCGCCGGCGGGGTAGCCGTAGGTCACGACCGTCGAGCGCACCTTGGCCAGCTCGCCGATTTCCAGCGGCTCCAGGCCGTCGAAGAACGCGGCGTCCTCCGGCTCCAGCACCGCGAGGTCGCAGTCGTGCCCGATGAAGACGACGCGCGCCAGATACGGGCGCGGGTCTTGGAAGCGCTTCAGCAGAATCTGCCGCGCCCACGCCACGACGTGCGCGTTGGTCATGATGCGCTTGCCTTTGATGACAAAACCCGACCCGCTGCCGCGCTGCACGGAGTTGAACCGCCACGGCGCGCTCCACGACGGCTGCTGGCTGGAGGCGAAGATTTGCACGACGGACTTTTCCGGGTCGGCGGCGGCCAGCAGCCGCAGGGGGAAAATCACGGTGAGAACAAGCGCGAGGAATCGAAAGCGTCGGTGAATCACGCGGCGAAAATGAGGAAGGGCCGGATAATGGTCAAGCCTTTGCTCCACCAACCGGCCCAGTCCGGGCGAACGCCAGCCCGCCGCGCGATTCAACGGAAGTATAGCCTCTGCCAAAAAGCGGGCGGCGGGGAAACCGCCGGTTGTTCAGGTTAACAGCGTATGAAAAGTTCAAATTGTGTCGTCCTGAACCGCCACGGTTCGCCCGCTTGGGCGGTGGCGGTGTGTTTCACCATCCTCCTTCAGGCGGTGGTTGCGCCGCCGGCCTTTGCGGTCGAACTGCTCCGCAACGGCTCGTTTTCCAACAACCTTGCTGGCTGGAAAGTGAGCGAGAAAGTGGGCGACTGGAGCCCGTTGGAGAGCGGGGCGGTGTCCCTGCATCCGAGCGGCTTCGGCTACACCGGCCTCGTGCTCTACCAGAACCTCAACGTCTCCGGCGTGGCGGGCCAGACGCTCTCGCTCTCGCTGCAACTGCAAAAACAATCCGCGCCCGCCGGCAAGACCGTGAACGTGAGCGTGGACTATCTGGCCACCAACGCGGTCGTCAAACGGGTGAAGGTGTTCAATCCCACCAATGACGACGTGCCGGCGTTCAGCTACACGAACTTCACCGCGAACTTCACCCTGCCGGCGGACGCCGCCAAGCTCGTGCGCCTGGTGGTCTTGAAGGATGGCAGCGGCGATTTCCTCGCGGACGACTTCAGCCTCACAGCGACGGGAGTGACGACAAACGCCGTGCCGCAGATCGCCGCGCTCGCGCCGGCCAGCGGGCCGTTCAGCTCCGGCACGAACACGACGCTCGTCACCCTGCGCGGGCAGAACTTCGGTTCCGTGACCGGGCAGGTGTGGCTCTCCGCCGTGCCGGTGGAGGGCGTGGGAACGGACATTCCCGGCGGGCTGGCGGAAGTGGTGAGCTGGGGAAACACGCAGGTCGTCGCGCGCATCGTGGAGCCGTTGCGCAGCGGCAAGGTGAACCTGTTCGTGGACGGCGTGGAAAGCGACGGCGATTTCATCTTCACCGTCAGCGGGCCGACGTTCACCGTGGACGCGGTGACTTCGGACATCACCGCCGTCCGCGGCCAGACGGTGGACGTGATCGTGCGGGTGGATTTTCTCAACGGCTTCCAGAGCACGAATGGCGTCAGCTTCCTGCTCGTCAACCCGAATGGCACGGGCACTTCGGGCGATCAGCCGCTGAAAAGCTCCGGCGGCTACAGCTTCCGCCTCGACACGAGTTCGCTGACCAACGGCACCTACCAGGGCATGGTGCAGAGCATCGAGGAGCATTCCTACGCGCGCTTTGCGACGTTCAACTTGAAAGTCGTCGGCATCACCAACATCAACTTTTTCGTGTATGACACGAACTTCCAGAAGGTTTCCATTTCCAGCAAGACCGTGACGAAGCAGGGCGAGGCGCCCACCTCGTTCGAGCTGATTGACAGCGACGGAAACATCTTCGGCAGTTCCGGCTTTGGCCCGCCGTCCACTTCGCCGGCAACCATCGTTTCGGACGATCCGGCCAGGCTGTTTGTGTATCAGGACAAATTCTTCCCGCGCTTTTTCGCCGTGGCCAACGGCGCGGTGAACCTCACCTTCACCACGCCGGACGGGTTCAGCCGCGCGTTGCCGGTGACGGTCAACTTCCCCAGCCCTCCGCAGGTGACGGCTGCCAATTACCTCCAGTCCACGGTGGACAACTCCGGCACGTTCACGAACACGCTCTTCTTCCAGGCCACCGGGCCGGTCACCTGGATTGGTTACGAGGGTTTTCTCGGCATCAACTTCGACTACCTGACGCGCGACAACTTCAACAACACCGCGACTTGGGCTTTCAATGTCCCCGCCGGCACGCAGCCGGGGCAGTATCTCCTCTACGGCTCCACGGGCGATCCGGCGACTGCCACCCTCTACTCCGTCCTGACCGTGGTCAACGCCGCCACGCGCGGCCAGGTCGCCGGGAGATTTCAGGTCGTGGACAATCCCAATCCCTTCCTGCAGGACATCTTCGGGACGCTCGAATTATATGATGCGGGCCAGAACCTCGTCGCGACCAACCATCTGGAGAACTACGGCACCACCGCCTATTCCGCGTGGTATCTGCCGCCGGGAAGCTTCCGGCTGCGCTTCGTGCCCGACGCCACCTTTGCCCCGCTATGGTATCCCAACGCCACGAACTTCGCCGACGCCACTCCCGTGCAGGTGCAGGCCGGACAGATCACGAGCAACATCAACTTCTTCCTCGCGCCCGCCGCCACCACGCCGACGAACGTCACCCCGTCCTTCCCCGTGTTTTCCGCCGGGCGCTTCGATGTGAAGGTTCCCACCGTGCGCGGCGTGGAATATTTTCTGGAATACAAAAACGTGCTCACTGACGCCAACTGGTCGGTGGCGCAGTTCCTCTCCGGCGACGCCGGCACCCGCACGCTCGCCGATCCGGCGGCGACGAACTCCGTGCGCTTCTACCGGCTGCGCGCGCAGGCGCGGTGAGGCGGGCGCTCAAAACCGCATCACGGTGAACAACGCGTCGAACCACAGGCCGTTGAAGTCGAATTGCAACTGCGGCGGCTCGAATTCGCCGCGCATCCACGTCACCTCGTTCCGGTATTTGAGCAGGCCGCACAGCTCCTCGAACATCTCGCGGTCGAGGCCGATCAGGTTGTAGCGTCCGCGACGAAGATCACCCTTTTCCATCGCGTGGAAAAGATGCTCGGCGTCGGCGGGCGAGCGCTTGAGGATCCAGATTTCCGCCTCGGGCGCCTTCACGGCGAGCTTGTGCAGCTTGCTCACGCCGCACTCGCCGCACTCGATCCACAGTTTCGGCCGCAGCTCGTAATCCAACTGCACGAGATCCGGCACGAAGGGGATGCTGTCCTGATGCAGCGTGGTCTCGATTTGCAGCCGCTCGCGGTAAAAAATCAGGAAGCCCAGCAGCTTGAGCATCACGTGCGCGACGGTTTCGTTGTCGTTCTGGCCGAGGATGATTTTGCCGGGCAGGTCGCGCCGCTTGTCCTCGCTCGCGAGATGGAAGCTGTATTTCGCGTTCACAAAGCTCCTTGAACATCCCGCCGCCGCCGGATCGTGGGACGGGCGTCTCGCCTGTCCGGTGGGACGTGCTTGCAAAGAAGCAGGCTGGTTTGTGTTTGTGCGCGCCAACAGACAGGCGAGACGCCTGTCCCACTCCGTTTTGCAGAGGCTTCAATTTGCACAAAATTCACGGCTCGACGATGACCGGCGTGCCGACGCTGACGAGCTTGAGCAGGTATTCCGCGTCCCAGTTCGCGAGGCGGAAGCAGCCGTGCGATTCCGTGCGGCCCACCTGCTCCGGGCTGGGCGTGCCGTGGATGCCGTAGCCGGGCCGGTCGAGTCCGATCCACGCCGTGCCGACGGGGTTGTTCGGGCCGGGCGGCAGAATCAACTTCCGCCCCAGCTCGCGCGCCTCGGTGGATTCGGGGAACACTTCGGGGTCGAAGGTGTAGTTCGGATTCGGCGCGGCCACGGCCACGTGCAGTTCGCCCACGGGCCGCTTTTCCACGCGCTGCGCGATGCTGCACGGGAAGTGCGCGAGCAGGTTTCCGTCGGCGTCGAACGCCTGCAAAGTTTTTGCCGAGAGCTGGATTTTGATTTTGGCGGCCTTCGCGTGTGGGCGCGGATAGGCCACGTTGGGAATCTGCACCACGGTGCCGGGTGCGGGCTTCGACCAGTCCACGTCGGGGTTCAGGCGGCGGATGAAGTTGGGGTGCGCGTGGCCCTTTTCGGCGACGAGTTCGAGGAGGCTCTCGAAATCGAGCGCGGTCTGCTGCGACTTGCCGAGCCAGGTGGTGCTGACGGCTTGCAGGCGCGCGAGGTCGCTGCTCGTGATGGTGTAGGCCAGCAGCGTCGCCTCGCTTGGGCCGAGGCGAGTCCGCGCCGCGTCGTCGAGCGTGCCGGTGATGGGAAGTTTTTCCGCGCGCTGGAAGGCCATCACCGCCGCGCGCGTCTGCGCGCCGTTCAAGCCGTCGAGCACGCCGGGGGAAATCGCGAGCCGCGCCAGCGCGAGTTGCGTCTCGAACAGGCTCAACACGCTGGGCGAGTCGCGCGGTGACGCCGGAGCGTTCGGGCGCGCGGTGGGCGCGGAGTTTGTTCGCAATGACAACGGCGGCGAAATGCTGCTGCTCGCGGCGGCGGCCAAATTGGTTGGCGCGGGTGGCGCGAGTTTGGGACGAACAATCATGTTTGTATCACGCTGCGCCGCTGGCGGGCGATTGGTGGCGGTGGAAATGATTCGCGAAAGCTTGTTCGTCGTCGGCAGTTGCGTTGCCGGCGAAGTTTCTGCGTTGCGGCCCGACTGCCACCAAATCCAGCCCAGCACGGCCAGCCCCGCCAGCGCGAGCACCCAATACATCCACCCGCCGGATTGGCGTTCCGGCGGCGGCCCTTTGAACTTGGTGTATTGCTGCACGCGCCAGTTTATTGACCGTCGCGCTGATTTTTTCCAAGCAAATCGGGCGTGCCACCAGGCCCGATTCTTTCCCGCGAAGCACGCCAAACACACGAAACGAAGGCGCTTTCGCGTGCTTGGCGTGGTTCGCGGGAAAATATCTTCACCGGGAAAACCCGGTCGCATTCCACGGGCAGTTCGCCAGCGACTTGCCGCCTCCGCGTTCCTCTGCGAATGCCTCTGCGGCCTCTGCGCTAAAAAATAAACCGCGGAGGACGCAGAGGATTCCGCAAAGGTCGCGGAGTTGAATTCAAACCAGGCACGCCGAGTCATTCCTTGACGTTCGCCGGGCGGGCAACTATCCCTAGCGGCGAATTATTCCTGAACTTTTATGAATCAAAACACCGACCTCCATCCGTCCCGCCGTGAATTTCTGAAATCCTCGTCCGCCGCCGTCGTGGGCGGCTCGCTGGCGTCGGGCCTCGCGTTTCCCTCGTTCACCTCCGGCGCGCCGAACAGCAGCAAGCTCAAGATCGGCTGGGTCGGCTGCGGCGGGCGCGGCACCGGCGCGGCGGCGCAGACGCTCAACGCCGACAGCAACGTCGAGATGTGGGCCGTCGGCGAGGTCTTCCGCGACAAGATTGATTCCGGCCTCGAAACGCTCAAGGCGCAGTTCAAGGATCACCCAGAGAAAGTCAACGTCCCCGAGGAGCGCAAGTTCGTCGGCCTCGACGCGTATCAGAAGGTGATTGATTCTGGCTGCGACGTGGTGCTGCTCACCACTTCGCCCGGCTTCCGCCCGATGCACATCAAGGCCTGCGTGGACGCCGGCAAGCACGTCTTCGCCGAGAAGCCGATGGCCGTGGACGCGCCCGGCCTGCGCTCGGTGATGGAGAGTGTGAAGAAGGCGAAGGAGAAAAATCTCGCGCTCGTGGACGGCTTCGTCTGGCGCTGGACGCACGCGAACCGCGCCGCCTACGAGAAGATTCACTCCGGCGCGATTGGCGACGTGACGGCGGTTTATTCCAGCTACTACACCGGCTCGGTGGATCGTTACCCGAAATGGAACCGCCAAAACACCAAGACCGACCTCGAATGGCAGCTCCGCCGCTGGTATTATTTCACGTGGCTCTCGGGCGATCATGTCGTCGAACAGGCCATTCACTCCATTGACAAGCTGCTCTGGACGATGAAGGACGAGCCGCCCGCCCGCTGCGTCTGCACCGGCGGACGCCAGGCGCGCCCCGGCGAACCCGGCGGCGAATACGGCCACATCTACGACCACTTCTCCGCCGAATACACCTGGGAAAACGGCGTGAAGGGCTACCACTTCGCCCGGCAGATTGACAAATGCTACAACGCCAACACCGACACCGTCTTCGGCACCAAGGGCGTGTATGAGGGCGAGAGCGGCGGCAAACGCCACGTCATCATCAAGAGCGACAACCCGTGGCGCTGGAAAGCCCCGGAAGGGTTCAAGGACAACGGCTACGAGACCGAGCATCAGGAGATGTATGCGAGCATCCGCGCCGGCCAGCCCATCAACACCGGCGACCGCTTCTGCAAGACGACGCTCACCGCCATCATGGCGCGCATGAGCGCCTACACCGGCAAGGAAATCACCTGGGAAATGGCGCTCAACTCGAAGGAAGACACCTTCCCGAAAGACCTCACCTGGGAAACGAAACTGCCCGTCCCGCCCGTGGCCATGCCGGGGAAGACGCTGTTTATTTGAGCAAAGACTGGCTTGCCAGAGTTGACCGGCGATGAACCGCAATCTACTGTTCCGACATGAATGCCGTTGAATTCACGACCGACTTGAGCGGTGCGGCGACGCTGGCGATTCCCGGCAATATCGCGGCCCAACTGCCCAAGGCCGGCAAGGCGCGCGTCATCGTGCTGACGGACGGGCGGAATGACGATGCGGAATGGCGTGCGGCGGCTTACGAACAGTTTCTGCGCGACGACCCGCCGGAGGACGCCATTTACGACTCCCTGCGCTGATGTTCGGGGAAATTTACCTCTGCCAGTTCCCGTTCACTTCGGGCGCAGTCGGCAAAGTGCGGCCCGCGCTCGTGCTTTTCGATCTGCAGCAGGACGCGGTTCTCTGCCGGGTCACGTCCGTGCTTCACAACGGCCCGTTGGACGTGGCCCTCGACGGCTGGCAGGCCGCCGGGCTGCTCAAGCCTTCCGTCGCCCGGCTGGATCGGCTGGTCACCGCCGAAAAGACGGTGTTCCTGCGGCGGCTTGGAGTGCTGGGCAAGGCTGACTTGGAAACGGTTCGAAGCACATGGAACCAGAATATGAAACTGTGAACACTGCGCCCGTGGCCATGCCGGGGAAGACGCTGTTTGTGTGAGAAATTTTCACCCGGATTGGCACGGTGTGGTTGGGTTGAACGTGACTCGACTTTCCAAGGTCGTATTGTAGCATTTGTGCCGTGAATCACCCGCGTCCGATTCTGATTTCCGGCACTGGCTCCGCCGTTCTGCTCGAAAGTGTGCCGCTCACTGGCGCTTCTGGAACAAGCGACTACGATGAAAAGTGGTTGCAGAATCTTCTATACCGGCATCCTCAATCACTGCCAATCAGGGAGATTAACCCGTCATTCGCCGCTTTGATCCCGATTTGTCGGGAGCTGCAGACTGGAGTTGGCCCTTTGGATGTTCTTTACGCAACGCCTGAAGGTCGTCTCGCAGTTTTAGAATCCAAACTGTGGCGTAACCCTGAAGCCCGGCGAAAAGTAGTCGGACAGATTTTCGACTATGCGAAGGAATTGAGCCATTGGACTTACGAAACGCTCGATGCGAAAGTCCGTGACGCGCGACGCCGGGAGGGGGCAGCGCAATCTTTGTTTGATGTTGTCCGTAGCAAGCATTCGGAACTCGACGAGGCTCGGTTTTACGATTCCGTTTCGCGCAGCCTTCGGCGTGGCGACATGTTGCTTCTGATCGCTGGCGATGGCATTCATGAAAATGTGGGGGCAATCACAAACTTCATCGAAAGCCACGGCACTTTTCACTTCGCCTTTGGCTTGATCGAGATGGCTATCTATCGGATGCCCGACGGCTCACATCTTGTCCAGCCTCGAGTTCTGGCTCATTCAGAGGTCATTCGGAGAATTGTCGTCGATGTCCGTGGCGACAAAATAGATGAGGCCGATGCAGAGTCAGAGGGTGCTGAACTCAGTTCCATTCCTCGCCCTGATCTTGAGGAACAACGCAAAAAGTTTTTTGAGTTCTGGCAGGAGTGGCTGGAAAAATATCCCCTCGATGACAAGAGCCAGCCAATAAAGAAGCCAACTACATGGACAAACCAGTTTTTTGACATGCCGAAGGGGTCTGGGGGGCGGATGTCTGCCGTTGCTGCGGATCAGAGTGGCACGGCAGGCGTGTATCTCGGTTTCCCACGCCAGCCCATCAGCGACCAAATCTACGAAGCCTTGGCCGCGGACAAAGTTGCGATCAATGACGAAATAGGTCACGCAATCGAATGGAAACGTGATGATGAATGGCAGGGGGTTTCGATATGGCGCAAATTTGGTGACCGGTTGCTGCCGCAACATCGTGCTGAAGCTCAAAACTGGCTCGGCGACGTTGTGAATCGATTCGTGAACACGTTCCGTCCTCGCATTGAGGCGTCTCTACGTGAATCGGGACAATCGTGAATCGACTGGAAGAAATGAACCATTGCACTGAACTCAAAGGAGGTTCACAAGCTACCGGCTCATCAAATGAGTGACCACGTTCCACTTCCAGATCGCTTGCGGGATTATGTGAACTCGCGCCAATGGAAATTCGCCAAGACCTACGCACAAACTTGGCCGCACGAATACATTGTCCGTGACCGCGTTGACTGTGATAACTTCACCAAGCTCGTTCAACACATTCGGGCACATGGCCGCCCCGCCCCTTTCTACCAGAAGACCTACATTTACTTCAGCGAGGCCGGGAAACTTTACTGGACGATGGGAGACCCTGTTGAGGAAACCACAATCGTCAACAGATGCCGGGAAGAAGACTCGTATGAGCAGCGACTCAAAGACGGAAGACTGCCGAAATCTTCAAGGTCTGATTCAGAACAAGAGTGACCCGCGCCGAGGGCGTTCGCTACGACAGCTCGCCCTGCCGCTGAAGTGGACAACGTAGACCGTCCGGGAGGGCTTTTCCGCCTCAAAACCACCGTTTTCCGGCAAAAATCGGCTTTCCCGGCTCATTTGGGGCTGCCCCCATTTCATCCGGGGGCGACCCCGGCGCTCGCGGGGGCACCGTTCCGCCGTCCGGGGGCGTCCCTCCCGCGTCCAGCGACGCCCCTGCGTCGTCCGGGGGCATCGTTCCGCCGTTCAGCGACGCCCCCTTTTCATGCGGGGGTGCCCCCGCGCCGTTGGGGGGACGGCCCCCATTTGCTCCGGGGGCTTCGCTGCGTCATCCGGGGTCGCCCCCATTTCGTCCAGCGACGCCCCCGCGCCCTCCGGGGTCTCCGCTCCGCCGCCCGGCGCTGCCCCCGCGCCGCGCAGGGAAGCCCCCGTTTCGCCTGCCAAACCACCCCCACTTTTCCGTCGCGCTTTAGAAACTTCGTTGAACTTTGGCCCGCACGCCTTACTCTCGCCGCCGTTATGAGCGATGCTTCCACCGTCAAGCTGGCCCGCTGGCCCGCGCTGTTCTTTTTTCTGCTGGGCGACGCCCTCTTTCTCGGCCTCGCGTGGTGGATCATGTCGCACGCGGGCACGCCGCTGGCGCTGTGGGACGCGGCGGCGCTCGTCCTCTGCGTCGGCGCGGGCGCGTGGCTCTCCATCCTGCCGTTCCTGTGGGATCACCGGGCGGCGCTCAAGCTCACCGAGTCCGGCAAGCTCGCCTCGACGCTCGCGCAGGTGCAAAACCTGGAGCAGGTCGCCGCGCAGGTCACCGGCGCGGGCGCGCAAATCCAGGGCGCGCTCGACGAGGCCGCCAAGACCGTGGCCGCCGCCAGTGAAATCTCCACGCGCATGACCGCCGAGGCGAAGTCTTTCGCCGAGTTCATGCAGAAGGCCAACGACTCGGAAAAGGCGCACCTGCGGCTCGAAGCCGAGAAGCTGCGCCGCGCCGAGGGCGAGTGGATGCAAATCGTCGTGCGGATGCTCGATCACACGTTTGCGCTGCATCAGGCGGCGGCGCGCTCCGGCCAGCAAAACGTCGCGCAGCAGCTCGCGAACTTCCAGGCGGCGTGCCACGACGCCGCGCGCCGCGTGGGCCTCGTGCCGTTCGCCGCCGCGCCGGGCGCGCCGTTCGACGCGGCCCGGCACCGGCTCGTCGAGGAAAACGCCGAGGCGCCCGCGAACGCCGCCGTCGGCGAGACGCTCGCGCCGGGCTTCACGTATCAGGGGCAGTTGCTGCGCCCCGCGCTGGTGAGCCTGCAATCTGACGCGCCGGCGGCGGAGGCAGTCGAAGCGGCGGAACCGCCGGGCGGCGAGCAGGAACAACGGCTGTTATAGGCCGGCCAACGGAGCTGCCCGCGAACCACGCGAAGGACGCGAAGGCGGATTATTCATCCGTGTGCTTCGCGTGATTCGCGGGGAAAAAGGGTTTCCGGCCGGAGAATCGCCGCCACGTTAGGCTTGCCATTTTTCGGTTTTCGTCGCCTTCTATTCCCAGAAAATCCCAGCGCGGCGCAAGCTGTGCAGAAAACATGGCCGACACCACATTCACCAGCGCCCCCGGCCCCGACGCCGGAGCGACCGGCTCGCTGCTCGTCGTGGACGACAACGACCTGGATCGCCAGTTCATGGCGGACCGGCTGGCCAAGCTCGGCTATGATGTCTGGGTGGCCGGCAGCGGGGCGCAGGCGCTGGCGCTGTTGCAGAAAACTCCCGCCGACCTGATCCTGCTGGACAGCATCATGCCGGAGATGTCCGGCCTGCAGGTGCTCCGCGCGCTCAAGTCCGACAAGAAGCTGCGCGCGATCCCCGTGATCATGATCTCCGGCCTCGATGACATCGAAAGCGTGGTGAAGTGCATCCGCGTGGGGGCGGAGGATTACGTCTCCAGCCCGTTTGATCCCGTGCTGCTGGCGGCGCGCATTGACGCCTCGCTGGAGGCCAAGCGGCTGCGCGAGAAGGAGGTGCTGTTCATCGAGCAAATCCAGAAGGAGAAGCAGCTCTCCGAGCAGCTCGTGAACGTGGTCATCCCCATCGGCATCTCGTTCATGGAGGAGCGCGACCTGAACCGGCTGCTGGAGCAGATCCTCCTCGAGGCCAAGAAAATGACCCGCGCGGACGGCGGCACCATCTACCTGCTGGCGGACGGGCGGCGGCTGAACTTCATGATTCTGCGCAACGACACGCTCAACATCGCGATGGGCGGCACCACCGGCAAGGCCATCCCGTTCCCGCCGCTGGAGCTTTACGACCCGAAGACCGGCGCGGCGAACCACGGCCAGATTTCCTGCCACGTCGCGCTGGCCGGCGAGTCGGTGAACATCCCCGACGCCTACAATGCCGAGGGCTTCGATTTCCACGGCACGCGGGCCTTCGACCAGAAGACCGGCTACCGCTCCACGTCGTTCCTGACCGTGCCGCTGAAAAACAAGGCGAAGAAAGTCATCGGCGTGCTGCAGCTCATCAACGCGATTGACCCGGCGACGCGGCGCGTGATCCCGTTCGACCAGACGGTGCAGCATGGCATCGAGTCGCTCTCGCTCATCGCCGCCGCCGCGCTGGAGCTGACCGCGCGGCCCGCCGCCGGCGCACCGGCCACTGCCACCGCCGGCGCACCGGTGCCTGCGGCCCCCAAAGTGCCACCGCCACCGCGTCCACCCCCACCGCCACCGCCGCGCCCGCCCGGGCAATAAAAAAACGGCGGCCGGTTCAGCCGCCGTTCAAATCGCTTCGTTTCCCGCCGGCTCACGCCGCCTTCTTCCGCTTCTTCTTGATGATGAAAACATTTTTGCCGTCGCGGTGCTGATACCACAACTCGTTCGTGGACTGCCGGACGAGATGGATGCCCAGCCCGCCGACGGGCCGTTGGGAGGCGGGCTTGCTCATGTCCGGCTCGGGATATTTCGTGGGGTCGAACGGCACGCCGTCGTCCTCGAACTGCACCTTGATGTGCTCGTCGTCCACGGCGATGTGGATGGAAAAATCATGCTCGCCGCCGTCGGGCCAGGCGTAGTTGACGATGTTGGTGACGATTTCCTCGAGGCAGAGGAACAGGGCGTATTGCTCCTCGACGTGCAGGCCGGCCTGGCCGCCGAACTCCTCCACCAGCTGGTTCAACCGCTCCAGCTCGCCCAGATCATTCTTGAGAACAATGTCCACGGTTTGGCTCATAAAATCACCCTCGGGTTATTTGCCCTTGATGGCCTCGGTCGCCGCCGCCAGCTCCGTGTGGATGGGGATGATCGCGTCCAGGCCCGCCATGCGCAGCACGTCGTCCACCATCTTCTGCGGCTTGAGGATGATCATCTTCGCGCCCACCGAGGCGAGCGCCTTGACGTTGCTGATGAACATGCGGATGCCGATGGACGCGATGTAGTCCACGCCCGCCATGTCCACGATCACCGACTGTTTGGTGCCGGCCACCAGCGCGGTGAACTTCAAGTCCACCTCCTGCGTGCCCTTCAAGTCCAGCCGCCCGGCCAGCTTCACGCAGCGCAGTCCGCCGGAAAGTTCTTCCACGCTCAATTCCATAAGTGCCTTTCGGTCTGAAAATTTGTTGTCTGAAAACTCGGGCTTGCCGCCCATTCGTGTAATCCATCCCCCGGCGGGACGCAACCCATAAAACGGCGTCAAACCCGCGCCGCCGCCAGCGCGTCCAGCTTCGCCCGCGCCGCGCCGGAGTCAATCACCGCCGCCGCCCGCTCCCAGCCCTCCATCATCGAGCGTGCCGCGCCCGCCACGAACAGCGCCGCGCCCGCGTTCAACAGCACCGCGTCGCGCTTTGGCCCGCGATCCGCGCCGGCGAGAATGGCGCGCACGATGGCCGCGTTGGCCGCGCGATCACCGCCCACGAGGTCGGCAAGCGTGGCTGGCTGCAACGGGAAATTCTCCGGCGACAGCGTCGAGACGCTGAACCCGCGATCCTGATAAAATTCCGCAATCGTGCCCGGCCCCAGCGTGGACAACTCATCCAAATGCGCCGCCTCGCCACTTTCGCCTTTTTCCTTTTTCCTTTCCACTTCCCCACACACGACCATCCCCCGCCGGATGCCGAGCGATTGCAGCACCTTCGCCAGCGGCTCGCAGAGCTGCGGGCGCGGCGCGCCGACGAGCTGCGCCGTGGGCCGCGCGGGGTTCAGCAGCGGGCCGAGGAAATTGAAAATCGTCCGCTGGCCGCGCTCGGCGCAGAGTTTCCGCGCGGGCGCGATGTGCTTGAAGGCCGGGTGAAACTTCGGCGCGAAGAAAAACGCGAAGCCATGCTCGCCCAGCGACCGCGCCGCCTGCTCCGGCGTGAGGTCCACCGGGATGCCCAGCGCCTCCAGCACGTCCGCGCTGCCGCTCTGCGATGTGACGGCGCGGTTGCCGTGCTTGGCGACCTTCACGCCCGCCGCCGCCGCGACGAGCGCGACCGTGGTGGAGATGTTGAACGTGTTCAGCCGGTCGCCGCCCGTGCCGCACACGTCGAGAATCTCCCCGGCGCGCGTGGCCGCGTCGAGCGGCGGTGCGACGGACTTGTCGCGTAGCAACCGGGCAAACGTGGAAATCTCCTCCACCGTCTCGCCCTTCTGCGCCAGCGCGGTGAGGAAATCCGCCTTCGCCCCGGCGGGAATGGATTCGTTCACCAGCGCCTCGACGGCGGCGGAAACCTGTTCCGGCGCGAGGTCGCGGCGCTGGGCGAGCTGGGCGGTGAGTTCGGCGAGCACGAAAGAGAAAGTATGTGCGAAGCCTGTGACACAAAAGTCAAAAAGTTGCTTTGAAAGCGAGCAGCAGCACGCAGGGCGGGCAGTCTCTTGTCCGCCGCTGGCTAACACAGGTTCAGTGTGGCTTCGCCCGGGTGGCACCATCATGGGGTCAATAAATGTTGTTGACGGTAATTTGTGTGTGTTATACTGCCCGTGTATTATCATGAGTGATAAGTCAATCAACGTCGTTCTCCCTACCACTGGTTTCAGAAAATCAATGTTCTTTAACCGGATTGCCGTTGAGCGCGCTGACTTATTTGTTCACATCTCCTTTGGCTTCGTGAATGCCGCCAACGTCACGGTTTCGTCATATTCAACCGTGATTACTGAACTCGAACTGAAATCGCTCCAAGATAATCTCATGGAATATTTGGGGAGGTTGGGATCGATGGTGGCAAACGAGCCCCCGCCTTGGCAGCCTCCAAATGTGCAAGAGGTAGAACTTGCCAATCATATTTCTATGGCCCGTCACGGAACGATTGCCGAAACCCTTCTGCATCAGTATTCGCATTGGGCCGCGCTTCAAGAGTCGAGAAAGCTTCAGGCGCAGGACACAAAGAGCGCAGTCAAGCAAGGCACGGAAAAGAACCAAATCGAAAACCCAGATGCCGCTAAAGCTATTGATATTGGACTCATGGGGGAACCCGTTGCGCTCTTGCGTTCTCCACTGGGAGTGCAGCAACACTTGATTCGCTTGCTTTTCGTCCAAGAACAACGAGAACTAGATGTGAAATGATCACTGTTGATTTAAGCCTTCCCGCGTTTGAAGCCACAAATAATCGCCGGCGTATTGATACCATCGTGGCTGTTGACGGTGTCTCTCCGGGTGTTCAAATCCCACAACGAGGAGTGGCCTCTAACCCTGCAAGTGAGTGGCTCTCTCTGGGGGGTGAATCACCGAACACTGACAACATTATCAAGATTTCGGTTCAGTGCAGAACCGCAGCCCTGCGATTCGTGACCGTCGGAGTGGGTTTTCCGAGGGAAACGCGGGATGTCAGCGGAAACGGTTTTAAGTTTTTTTGAGTTTTGCGCGTGTTTATGCGAACCGGCTATCCCCCAGCGTC
>JACRJY010000072.1 GCA_016235585.1 Verrucomicrobiota bacterium | reverse complement strand
CGAGGATATCGCGCTTTGCACTCCAACACTCGTCAGCAAAGGCTTCATGAAGCCCGAGGACATGTGCCTGGTTGATTTCGAGGGCAACCAGCTTTGCGGAGTCAAAAAGCGCACGAGCGAAATCCTGATGCACCTACAAATCATGCAACGCCAGCCGCGCGCTGTCGCAACGGTCCACTGTCATCCGCCGTACAGCACGGCATTTGCAGTCGCAGGCATGACGCCGCCGCCCTGCATGATCCCGGAGTATGAAGTCTTTTCCTCGGTGGCCGTTGCGCCCTATCGAACACCTGGCACGCCGGAGATGGGGAAACTGGTCGCGGACCTCGTGGACAAGCACAACACGATTCTCATGGCGAATCACGGCGTCGTCGCCTGGAGCCACAACAACGTCGAGGACGCCTACTTCAAGATGGAAATCTTGGAGGCCTACTGCCGCACCGTCCTTGTGACCGCGCAGCTCGGCAAGCCGGCGCAGACCATGACTCCCGGCCAGCTTCAGGACTTGCTCAAGATCAAGCAGAGCCTCGGCATTCCCGACCCGCGCCACGGGCTGAAGGAGTGCGAGCTGTGCGACAACGCCGAGTGGCGTCCGGGCGTCGCCTGCGCGGTGCCGGCGAAAGCGGAGTCCGCCACCGGCCTCGATGCGGACGCGGAGCGCACAGTGCAGGCCATCACGGATCAGATTCTTTCCCAGATGAAATGAACCACGAAGACACAAAGAGCACGAAGAAGACGGAGAAGAAGACGGCGGCGAAGCGGTGGGATTGCCCTGTTTCCACTTTCCCCACTCTTCTTTGTGTCCTTCGTGCCTTCGTGGTTAAAAATTTATGAAAGTCACCATCATCGGCGGCGGCGGGCGCGTGGGCTCCTGCGCGGCCTTCGCCCTCCAGTGCGGCGGCCTCGTCGCGGAGCTGCAGCTCATTGACGCCAACAAGGACACCGCCGAGGGCGAGGCGCTCGACCTGCTCCACGGCAGCGCGTTCTGCGGCGACCAGAAAATTTACGCCGGCGACTACGCGCGCGCGGCGGACAGCGACATCTTCCTCATCACCGCCGGCCTGCGCCGCAAGCCCGACGAGTCGCGGCTCGACCTCATCAACCGCAACGTCGCGCTCTTCGTCGGCATCCTCGACAGCATCAAGGCCGCCGGCTTCCGCAAGGACGCACAAGTCTTCGTCGTGTCGAACCCGGTGGACATCCTCACGCAGCTCGCCGTGCAGCGGCTCGGCCTGCCGTGGCAGCAGGTGTATGGCCTCGGCACGATGCTCGACACGTCGCGCTTCAGCTCGTTCATCGCGGACGAACTCAAGCTCGCGCCCACGCAGGTGAAGGCGCTCATCCTCGGCGAGCACGGCGATTCGATGCTGCCCGTCTGGTCGAGCGCGACCGTGAATGGCCTCCCGCTCACCGGCCTGCCCGAATGCTCGCCCGGTTTCCAGAACGCCGTCTTTGAGCGCACCAAGGGCAGCGGCGCGGAAGTCATCAAGAAAAAGGGCGGCGCGGGCTGGGCGGTGGGAATCGCGATCCGCGACGTGATTCACGCCGTGCTGCTCAACAAGAAGTCGCTGCTCCCCGTCTCCTCGCTGGTGCAGGGCACCTACGACATCCGCGACATCTGCTTGAGCGTGCCGAGCGTCGTGGGCCGCGGCGGCGTGCTCAAGCACGTCGAGATCAAGCTGTGGCCGAAGGAACACATGGCGTTGCAGGCCTCGGCCCGCGCGCTGAAGGACACGCTGGCGAAGGTGAAAGCGTGAAAACTTGAACCACGAATGGACACCAATAAACACGAATCAGGAATTCATTCGTGTGCATTCGTGTGCATTCGTGGTTTGAACTCATGAAATCTCTCGACGCCAAGCTCACAGAAATCAAAGCGAACCGCTCCTCGCGCGCGTTCATCATCGCGGACGCGAAGGACGCGGACATGGCTTTCGGCGTGCGCGCGCCGGGACCGCGCGGTTTCCTCGCCAAGCGCGGTTCGCAGCCTGCGAAGTTTTCTCCCGAAGTCTGGAGTCGGGACGAGTTCGGCTACCGCAACCTGCCTGAGTTCCTCGACATCATCCGCGAGGTCACGCATCAGGGCTTGGTGGACATCATGCTCATGTCCGCTTACGTGAACGAGCAACTCGCCATCAAGGAGGGCCTCTTCAAGAACTCGCACGTCACGCCCGCCGCGCGCGCGAACGACACGACCGACGTGTGGGCCGTGCGTCACGGCTGCTACACGCGCGAGCCGAGCCAGCCGTTCCGCAGCGCGAGCATTGACCACATCCAGTGCGGCGAGGTGGAGTGCGACCGCGACGGCAGCGGGACTTTTCCCGGCGCGAACCTCGGCCTCTACTCGATCACGTTCGTCAACGACCTCGATCAGGATCGCGAGGCGCTCTTGTGGTATAAGGAATTTCGCGAGGAGGCGGAGCGGAAGGGTTTCCGGCACTTCCTCGAAATTTTCGACCCGAACGTGGACTCCGGCATCGCGCCGGAGAAGCTCGGCGAGTTCATCAACGACAACATCCTGCGCACGCTGGCGGGCGTGCCGGAGGCGGGTCGGCCCGTGTTTCTAAAAATCGTCTATCACGGCCCGAAAGCGATGGAGGAGCTCGCGCAATACGATCCGAACCTCGTCGTCGGCATCCTCGGTGGCGGCGCGGGCACGACCTACGACGCCTTCCGGCTCATCCACGACGCGCAGAAATATGGCGCGCGGGTGGCGCTCTTTGGCCGCAAGATCAACAACGCCGAGCACCAGCTCGCGTTCATCGAGATGCTACGGCTCATCACCGACGGCAAGGTGTCGCCGGAGGAAGCGGTGCGTGCCTACCACGGCGTCCTTCAGGGCAAGGGCATCAAGCCGCACCGCGCGCTCGACGACGATCTCAAGCTCACGGACCAAGCGATGAGCTACGACGGCAGCGCGACAAAGCGGGCAACGGTTGAGG
>JACRJY010000071.1 GCA_016235585.1 Verrucomicrobiota bacterium | reverse complement strand
CCTCTCCCCGGGGGAGAGGGAGCCAACTACGCCGCCTCACGAACCACCGAACGCCAGCGAGCCAGGCGGCAACGAACCCGCCCCGGCGCGAGAAACGATTCCCCCTCTCCCAGCGGGAGAGGGCCGGGGTGAGGGAGAACGCAGCGCTGCAAAACTCGCAGCGCATATTCCCGACAGCAGCGTGGCCAGTTCACCCGTCCTGCGCTCCATCCTCTCCATCCCCGCTGCGCTGGAAAAAACCGGCTCCGGCGACCTCGTCGTGCTCGAAGAAACCGGCGGCGAGAAAATCTACGGACGCGGCCTCACCGTGGCGGAACTGTTGAACGACGACCGTGTGTTGCTCACCAAGTGGGTGCGCCGCATGATTGACTGGAACGGCCGCCAGATGCCGCAGTCCGTGTGGCAGGAGCAAATCGTTCCGCTGCTGGAGAAGAAATTCATCCAGCAGCGCACGCCCGCCGTCCGCTTCGTCCGCCAGGGACAAAACCTCGTGGCCCATCTCCGCCTCGACGCGTTGCTGATGAAAGTGCCGGTGGACGCGCACGGCGTCGCGCTGTGGATGCCCGCCGAGCGCGAGGTGATGCCGCCGGACTGCGCGCGCTGCGAGCTGACCGCCGTGTGCCGCAACCTCCCGCCCGCCACCGGCGTCGCGACGCTTTGGCGGCGGCTCGGCCTCGTGGACGCGGCGGGCACGCCCACGCGGCGCGGGCGGATTGTGAGTTTCTTTTCCCACGGCGACGGCCTCGCCATTGCCGCCGGGCTGGAGGACAGCAGCTTTCCCATCAACGAAATGGTCTATGAACTGGCGAACCTCCGTGGCGGCTTCCGCTTCTGCGGCGATGAGAACCGCTGGGCCGGGCGGCTCGCGATGGCGTCGCAGCGCGCCTATGGCGCGCAGAGCATTCCCGGCTATCTCGAAAACGGCGTGCCGCTGGAATACGGCGCGGGCGCGGAGCAGGTCGTCTCGGATGTTCACAAGAATCCGCTGACGAAACATTACTGGGTCACGGACGTGCTGGGTGCGGGGGACATTGACCGTGCCATCATCGAATGGCGCAGCCTGCTGCGGCAGGCCACGCACGGCGCGGCGCTGGAGTGGCCGCGCTGGCAGGACTTGCAGGCGCGCGCCAAGGCGATTCTGGAGGAAACCGAATCGCCCACCGCCACCGACTTGCCGCCGCTGGAATACCAGCAGACGAAACGGATGGAACACCAACTGGTGCTGCGGAGGCATTGATTTTGAACTGAATGATTCCGGCTTGATTCACCATTTTCGTCCCAAAGCACCACTTTGCCACGCTTCGCCGATGTTTTCACGCCTCCCGTATCTTGTGCGGTGGCCACTGGGCAACCACACTATCTTGTGGTTTTCCTCTTTACAGCCGACGGCTTTTGATGTTCTTTATCCCCTAAATGTATCTAAAGAACCTCACCGTTCTCGGCTTCAAGTCCTTCGCGGACAAGACCTCGCTTAATTTCCAGCCCGGCATCACCGCCATCGTCGGGCCGAATGGCTGCGGCAAATCCAACGTCGCCGACGCCATCCGCTGGGTGCTCGGCGAGCAATCGGCCCGCGCGATGCGCGGCGGCGAGATGGCCGACGTGATTTTCAACGGCACCGACGGCCGCAAACCACTCGGCATGGCGGAGGTTTCCCTGACCATCGGCGACGTGGACTCGGAGCATCTCATGGCGGCGGGCGTCGAGCTGGCCTACAACGAAGTGACCGTCACGCGCCGCATCTTCCGCGACGGTGGCAGCGAGTATTTCATCAACAAGACGCCGTGCCGCCTCAAGGACATCCAGCAGCTGTTCATGGGCACCGGCATGGGCCGCGCGAGCTACAGCATCATGGCGCAGGGCCACATCACGCAGATCATTTCCAGCAAGGCCGAGGATCGCCGCTCGGTGTTCGAGGAGGCGGCGGGCATCACGAAGTTCAAGTCGCAGAAAAAAGAGGCGCTCCGCAAGCTGGAGCACACCGAGCAAAACCTTCTGCGCGTCGCCGACCTCATCCGCGAAGTGAAGCGGCAGATCGGCTCGCTCCAGCGCCAGGCCGGCAAGGCGCGCCGCTACAAGCAGCTCATGCTGGAGATGCAACACCTCGACACGCAGCTCGCGCGGCACCAGTTCGACGTGCTCCAGTCGGAAATCGCCGAGCGCACCGCCGCCGTCGAGAAATTCCGCGACGAGATGGAGGAATGCCAGCAGACCGTCCTCCGCAGCGAGGATGAAATTCTCCAACTGCGCCAGCGCCTCTCCGAACTGGAAGCGCAGATCAGCCAGTCGCAGCAGCAGGGCCTCGAACTCAAGGGCCAGATCGAGCGCCACGAGAGCCGCATCCATTTCAACGACGAACGGCTCAAGGAAATCGAGTCCCAGAACGCCAAGGCCTTTTCCGACATCAACCAGGCCGAAGAACGCCAGCGCGCCTCCGAAGAAGAACTCGCGGGCGTGACGCAGCGCCTCGCCGCGTCGAACGCCGCGCTCGCACAGCATCGCGCCACGTTGCAGGCCAAACGCGACGCCGTGCAGACGGTGGAGAAACAGTTGCTGGAGCTTTCCGAGCAGCTTCGCCGCGCGCAGTCCGACACTTTTGCCGCCGCGCAGCAGCTCTCGCGCGTCCGCAACGAAATCAACGCGCTCGATTTGCAGAAGCAGGGCAACGTCGTCCGGCTTGAAAAACTTTCCTCCGAGAAAATCCAGCTCGAAGAGGAACGCTCCCGGCTGGAGACGCGGCTCACGGAATTTTCCGCAAGCGTCGAGGCGGAGAAATTGAGCGTCGTCACCCAGCGCGGCACGGTCGAGCAGCGCCAGCAGCGCCTGCGCGACATCCTGCAGGAGCTGAACCAGACCACGCTGGAACTGGACGCGATTCTGCGCCAGCAGGCCGAGAAGCGTTCGCGCCTGAACGTGCTCGAACAGTTGCAGACCTCGCACGAGGGCTTCAGCAGCGGCGCGCTCGCTGCGCTCAAGCAGTCGCAGTCCGTGCTCGGCTCGCTCGCGGACAAGATTCGCGTGCCGGACGAATACGTCGTCGCCGTCGAAACCGCGCTTGGCCATCACCTGCAGCTCGTGCTGACGGAACAGCCGGAATCCGCGCAGCAAATCCTCGCCGACCTCACGACGAACAAAAAAGGCCGCGCCAGCATCGCCGCGCTGGCATTTGGAGTCCCGCCTTCAGGCGGCTCGGACGGGAGAGAGTCCACGGGCGAAGCGGTGATCCGGCTGAAGCCGGGACACCAAGCCACCGCCGCCGTCAGCGTCATTCAGACGGATGACAGCGTGCGCCCGCTGCTCAACGGCCTGCTCGGCCAGACCTTCATCGTCTCTGACCTCGCCGCTGCCACGGCAGCACTGCGCGAGAGCAAGGGGGCGTTTGATTTTGTCACGCTCACCGGCGAATTGCTCAACCGCCACGGCATTTTCACCGGCGGCTACTTGAACGGCAGCGGCTCCGGCAAGGCACCGTCGTCCATCCTCGGACGCAAGAACCAGATTGCCGAGTTGCAGAAGCAACTCGCGCAGTTGCAGGAGCAGGTCAGTGAATTGAGCCGCAAGAAGGGCGGGCTGCAAAGCGAGCAGACGACGTTGCAGGCGGGCCTCCAGCAGGCGCAGAGCGATTTGCAGGCGCAGGAAGTCGCCATCGCCACGCACGAAGGCGAGTTCAAGGCGCTGGAAAATTCCCGCCGCGTGCTGCATCAGAAAATTGACACCGTCGTCTACGAAGTGCAGAGCCTCGCCGCGCAGGAGCAGGAGGGCAACCAGAAGCGCGCCGCGCTTGCCACGCAAATCAGCGAGCTGGAAACGCGCGAAAAAAATCTTCAGGCCAACGCCACCGCGCTGAACACCGCGCTCGAACAGGCTCGCCAGCAGCGCGACGCCGCGAACACCGCCCTCACCGAGGCCAAGGTCGCGCTCGCGACCGAGGAGCAGTTGAGCGCGTCCTACGCGCAGCAGAAGACGCCGCTGGAGCAGCGCATCCGCGAGCTGGCCCACCTCGTCGGGCAGCGGCGCGGGGAGATTTCCAGCTTCGTGAGCCGCCGCGCGCAGGCGCAGGCGGAGATTGCCGAGTCACAGCGGTTGATTGAAAAACTTCAGCACGAGCGCGAACAGGTGAGCGCCCGAACCGCCGATTTATTGACCGAGAAAAGCACGCAGGACGGCGACATCAGCACGCGCGAGGAAAACCTGCGCGGCGAGCGCACCCGCCTTACCACGCTCCAGCAGCAGCGCGGCGCGGTGGAAGTCGAGCTGGCGCAGAAGACGATGTCCGTGCAGAACCTCCGCGAGCGCATCCAGCAGAAATACCAGGTGAACCTCGACGACGTCCGCAGCGAGTGCATCACCATCACCTACGCCGACGAAGGCCCGGCGCGCGTCAACACCCTCACCCCCGAGGAGATGGCCGCCGCCGGCGCGGCAACCGATTGGGACGCCGTGGCCGCACAGGTCGGCGAGCTGCAGAAGCGCCTCGACGAGATGGGGCCGGTGAACCTCGTGGCGATTGACGAATACGAGGAGACCGAGCAGCGCCACCAGTTCCTGACCAAGCAGCACGACGACCTCGTCTCCGCCAAGACGCAGTTGACCGAGGTCATCAACCGCATCAACACGCAGACGCAGCGGATGTTCCTCGAGACCTTCGAGAAGATTCGCGAGAACTTCCGCGTGCTGTTCTCGGAAATCTTCGGCGGCGGCAAGGCCGACCTGCACCTCGTCAACGAGGGCGACGTGCTGGAGAGCGGTATCGAGATCATGGCGCGCCCACCGGGCAAGCAGCTCCAGACCATCTCGCTGCTCTCCGGCGGCGAGCAGACCATGACCGCCGTCGCGCTGCTCTTCGCGATCTACCAGGTGAAGCCCTCGCCGTTCTGCGTGCTGGACGAGCTGGACGCGCCGCTCGACGAGTCGAACATCAACCGCTTCATCCGCGTGCTGCAGCGCTTCATCGAGCACTCGCAGTTCGTCATCATCACCCACAACAAGCGCACCATCGGCATGGCCGACATCCTGTATGGCGTGACGATGCAGGAGCACGGCGTGAGCCGCATCGTGAGCGTGAAGTTCCACAAGACCGACGAGCCCGCCGCCGACCGCGCCAAGGCCACGCCGCTCGTGCCGCCAACGCCGGTTCCACAGGTTGAGGAGGAAGAGGATGCGCCGCACAAGCGCGAGGAGACCATCGAGATCGTGATGGCGAAGTGACCTCCAATTTTCGCTACGATTCAATTAACCCCTAAACCGGCGCGCCCACGCTTGTAATTCTGCTTTGTAGATGCAGAGGCAATCTTCGACCTGTTCAGGGCGGAGACGCTGGAATGCAGCGGGCAGCGCGTTCATTGGAAGTTTGTCTTTCCAATCCTCAAGTCCAAGAGCTTTGGCTCCAACACGCACGCCAGCGTGTAGATAAACGTGTTCCGGGCTGAGTTTGAAGAATGCACCGAGTCGGTGGGCAGTATCGTAGATGGTGAGCGGGCCAATACCCCATATTGGCCGCAGTGCTTGGGCAACGAGTTCATGGAGGTCTGTAAACGTTGTCAGTTTGCTGTAATTTAGTTTTAGAAGAACATCACGAGCTTGGGTTAATGCGGGCAAAGGAATCCAGCACTGATGTGAAAACCGTTTGCCATTTGGGAGTTCAGCCAACGCAGCCTTCGTGATGGCATCCGGTAGAGTTCGTTGTATGGCATAAAACCGTAGGTATCGCTCTTCGTTGGCAGCGTGGTTGTCGAGATAAGACTGAACAATCTTATCGAGCAGATCGTGCCGTTCACTCGAAATGGAGCGCGGTTGGCAGTTTCGAGTCATGTCTGTCTGTTCTGAAGGTGATTACTCGTGCCTACCTCGGCCACCACCAGCGCATGAAACTCCTGTGCCCATACACCCACAGCGCCGCCGCCAGCGCGATGTAGGGGCCGTAGGGGATGCGGCTCGACCATTCGCGGCGGCGAAACACCACCAGCCCGATGCCCACCGCCGAGCCGATCACCGAGCTGGCCATGAGCGAGAACACCACCGCCTTCCAGCCGAGAAACGCGCCGATGGCCGCCATGAACTTCACGTCGCCCAGGCCCATCGCCTCGCGCGGCAGCACGACCTCGCCGGTCTCCGCCTCCAGATGGTGGACGGTTTCGGGGTCAAACACGTCGTCGCCGACGCGGAGTTTTTTCGGCGAGAGGCGCACCTTCACGTCCCAGCAGCAGCGGTCCACCATTTCCAGCCGCGCGGCGTGAAACTGGATGGTGTCGGAGTTGCGGTAGAAAATTTCCTCGAACGGAACCGTTTCCTCCGGCAGGTGCAGCGCGGTCTCGGTGAAGGTGATTTTGGAATTCTCCGGCAGCTTCACGCGATACCGGCCAAAGAGCAGCTTGCCCACGCGCAGGATGGCGTAGACCAGCCCCGCGCCCACGGCGATGCCCAGCGCGCTTTGCTCCAAAGCCTTCGCGCGCGTCGGGGCGTCGTGCAGCGCGGGCAGCGCCGCCGAGACGAGGAAGCCCACGACGATGCCGCCGAGCGTGATTTCGTCGGGGATGATGAAGTGCTCGAAGTCAATGAACGTCGCCGCGATGAGTCCCGCGAGCAAAATGCTGTAAGCCACTGCGAGCAGCAGCGTCGCGCCGTCGTCCGCCCGCCCGTGCGCGAGCCAGGTGCCGAGGAACGCGAGGCCGGTGAGCAGTTCCACGCAGAGATAGCGCGGTGAGATGGGCGCGCGGCAGTTCGCGCACTTGCCGCGCAGCCAGCACCACGTGACGAGCGGGATGTTCAGGAACCACGGAATCGAGTAGCCGCAGTGCGGGCAGTGCGACGGCGGCGAAACCACGCTCTCGCCGCGCGGCATCCGGTGGATGCAGACGTTCAGGAAGCTGCCGACGATGCTGCCAAAGACAAAATACACCGCCGACCAGAAATGAAACGGGACGACGGCCCAGGGATTCTGGTCAGCCATAGACGTTTTTCTCCAGCGCGCGGCGCATCACGTCCACAGGCGCGGGCTGGCCGGTCCAGATTTCGAGCGCCTTCGCGCCCTGATGGAGCAGCATTCCGAGGCCGTTGGCCGTGCGGCAGCCGGCGGCCTTGGCCGCCTTGAGCAACGGTGTTTCCGCCGGGCGGTAAATCATGTCGTAGACCATCCGCGTGCTCCTAAGCGAGAAAAGCTGCCCATCAAATGGCAAAGCATCGCTAGCTTTCAGCCCAAGAGAAGTAGCGTTCACCACCAAATCCACTCCAGCCTTGGGATAGCTCGCTGTGACATACACACGGGGAAATTTCTTTTTGATTTCTTCCACAATTTCGAAGGCTTTGACCAACGTGCGGTTGACCAAAAAAAGCTCCAACACGCCCGCATCGGCAAATTTGAACGCCGCCGTGCGCCCGGCTCCTCCTGCACCAAGGAGAAGAACCCTGGCTCCGCGTAGATTCATTTGAAAATCTTCCCGCAATGCCACCGCAATTGCGTCAGCATCCGTGTTAAAACCATGCGTCCGAACTTCAACCGGCGAATCATGATTAAATTCTCGCAGCGGCAGCCAGCCACTGCGCGCAGTGCGTCCCTCGAACCGAATCGTGTTCACCGCACCCCAAACTTTGGCGGAGACATCAAGCTCATCCACCATATCAAGCGCGAGCAGCTTGTGCGGCACGGTGAGGTTGAGGCCGATGAACTTCATCGCCTTCGCGCCGGCGATGGCGGCGCGGAGGTCGGCGGGATTGGTCTCGAAGGCGAGGTAGCGCCAGTTGAGACCGAGCGCGGCGAGGCCGGCGTTCTGCATCGCGGGCGACGCGGAGTGCTTCACCGGCCAGCCATAGACCGCGCAGCAGCGGGTCGCGGCGTTGATGGGCGATGGAAATGGCTCGGACACGCGCGGAGGATAGAATTCACGGGCCGGAGTTCAAAGCTCAAAACTGCCCGGGCTGTGTTCGGCATTGAGGCAGCCCGTCCCCGCTCGCATCCGGCGCCCGTAGCGCAGGCGTCCGCGCCTGCGGGTTCTGGCTGCGTCTCGCGGCCAGTCCCGACGACGGGGCGCGGACGCCCCGCCAACCCGCAGCCGAGGACGGCTGCGCTACACACGGGGCAGTGCGCGATGCCCTGCCACCCCGCCGATTGCGCCGTTGTGTTTTGGCCGGCGCGCACTAGACTGCGCGACACACGCATGGCCGGTTCGCCCGTCAAACTTGAATCGCTCGGCTGGGATGCGCGCTGGGAAGGGGAGTTCGCGAAGTTTCGCGAAACAAACCTGACTCCCGCGCGCGTCGCCACCGAGGACAAGCATCATTACACCGTCGTCGGCGAACCGGGCGAGTGCCTCGCGGTCATCGCGGGCAAAATGTTCCATCAGCGGCAGTCCAACGCCGGTTTTCCCAAGGTCGGCGACTGGGTGGCCGTCGCGCCGCAGCCCGGCGAAAGCAAAGTGGTCATCCACCACGTCCTGCCGCGCCGCACGACCGTCGCGCGCAAGGTGCCGGGCCGGGAAGTCGAGGAACAACTGCTGGCGGTGAACGTGGACAAGGCGTTTGTCGTGCAGGCGCTCGACGCGACGTTCAACCTCCGGCGATTGGAGCGGTTTCTCGTGATGATCCGCGAGGGCGGCGCGGAACCGGTGGTGATTTTGAACAAGGCCGATCTGTGCGAAGACGTGGACGCGCGGCTGGCCGAGACGCAGCAGGCCGCCGGCGCCGCGCTGGTGATCGTGGTCAGCGCGAAGACGCGACTCGGCATCGGGCAGTTGCGCGAGCGCATCACGCCCGGCCAGACGGTGGTGTTCATCGGCACCTCGGGCGTGGGCAAGTCCAGCCTCATCAACCGGCTGTGCGGCGAGGAAGTGCAGCCCACCATCGAAGTGCGCGCGAGTGATTCCAAGGGCCGGCACAGCACCACGTGGCGCGAGCTGATTCCGCTGCCGTGCGGCGGGCTGGTGATTGATACGCCGGGGATGCGCGAGTTCCATATGTGGATGGCGGGCGACGGCGCGGACGAGGCGTTTCCCGACATCGCCGAACTGGCGGTGCGCTGCCACTTCCGCAACTGCTCGCACACGACGGAGAAACGCTGCGCGCTCAAGGAAGCCGTCGAGGCGGGACAACTGCCGCGCGAGCGGGTGGAAAGTTTCCTCAAGCTCCAGCGCGAACTGGATTACATGACCGAGGAGCGCCGGCAGCACACCTACATGGCCCGCAAGCGGCAGACGAAGATTTCGCAGAACGCCTACGACCAGTCCCGGCAGCGGCCCGGCGGCTGGGAAGAAACGGATCGTCTCCAGTGAAAACTGCCCGGCATCGTCTTATTTTATATTGTGCAAGCCTCCTAATTATGGAGGTTCTTTTAGCGTTGATGCTGTTGACTGAATGGATGGAGACGCGAACTATCGATCCAATGGGTGTTTTCCTGTTTTTCGCAGGAATTGCCGCCGTTGTTGTGAGTGCCTTATCGATCAGATTGCTGGCTCGGATACAGGCACAGGATGATTCCAACCACAAAAAATAGAATTACAAGCTGACTCTCTCTGAAATCAACTACGGAAGACACGGAGCACACGGAAGAATAAGAATCCGATTTCAGTGTGCTCCGTGTTTTCCGTGGTTCAATCATCGCCGCTGGTTGTGGGCGGTGGTGGAATATTTTTCACGGGCAAGAATTTCGACTCTGCTTCGGAAGTCGCTGCCGGGCGTGAAATTTTTCCAGTTCACGCCGGCCTCGCGCTCCACGACCGCACAGAAGGCGCGCTGCCAGTCGGCGCGCGGCGGCGCGGCGGCGGGCGGCTGCACTGAGCCTTGAATCAGCAGGCCATGGCGCGTGCGGCGCTGCGCGGCTCCGGCGATTTTCCTACCGCCGAGAAGCACATCAAACTGCTCCGCGCCAGCGAAGCATTGCCCCGGAAGTTCCTTGCGGCAGCACGCCGCGAGTTCCGCCGCGAGGCCGAGCGCGGCAAACGACGCCGCGAGCCAGCGGTGCAGCCGCTGGTAGCTCTCCACCGCGCGGAGCGCGTGCCACGCGTGGCCCGGCGGGAAGGCGAGGCTGTAGGTCCAGTCTCCGTCGTGCGGCACCAGCCCGCCGCCGGTGGGGCGACGCAAAAGCGGTCGCAGCGGCGTCCAGCGCTCGACCTCGGCGTATTTTTGGAAGTAGCCGAACGTGGCTGCCGACTCACGCCACGAGTAGAAACGCAGCACGGGCGCGCCGATGGTGGCGATGGATTCCAGCAGCGCCTCATCGGCGGCCATGTTTTCGGCGGACGCGCCGGGGCCGGAATTCCAAAGAAGCCACGTCTTACTCATGGGAAAGCGCGAGGGGCGAAGTGTGACGTGCGACCCGTAGCCGGACGCCGGTTCAGCGCCGCCGCCACAGCCGCACGGACATGGCCGGACGCGTGGTGCGGCGGAAGACAGGCTCCTCCCGGGCCGCCGCGTCGGGCTTGAATTTGAAGGCGATGCCGTTGTGCGCCATTTTGCGGTGGCGCTCGCGGTCAAATTCGTAGAGCCGCTCCGCGCCCGGGCGTGGGGAGGATTTGAGCGGCTTGAGGATTTTCAGCGCGAGAATCCGGGCGCGGAACTTTTCCGCGTCGAACCGCTGGCGGAGGATGATTTCATAGACGTGCTGGAGTTCCGCGAGCCGGAAGGCCGGCGGGAGCAGCTCGAAAACCACCGGCGCGTAGAGCACTTTGTCGCGCAGGCGGCGAACGGCCATGTTGAGAATCTGCGAGTGGTCGAAGGCGAGGGGCGGGAGCCGGCAAACGGAGAACCACGAGGTGTTCAGCGCGTCGGAGGAGTTGCTGACGAAATGCTGGCGGAGGTTGACGAGCGAGTAATACGCCACGCTGATCACGCGCTCGCGCGGGTCGCGGGCCGGCCCGCCAAAGGCGTAGAGCTGCTCCAGAAACAGGCGGTTCACGCGCGTCTCCTTGTGCAGCACGCGGCGGGCGCCCTCCTCCAGCGTCTCGTCCGGCTTCACAAAGCCGCCGGGGATGGCCCAGCGCTCCTTGAACGGCTCGTCCATGCGCTGGATGAGCAGCACCTTGAGGTCGTCCTCATGCACCGCAAAAATGACGCAGTCCACCGTCACCGCCGGGTGCGGGTAACGGTAGCAAAACTTCCTGGCTGCCGGTGTTGCCATGGTGGGCGAGGGGATTTGTAGCCGACCACGGCGGCCAAGGGGAACACAAAATTTGGCCCGTTCCCCCGGCCATTGCGCCCCGGACAACCGGCCCGGCTGGGCTTCACAACAAGTGGGCCCGCGCCTTTCCTTCCCGGTCAGCTCCGCGATGACGCGCGGGCGGCCTCGATCAACTCCCAGAACTTCGGGTTTTCCTGCAACGTCTCGTCCTCGGCCCCCGGCAGGCTGGAGCGGAAGAGGAAATCCTTGAGCGTGTTGCGGCTCAAGATGCGGTGCACCAGCACGCCCAGCTCGTGCCGCTCGTAGTAGATGCGGTAGTCGCCGATGCGGTAGCGGTGCAGCACGCGGCCCGAGCGCTTGAGCACGCCGTGGCGCTCGGCCTCGTTGGTCAGGATTTCCTGCGGCAGGCCGTGGAACTCGCCGAGGATGCGGAGCTGGAGATCCTTGGGCATCCGGGCCAGCTCCGCCGCGCACGTCGGGGTGAAGATGATTTGAAACTGGCGCATGACAAAAAATTGTGGCGTCGGCCCCTGCCGCCGCCGGCATCCGAAAAACTGGTAGCGCGTGCGGGAATCGCACCCGCCTCTCAGCCTTGAGAGGGCCGTGTCCTAACTGATAGACGAACGCGCCATAAAAGCGCGGCCAGCTTATTTTTTCCCAAAGCGATGTCAAGGAGGCTGTGGTGCCGATGGAGGGACTCGAACCCCCACGCCTGTGAAGACACCAGATTTTGAGTCTAGCGCGTCTGCCATTCCGCCACATCGGCTGCACCACGCCCCTGAATTAGCAGAAGCCGGGCGCGCCGCGCAAGCCGCCATTTCCGCCTGCGGCCTTGCATTGGGGCCGCGTTTGCCGGATAACAACCCGCCTATGAAAATTCTCATCACCGGCGGCGCGGGCTATCTCGGTTCGGTGCTCGCGCCCACGCTGCTCGCGCAGGGCCACGAGGTCACCGTGCTCGACAATTTTTTATTCAAGCAGAACAGCCTCATGGACTGCTGCCCCTATGAAAAATTCTCGGTCGTGCGCGGCGACTGCCGCGACGAGGCGCTGATGAAGCCGCTCATCGCCAAGGCCGACGCCATCATCCCGCTGGCCGCGCTCGTCGGCGTGCCGCTCTGCAACACTGACGCCGTCGCCACGCAGACCACGAATCAAGGTGCCATCGAGCTACTCTGCCGCCTCGCCAGCCAGCAGCAGTGGGTGCTCATGCCCGTGACGAACAGCGGCTACGGCATCGGCGAAAAGGGGAAATTTTGCACGGAAGAAACGCCGTTGAAACCGCTCTCCAGCTACGGCGTGACGAAGGTGAAGGCCGAGGAGGCCGTGCTCGCGCGCGAGAACAGCATCAGCTTCCGCCTCGCCACCGTGTTCGGCACCGCGCCGCGGATGCGCCTCGAGTTGCTGGTGAATGATTTTGTCTATCGCGCGCTGCATGACCGCGCGGTGCTGATTTTCGAGGGGCATTTCAAGCGCAACTACATTCACATCCGCGACGTGGCGCGGGTGTTCACGCACGGCCTCGCCAATTTTGAAAAGATGAAGGGCAGGTGCTACAACGTCGGCCTCGACGACGCGAACCTCTCGAAGCTCGAACTCTGCGCCGTCATCAAAAAGCACCTGCCGAAGTTCGTGTATGTCGAGGCCCCTATCGGCGAAGACCCGGACAAGCGCGACTACATCGTGTCCAACGCGCGCCTCGCCGCGACCGGCTTCGCGCCGGAGTGGAACCTTGACCGGGGCATCGTGGAACTCATCAAGGCTTTCACTATTTTGCGGAACACGATTTACTCGAACGTGTGAGATACAGCCGAAAGGTTGCAGGTTTTCAGGTTCTCAAGTTATCAGGTCGCCGCAGGCCGATGACGCACCTGAATCCTGAAAACTTGAGAACCTGACAACTTGCAACCCTCCGTCTCCAACATCAGTGCCGTCATCCTCGCCGGTGGGTTCGGCACGCGCATCAAGCACCTGCTGGGCGAGCTGCCCAAGCCGATGGCCCCCGTCGCAGGCCGGCCATTTGTCGAGTGGGTTGCGCGGTATCTCGCCCGGCAGGGCGTCACGCGGGCGGTTTTGTCCACGGGGCATCTCGCCGAAACCATCGAGCGGCATTTTCAAAACGCGCCCGTCGCGGGAATGAATGTCTCGTGCGTCGCGGAAACTTCGCCACTCGGCACGGGCGGCGGCGTGGCGCACGCCATCCGCACCAGCGGCGAAACACCCGCCGCGTGGCTGGTGCTGAATGGCGACTCGCTGGTCTTCGCCGACTTGCGCGAGGCCGCTGCCGCGCTTGCGGATGATTCCCTCGGCGGCGTCATCATCGGGCGCGAAGTGCCGGACACCTCGCGCTACGGCACGATTATCTCGCACGCCGATGGCACGCTCGCGCGCTTCGAGGAGAAGCGTCCGGGGCGCGGCCTCATCAACGCGGGCGTCTATTTGTTCCGCCATTCGCTCGTTGAAAAATTTCCGGCGCAAACGCCATTGAGCATGGAGAAGGAAATTTTCCCCGCGCTGCTGGCGCGCGGCGTGCGCTTCAAAGTGCTGGCGACGAGCGCGCCGTTCCTCGACATCGGCACGCCGGAGTCGCTGCCGCAGGCGGACGGATTCATCGCGGAAAATCGGGGGCAATTCGCGGCGGAATGAACACTGTTCGGTGCCCCGCACTTTGATGAACAGCCGCACCGCAAAAATGTTCGGCCCGCCGCCGCCGAATTTGAGCTTTGGCGGCGCGGCTTATTCGTGTTCAATGCGGCGGCGAAGGCGTGCTTCTTCTCCGCTGCTTGACGGAGCCGGCGCGTCGTAAATCGTAAATCGTAAACCACCAGTCACCCGATGGCCGGACACAGCAAATGGGCGAAGGTAAAGCACTTCAAGGGCGCGATTGACGCCAAGCGCGGAAAGATTTTCTCCAAGCTGGCGAAGGAGATTTTCGTCGCCGTGCAGGTGGGCAAGAGCGGCGATCCGGATCTGAACCCGCGTCTGCGGATGGTGCTGCTCAAGTGCCGCGCCGCGAGTATGCCCAACGACAACATCGAGCGCGCCATCAACAAGGGCCTCGGCAACGAGGCGGGCGTCACGTTTGAGGATCTGACCTACGAGGTCTATGGGCCGCATGGCGTGGCGCTGCTCGTGGAGTTGAGCACGGACAACCGCAACCGCACCGCCGCCGAGATTCGCAGCATCTGCACGAAGAACGGCGGCACCATCGCCGCCGCCGGCGCGGTCACGCGGCTCTTCCACCGCAAGGGCCAGATGATCATCCCGCGCGACGCAGCGGACGAGGATCAGCTCATGGAAGTGGCGCTCGATGCTGGTGCGGAGGATTTCAAGGCGGAGGCGGATGGTTTTGAAATCATCACGGAGCCGGGAAATTTTGAGACGGTGCACAAGGCGGTGGAGGCCAAGGACATCAAGTGCGCCATGGCGCACGTCGCGCCGCTGCCGGAACTGACGGTGCCGGTGGCTGGCGCGGCGGCGGTCGAGGTCACGAGGTTGATTGATCTGCTCGAAGATCACGACGACGTGAAGGAAGTTCATACAAACGCGGAGTTCGCGGAGTGAGCGTGGACGCGAAACTTTCCACCCCCAAAACACCGCTGATGGAGCGGCTGCTGCGCGGGCTGGCGCACGCGGTCATCCGGCACCCGCGGTGGTTCACGCATCCGCAGATGATCCTGTTTGTCGTCTGCGTTTTCTACACGGTGGACCGGCTGGAGTTCAGCACGAACCGCAACGACCTGGTGGGGAGCGACAAGAAATACCACCACAACTTCCTCGAATACAAAAAGGAGTTTCCCGGCCAGGACGATCTGGTGGTCATCGTCGAGAGTGACGACCCGGAGAAAAACCGGCAGTTCGTCGAGCGGCTCGGCGCGAAGCTGGAGACGGAGACGAACCTCTTCACGGACGTTTTTTTCAAGGGCGACCTGAAGATGATGGGCAACAAGGCGCTGATGTTCGTGCCGGAAAACGATCTCGTGGAGCTGCAGCAGCGGCTGCGTGATTACCGTCCGTTCATCCAGAATTTTTCGCGGGCGACAAACCTGGCGACGCTCTTCCAGCAGGTGAACACGCAGTTCCGCACGGCCAAGCGCGAGGCCAGCGCGGAGAACGAGTCGCTGGTCAAGGCCATCCCCGCGCTGGAACGCATCATCTCGCAGGCGGCGGACAGCCTGCAGCGGCCCGGCACGCCGCCCTCGCCGGGCTTGAGCGCGCTCTTCGGCGGGCAGGCGGCGGAAAAGGAAATTTACATCACGTATGCCGGCGGGAAAATTTTTCTCGCCACGGCGCACGCGGCGCGGGAGGAGCTGAACTTCGACGCGGTGAAGCGGCTGCGCGTGCTGATCCGCGAGACGCAGGCCGAGGTGCCTGGCATCAACCTCGGGCTGACGGGCGAGCCGGTGCTGGAGCACGACGAGATGGAGCAGTCGCAGCGGGACACGCTGCTGGCCACCCTTGTTTCGCTGGTCATCGTGGCGCTGATTTTCATCTACGGCTATTCGGAGACGGGGCGTCCGCTCAAGGCCACGGCCTGCCTGATTCTCGGACTGGGCTACACGATGGGGTTCACCACGCTGGTGGTCGGGCATTTGAACATCCTGACCATCACGTTTGCGCCGATGCTGATCGGGCTGGCGATTGACTTCGGCGTGCATCTGGTCACGCGCTACGAGGAAGAGTTGCGCCACGGGCGGACGCGCGAGGAGGCGCTGACGAAGGCGATGGTGTTCACGGGGATGGGGATTTTCACGGGCTGCTTCACGACCGCCGGGGCGTTTCTGGCGATGGGGATCACGGATTTCAAGGGCATCCAGGAAATGGGAATCATCAGTTGCTTCGGGTTGATCATCTGCCTCGTGCCGATGATGACGCTGCTGCCGGTGCTGCTGCTGCGCGGGCGGCAGAACGTGATTGACCATGTGACACCGCCGGCGGAAGACCCGCGCGCGCGGATCGAAAGGCTGTGGCTGGACCGGCCCTACGTGGTCATCGCCGTCACGGTGCTGACGTGCGGGCTGGCGGCGACGCAGTTCCGCAAGGTGCATTTCGACTACAACCTGCTCAATTTGCAGTCGGCGGACTTGCCGGCGGTGACGTTTGCGAAGAAGCTGATCCACTCGGCCTCGAACTCGGTGCTGTTCGGCGCGGCGGTCGCCACGAATCTTTCGGAGGCCGTGGCGCTGGAGGCGAAGTTCACCAACTTGAGCAGCGTCGCGCAGGTGCGCTCCATGAGCCTGTATCTGGCCGAGGATTCCACGCGGAAACTGGGCTTGATTCGCGGCATAAAAAGCGAGGCGGCGGCACTGCAATTCCCGGCGTTGGACGACCGTCCGGCGAGTGTTGAGGAGTTGAGCCAGGTGCTGTTCTCGCTTCAGGGCTATCTGGGGCTGGCCGCACAGGAGGTGCACAAGGAGGGCGACACCAAACTTGCCGAGCAGTTGCTCTCGTTGCGGAAGTCCATTGATCCGCTGCGGGCGCGGATGCTGGGCATGGATCGCGGCGTTTCGGCGGAGAAGCTCGGTGCGTTTCAGCAAAAGCTGCTGGCGGACTTGCAGGAGACTTTTACTGCGCTGCGGAATCAGGACGCCACCGGGCGGCTGCAAGCGCGGGATTTGCCGCCGGCTTTGCGAAACCGCTTCGTGGGTGTCACCGGGAAATACTTGCTGCAAGTGTATCCCAAGCAGGATGTCTGGCAGCGCGGGCCGCAGGAGAAATTTGTCGAGGAACTGCGCTCGGTGGATCCCGCCGTGACCGGCACGCCCGTCCAGCTCCTGGAATACGCCACGTTGCTGAAAAACAGCTACGTGGAGGCGGCGTTTTACTCGCTGGCGGCGATTGCGCTGCTGGTGTTCCTCCATTTCCGTTCGGTGATCTGCGTGATTCTTGCCCTGCTGCCGGTGGCGATTGGCACCATCTGGATGGTCGGCTGGATGGGCTGGCAGGGCCTTTCGTTCAATCTGGCGAACATCATGACCCTGCCGCTGGTCATCGGCATCGGGGTGACCAACGGCATCCACATCTTGAACCGCTTTGCCGAGGAGCAGCATCCCGGCATCCTCGCCAAGAGCACCGGCAAGGCGGTGCTGGTTTCCGGGCTGACGACGATTGCGGGTTTTGGGAGCTTGATCCTCGCGAAGCACCAGGGCATCGAGAGCCTCGGCTACGTCATGTCTGCGGGAGTTGGAACCTGCATGCTCGCGGGCTTGACGTTCCTGCCGGCATTGTTGAACTCGCTGGTGCGGCGGGGATGGCGGTTGAAAAAAACCCAGTGGCAGTAATGCACTACCGCCACTGGGCCGGGAGGAACCGAGGTAAAAACCTCAATCACTTTGGGGGAAAGCTTAATCATGCGGGCAAAAATGTCAAATCCTATGTTGAACGGCGAAACTTGGGATGCTCACGCAGGGCAATATCGTTATCGCAGGTGCACCTTCCAAGGCGAACCCGCCGTTTCAATTTGCGGGCACGCTTGACGTTCCACACTCCATTCCGACTACTATCTCCGCGTTGGATTCTACGATTCATGGCGTCACGTTTGAAAATCATCCGGCTCTGCCTCGGTATTTTGTTCGCGACTTTCGGTGTCGGCGGAACTGAATTCACCGAGGCCGGGCCGCTTTACCATGAGTTCAAGCTCACGCTGGCCCCCGGCCAGCGCACCGAGGTGCTGGGGCCGCTGCTGAACTTCGGGCAAAAAGAAACGGCGACGGGGTTTGCCGTTCCGCCGCTGTTCAGCCACGTGACCGACGCGCAACTGGACTTCACCGAGTTCGATGTGCTTTACCCGCTGTTCACCTACGACCGGTTTGGCCAGGAGACGCGGTGGCAATTTTTCCAACTCATCAGCTTGTCGGGCGGCCAATCTCAAGAACAGGGAGCCAAGGAGCGGTTCATGGCCTTTCCGTTTTATTTCCAGCAGCGGGCGGCGGATTCCAACCTGAACTACACCGCCTTCCTTCCCTTCTACGGCCACCTCAAAGGCCGGCTGTTGCGGGATGAAATCCACTTCGTGCTGTTCCCGCTCTACTCCAAGACGCGCAAGCGCGACGTGGTGACGGACAATTACCTCTATCCGTTTTTTCACCTCCGGCATGGAAATGGCCTGCGCGGCTGGCAGCTCTGGCCGCTCGTCGGACGCGAACACAAGGACATCACCCACCGCACCGACCAGTGGGGTGACACCGAGCTGGTCGGCGGACACGACAAATTCTTCGCCCTCTGGCCGTTCTTTGCGCGGAACACGCTGGGCATCGGCACGACCAATGAACTGCGCCAGAATGTGTTTCTCCCTTTTTACTCCATCCAGAAATCCCCGGCGCGCGATTCGACCAGCTACCTCTGGCCGCTCGTCACCGTCACCGATGACCGTGAGAAAAAATACCGCGAGTGGGATTTCCCCTGGCCGCTCGTCGGCTTCGCGCGCGGCGAGGGCAAGCACATGAACCGGGTCTGGCCGCTCTTCAGCCAGGCCAGCAACGCCGTGCTGCGCAGCGATTTCTACCTCTGGCCGCTCTACAAATACAACCGCGCCCAGGCCGAGCCGCTCGACCGCGAGCGCACGCGCATCCTGTTCTTTCTCTACTCCGACGTGACGGAGAAGAACACGCTCACCGGCAAAGAACAGCGCCGCACCGACCTCTGGCCGTTCTTCACCGCGAAAAAGGAATTGGACGGCAACGAGCGCCTGCAAGTGCTCTCGGTCTTGGAGCCGTTCATCCCCAACAGCAAAAGCATCGAGCGCAACTGGTCGCCGCTCTGGTCCCTCTGGCGCGCGGAGAAAAACGCGCAGACCGGCGCGCGGAGCCAGTCGCTCCTGTGGAACCTCTACCGGCGCGACGAAACGCCCGCTGTGAAAAAATGCTCGCTCCTGTTCGGTTTGTTCCAGTATGAATCCACCGCCGAACGCTCGGCATGGCGGCTGTTTTATCTGCCGGCGGTAAAATCGAAGACACCCCCGGCAGCGCCGTCGAATCCCGGACTGGATTTTCAATGATATTTCGCGACCTGGGCCAACTGCTCATCCTGTTCTGGCGCACCCTGCAGGCGCTGCCACTGTTGTGGCGGCACCGGCGCAAGGTGGCCGAGCAGTTCTTTGAGATTGGCAACGCCAGCCTGCTGATGGTCTGCATCCTCTCGCTGTTCATCGGCGGCGTGCTCGCGCTCGAAACCGGCCCGGTGATGGTCGAGCGCGGCCTGTCCAACTTCCTCGGCGGCATCGTCGGCCTGGCGGTCTGCCGCCAGCTCGCGCCGGCGCTCATGGCCGTGCTCATCGCGGGCCGCATCGGCTCGGCGATGGCGGCGGAAATCGGCTCGATGGCCGTCTATCAGGAAATTGACGCGCTCCGCACCATGAACATCAACCCCACGCACTACCTCGTGCTGCCACGGCTCGTGGCGATCAGCATCGCGCTGCCGATGCTGCTGATTTTCGCCGACCTCGTGGGCTGGCTGGGCGGCGCGATGGTCTGTGCGACGAACCAGCAGATTGCCATCGGCTTCAATTCCTTTTTCACCAACCTCCGCGAGGTCGTCGAGGTCCAGGACATCGTTCACGGCTTGATCAAGAGCTTCGCCTTTGCCATCGCCATCGGCACCGTCTCGTGCCATCAGGGGCTGAAGACCATCGGCGGGCCGCGCGGCATCGGACGTTCCGTGACCAAGGCCGTGGTGAACTCCATCATCATGATTCTCGTGCTCGACTACTTCCTCACGCACCTGCTCGTCCAACTGGAAAAATGAACGCCGCCAACCACCAGAGCGTCCGCGTCGAAGTCCGCAGCCTGCGGAAAAGCTTCGGCGATCAGGAGGTGCTGCACGGCGTGAGCTTCAACGTCGAGCCGGGCGAAATCTTCGTGCTCATGGGGCCGAGCGGCAGCGGCAAAAGCGTTTTGCTCAAACACATCATCGGTCTCGAGGAGCCGGACGCCGGGGAAATCCTCATCGAAGGCCAGCCCGCCCACAGCGCCGCCGTGCGCGACAAGTTTCGCATGGCGATGGTTTTCCAGTCCGGCGCGCTGCTCAACTCGCTCACCGTCGGCGAGAACGTCGGGCTTTACCTCGCCGAGCACCAGCTCAAGTCGCCGGCGGAAATTGACCGCGTCGTCGCGGAAAAGCTGGAGCTGGTCGGCCTCAAGGGCGCGGAGCAGAAAATCCCCGGCGAACTTTCCGGCGGCATGAAGAAGCGCGTCGCCATCGCCCGTGCGCTCGTCATCGAGCCGCAGTTGATTCTTTACGACGAGCCGACGAGCGAGCTTGATCCCCTCATGGCCATCACCATCGGCGAGGAGATTTTGAGCCTCAAGGCCCGCACCCGCGCCACGTCCATCGTCGTCACGCATGATCGCGACCTGGCCTTTGGCGTCGCGGATCGTGTCGCGCTCATCGCCGAGGGGAACATCCTCCTCGTCGGCACGCCCGCCGAGGTGAAGAAGAGCACGCACCCGCTCATCCAGAAATTTTTGACCGCCGACTTCAAACCCAAGCAGGAGCCAACATGAAAAACTCACTCGAAACCCGTCTGGGCGTCTTCTTCGCCCTCGTCGTCATCGCCGCCATCATCATCCTTGAAATCGCCGGCGGCACCGATCTGCTCAAGCGCGGCTACCAGTTGCGCGGGCATTTCAAGAGCGCGCAGGAGCTCAAGATCGGCGACGCCGTGAAGATGGCCGGCGTCAAAATTGGCCGCGTCGAGAAAATCGGTTTCGCCGACGACATGGTCGAGGTGACGATGAAGATTGACCGCGGCATCGAGGTGCGCACGGACAGCCGGGCCGCGATCAAGTTCGGCGGCCTGATGGGGCAGAACTTCGTCTTCATCAACCTCGGCTCGCCGAAGGCGCCGAAATTCACGGACGGCCAGCTGATCCAGACCTACGAGCAGGCGGACTTGAGCACGCTCATGGCCAAGCTCGACAACGTCGCCAGCGGCATCGAGAACGTCACCAAGAGCTTCAGCGGCGACAGCCTGCAAAACATCCTTGGCCCGTTCACGGATTTCCTGAAGCAGAACCAGACCAAGCTCACCGCGCTCTTTGGCAACATGCAGAACATCTCCGACCAGATCGCGCAAGGCAAGGGCACCGTCGGCAAACTCATCAGCGACGAGGCGCTTTACAATTCCGCCATGTCCGCCGTGAGCAACCTCAACAACACGGCCAGCACCATCAAGTTCACCTTCGAGGATCCCAAGGGCCTGCTGGGCGACGCGAAGCTCGCCGTCGGCGACCTGCGCGACGCCATCACCGAGGCCCGGAGCACCTTGAGCCAGGCCAGGCTGACCGTCGCCGACATCAACGAAGGCAAAGGCTCCCTCGGCAAGCTGCTGAAGGACGAAACGCTCTACAACGAGACCACGCTGGCGATGACGAACCTCCGGGAAGTGCTGCAAAAGATCAATCAAGGGCAGGGCACCGTCGGCAAACTGGTGAACGACGAGAGCTTCCTCAAGAACGCCAAGATGACCTTGCAGAAACTCGACAAGGCCACCGAAGGCTTGGAAGACCAGGGGCCGATGAGCGTGCTCGGCATCTTCGCCAACGGGTTGTTTTAACGAGAAGAGATTCTACCACGGAAGACACGGAAAACACTGAAGCAGAAACTCGCGCCCGGTCACTTTTCCGTGTGCTCCGTGTCTTCCGTGGTTGCAACTCGGTTCAACTTTTTGCGGGCGGCTCTCCGGTCTCACCACGCGCCACTTCGGCCAGATGCTGGCTGTCCTTCAGCCACAGGTAGACCACGCCGCCGAGCGCGCTCCACAGCAGCCCGCCCACGAAAATCAGCAGCGAGAGCGAGAGCGCCGAGGTCTGCGGCACGGCGATTTCCGGCACGGCGAGCATCAGCACATAGAGGTTCTCGCGGATGCCCAGCCCGCTGGGAGTGATCGGCAGCGCCGCGATGCAGATGATGACCGGCACGATCACGAACAGCGCCACGGCCGGGATGGCCAGGCCCAGCCCCTTCGCCAGCACGATGACCTGCAGCACGCAAAAAAAGTTCAGCGCCATGGAGAGGCCGACGAACCACGCGAGCAGCGCCGGGTCGCGTCCGAACTGGCGGCAGGATTCCAGCGAGCGCTCGAGCGCCTCGCCCTTCGGCAGCTGGCGCAGCCACGCGCGGGCCTGCGGCCAGCGCTGCGAGACGCCGCCGCGCAGCGCGAGCCATACCACCGCGCCGCAGCCGAGCGTCATCAGCACGGTGAACGCGGCCACGACGCCGAGCCGCTTGTGATCCTGGAGCAGCGCGAGGTTCGGCACCATCATCAGGCACGCGAAGAGCAGCATTGAGAACAGGCCGAGCAGGCGGTCCACGAACACCGTGGTCACGGCCTCGGCCTTCAAGTGGTGCGTTTCGCGCGCGGCATAATAGGCCTTCAGCAAATCGCCGCCAGTCGAGCCGAGCAGGAACGAGTTGAAGAACTGCGCGACCAGCGAAATCTCCGCCGTGCGGAGCAGTGAGAGTTCGAGACCGGCGGCCTTGAGCACCATCCGCCAGCGGACGATGCCGATGGCAATCGTCATGCCCACGCACAGCACGGAGAGCGCGAGCGCGCCCGGCGCGACGGCGCGGAGATTGTGCCAGAGTTCGCCCGGCCCGACCGTCCACGCGGCGCGCCACTGTTCGGCGCGCTCGAGGGAACTCCAGTTTGTGCCGTGGCGGAGCGCGGCGTCGCGCGCCTCGCGCGTGAAGATGGAGTGAAAAATCCACAGCAGCAGCAGGCCGCAGACGACGAGCCGCGCGGCGACCTTGGCGGATTGGCGGAAATTGCTCATCGCGATTTCTGATGGCCAGTAGCGGTAGTGGGACAGGCGTCCCGCCTGTCCAGCGTGGCGTGGCCCATTTCAGGCGCTCTCAATGGGCTGTGGTCGCTCTTCCGGACAGGCAAGATGCCTGTCCCACTACCCGGTTCGCAAGCGCGGCCAGAGTGAGAGAAAAGTTGCGCTTCGTTGCGGCAAACGCTCATGGAGAATTGATTCACTCCTCCCCCCAGATTCCCTTGATGTAGGCGAAGCTGCCCAGCACCTCTTGTGGCGGCACGGACGGGCTTAACTCCAGCACCTTGATGTGGCCGGGCAGCACCTGCGGGGCGAGCGCGGCGAAGTCAATCATCCCGGTGCCCGGCGCGCGGTGGTCGCGGCCCGGGTAGCGCACGTCGTGGACGTGAAAGCCGTGCAGCCGGTGCGCGAGCGACTCCAGGTGCTCGGCGTGCCGGAGGAAGCCGAGGTTCTCCTTGATCTGCGCGTGGCCGGTGTCGTGCCAGTAGCCGACGGTTTCGCCGGCGAAATCCTCGTCCCAGATGAAGCCAAAGTCCTCCTCCAGCGGAATCTCCTCGAGCGCCTCGCGGTTTTCCACGCCGAGCTTGACGCCGGCCTTGGCGGCCTGTTCGGCGATGCGCTTCAACATCGCAAGCGCCCGCTCGACATGGCGGCCCTTGCGGCGCTGGCGCTTGTCCTCCAGCTCGGCGCGGAGCTTCTGGTAGCGTTTGCCCTTGTGTTCGTCAGCGGCCACCAGGTCAATCATGCGGTCGGTGTAGTCGCTCATCTCGATGCTGCCCAGGTGCAGCACGACAACGCGCGCCCCGACGCGGGCGGCCAGTTCAATCGTCCGGCAGGTGTGACGCCAGGCGCTCTCGCGTTCGCGCTCGTCGAGCGCGGTGAATTGAAAGATGTTCGGCGCGGCGCGGGTGACGCCCAATGGCAGCGGGCAGAAGTTGTGCAGGCTGGAAATCTTGATTTCCCCGGCGTCCACCGCGTCGAGGATGCCCGGCACGAGGCTCGCGCTCACGCCGTGGCTCAACTCGGCGAAGTCAAAGCCGAGCGCGCGGATTTCCCGCAGCATCTCCCGCCCGTCCGTGTGGCGGTGCGAGTTCCAGCAGGTGGAGAGGGAATACATAAAAAAAGCCGGGCGCGGCGAAAATACCGCACCCGGCGTCCGGAGTTCAATCTCTTACAGGTCGGCGTAGCGGGCCGCGAGCATGGCGCTGAAACGCGCCACTTTCATCTTGCGGCGAAGGCGCTCGCTGGGCTTCTCGTAGTGGCGGTGGTTCCGCACTTCCTTGAGCGTGCCTTCGCGGTCAATCCGCTTTTTCAATCGGCGCAGGGCCTTTTCGACAGGCTCGCCCTTTTTCATTTTAATCTCGGTCAAACTGGTTCACTTCCTTCCGGGTGCTTGGGCCGCGCGGGGGTTCGGGCCGCGCTCGGCTTTTTCAAGCAGGCGGGACAGTAGGGACGCCCCCCGGCGGTGTCAATGGGCGAAAATGGGCTTTGGACAAGGGCGCGCGCAAAGATTTCGGTTGAGTCGCGGAAGGGGTGGTTCAAAATTCACCCAATGACGCGCGACTTTTCACAACCATGCTGCCCTGCCCGCTGACCTTCCAGCCCATCTTCAAGGAACGCGTCTGGGGCGGTCGCCGGCTGGAGCAGCTTTACGCCAAGCCGCTGCCGCCCGGCGCGCCCATCGGCGAGTCGTGGGAAATCACCGACCGGCCCGAGGGCGTCAGCGTCATCGCCAACGGCCCGCTCGCCGGGAAAACCCTGCGCTGGCTCATGGAAAACCACCGCGAAGAATTGCTCGGTTCGGCGCAGCCGTGCGGCGGGCGCTTCCCGCTGCTGGTGAAGCTGCTCGATGCGCGGGAGAAACTCTCGCTGCAAGTCCATCCTCCTCCGGACAAGGCCGCCGAGCTGGGCGGCGAGCCGAAATCGGAAATGTGGTATGTCGCCGACGCCGCGACGGATGCGGACATCTTCACCGGCCTCCGGCGCGGCGTGACGCGCGCCGACTTCGAGCGGAAAATCCGCGACGGCACGGTGGCCGAGTGCTTCCACCGGCACGTCATCCGGCGTGGCGACGCGATGTTCCTGCCGAGCGGGCGCGTCCACGCACTGGGCGCGGGCAGCGTGATTTTTGAAATCCAGCAGAACTCCGACACGACCTACCGCGTGTTCGACTGGAACCGGGTTGGCCTCGACGGCAGGCCGCGCGAACTGCACATCGCCCCGGCCCTGGCCGCGATTGACTTCGCGGACTTCGAGCCGCCGCTGCTCGATGCCGCGCTGCCGGGGAACACGGATTTCGCCAGCACAACACTGGTTGACCACGCCCTGTTTCACGTTTCGCTGAATCGTTGCGCGGGCGGAACCAACCGCGCCATCGCGCGCGGCCTCGCCGTCATCGGCGTCGTCAGCGGTGAAGCCAGCATCCGCGCGAACGACCAGACCGTCACGCTGCGCGGCGGAAATTTCTGCGTGCTGCCCGCGTGCCTCGCGGAGACGCAACTCACCGCCGGGACGGAGACCACCTTCCTCCTCGCGCGTCCGCGCTGAAGGGCGAGAGGTTGACGAGGCTTTTCAGGTTCAGTCCAGCGGCTGCTTCTCGAAGTCAGTGTCCTTCACCCAGCCGGCCTTGAGCTTCTCGCCCTTCAGGTAGCGCTCGTGGAAATTCACGTGGCCGGGATTCGCGTGAAGATATTTGTCGAACACGTCGCCCTTGCCCTCCATGCGCGGGTCGCCCTGCTGTCTCAACTTGGCGTAAAGTTCCGCCTTCAACTTGGAAAGCTGCGCCGCCGCACCGCCGCGCAGCGCTAGGTTGCTCACGCAGTCCGGGTCGTGTTTCAAATCGTAAAGCTCCTCCGGCGGGCGTCTGCCAAAGCACAGCGCCCACGGTTGGTCGCCGGGGCTCGCGCGGTGCGCGTCGAGGATAAGCGACTTGGTCGGGCTGGCGTCCACGTTCAGGTAGCCGGTCTCCGGGTTGCACGCGGGCCAGCGCGACGGCTCGAAGTTTTGCAGGAAGAGCACATCGTCCTTCACGATGCCGCGAATCGGATAGCCCACGTCGCCGGGGCGGCCAATGTCGTGCCGCTCCATGCCGATGAGCACATGGTCGCGCGCGGGATTCACGCGACCCGACTTCTCCGAGCGGAAAATATCCGTGAGACTGCGGCCCGGACTCGCGGCCATGCCGGTCTGCTTCCATGCCAATCCCGCCACTTCCACGAACGTCGGCGCAAGGTCAATGAAGCTCACGTAGTCGTCCACGACGCGACCAGGTTTCCTGATGCCGCGCGGCCACATCGCGGCGAAGGGGATGTGGTTCGACGCCTCGTAGGCGCTGCCCTTGCCGCGCGGGAAAGGCATCCCGTGGTCGGCGGTGACGATGACGAGCGTGTTCTCCAGCAAGCCGCGCTTCGCCAGCTCGGCGAGCATCCGCCCGAGATGCCGGTCGAAGTGCTCCACTTCGAAGGCGTAGTCGAGCAT
>JACRJY010000006.1 GCA_016235585.1 Verrucomicrobiota bacterium | reverse complement strand
TCAACGCGCCGAAGTTCCCGCACCTCGTCGAGCAGTTGGAGTTCCTCGCCGACGTGGTCGAGGACTTCGCCGACGGCGCGGACAACGATTTGCCGCTCGTCGCCGTCGCGAGCGCGGCCTTCGCGCTGGCCTACGCGCACCGGCAGACGGATTTGATTCCCGATTGGATGCCGGGCTTCGGCTTCTCGGACGAATCCGCCGTGGTGCGCGCCGTGCTGATGGAGCACGAAAAAGTTTTCTCCGACTACGCCAAGCGGCATCGCCTGAACTGGTCGAAAGTGACCGTCAACGCCTGACCCGCGCCCCGCGAATCCGTCCGCGCCGCCTCCGCCGTGAACGTCCTCATCGCGCCCGACAAGTTCAAGGGCACGCTCTCCGCCCGCGCCGCCGCCGAGGCCATTGCCGCCGGCTGGCAAACCTCCCGTCCCGGCGATGCGCTCACGCTCCTGCCCATCAGCGATGGCGGCGACGGCTTCGGCGAAATTTTGAGCGGCGTTTTTCAGGCCCGCCCGCAGTGCCTCCGCACCGTGGACGCCGCGCATCGTCCATTGGAAGCGACGTGGTGGTGGGAGCCGAAATCGAAGACCGCCATCATCGAGTCCGCCAACATCATCGGCCTCGCCCTGCTGCCGCCGGGGAAGTTTTATCCGTTCCAGCTCGACACCTTTGGTCTCGGCGCGGCGTTGCGGGCCGCCGCACAAAAAGGCGCGCGGCGGTGCTTCATTGGCATTGGCGGCAGCGCGACGAACGACGGCGGCTTCGGCCTCGCCCGCGCGCTGGGCTGGAAGTTTCTGGATCGGCAAGGCGATGAAATCACAAAATGGCCGCAGCTTGCCGCGCTGGCGCGAATTCTTCCGCCGCGCCACCGGAAATTATTTCCCGAACTCATCGTCGCCGTGGACGTGCAGAACAAGCTGCTCGGCGCGCGCGGCTGCGCGCGCATTTACGGCCCGCAGAAGGGGCTGCGCCCGGAGGATTTCCCGGCGGCGGAGCGGGCGCTTCGCACGATGGCCAGGTTGATGGCGCGCGAACTGGGCCGCGACTTTGCCCGCGAACCGGGTGCGGGCGCGGCGGGCGGGCTGGGCTTTGGCCTCGCCGCGTTTGCCGGCGGCAGGTTGCAGTCGGGTTTTGATTTGATTGCCCGGCACGCGAAGCTGGATTCGCACCTGCGCGGCGCGGATTTGGTCATCACGGGCGAGGGCGCGCTCGACCGCTCCAGCCTCATGGGCAAGGGGCCGGGCGAAATCGCGCGCCGCTGCCGCGCCCAAAAAATTCCCTGCCTCGGCCTGGGCGGCGTGACGAACGACCTGCCGCTGTTGCAGAAATGGTTCGCCCGCACCGGCGCGCTCGTCAGCCTCACGACGCCGGACGAGGCAAAGGCCCAACCAGCGCGCTGGCTGAAGGAACTTTCCCGGCGCGTGGCGACCGAGTGCGCTCCATCATTGTGACAAACCTTCTTCTGCGGACAAAGCCGGCGCGTATCCAAACGCGCGGCGGCGGCGTCTATGGCCGCATGACTTCCCGAATCGCCTCCGTCCTGTGCGTCCTGTTGTTTGCCTTCCGGACGCCGCTGGCCGCCGAAGTGGACTTTCGTCCGCTGGAGGCGCTCGTTCAGTCCGAACTGAAGCGCGCCGACGTGCCGGGCTGTTCCGTCGCCGTGGTCGTTGGCGGCGAGGTCGCGTTTGCCAAGGGCTTCGGCGTCGCCAACGTGGACACCGGCGAGCCGGTGACGCGCGACATGCTATTCCGCATCGGCTCCACCACGAAGATGTTCACCGCCGCCGCCCTCGTGTCGCTCGCCGAGGAGGGCAGGGTGAAGCTCGACGCGCCGGTCGGCGGCTACGTGAAAGGTCTTGCGCCGAAGCTCGCCCGCGCGACGCCGCATCAGTTGCTCACGCACACCGCCGGCCTCGCGGATGAAACCGTGATGGAAGGTTTGCACGACGACATTGCGCTGGGACTTTCCTGCCGTGCGTTCAAGGACAACCTCGCCTTTGCCGAGCCTGGAAAGATTTACTCCTACTCGAATCCCGGCTACTGGCTGGCCGGCCTCGCCGCCGAGACCGCCGGTGGCAAGCCTTACGCCGACCTCGTCGCCGAGCGCGTGCTCCAGCCGTGCGGGATGACGCGCTCGACCTTTCGCCCCACGGCGGCGATGACGTGGCCGCTCGCCATCGGTCACGGGCCGGAAGGGCCGGGCAAGCCCACGGTCACACGTCCGCTGGCGGACAATGCGGGCGGCTGGCCGGCGGGGCAGCTCTTCACCACCGCGCCGGAGTTTGCGCGCTTCTGCATCGCGTTTATGAATGGCGGCAAGTTCGATGGTAAGCAGGCGCTCTCGCCCTTTGTCATCGGAAAACTTTCCACGCCGCACGTCGCCGTCGCGGGGCGCGAGGGACATTACGGCTACGGGTTGAATGTGAAGGACGAGGGCGGGCTGCGCTGGCTCGCGCACGGCGGCTCGCGCACCGGCTACGGCAGCACCGCGAAGATGTGCCCGGAGAAAAAATTCGCGGTCATCGTGCTCGGCAACAAGTCCGGCGCGGGACTGCCGCGTGTCGCCGACAAGGCCGCCGAACTGGTTCTCGGCGTCCCGATGCCGCCGCGCGAGCCGCGAAACAAATTCCCGATGAGCGCCGAGGAAATGAACCGGCTCGCCGGGACTTACAGCAATGGCCGCGTGACCCTTGCGCTTCGCGTGCGGGAGGGCAGGCTCGTCGGCGCGCAGGGCGGCGAGTTCACAAAGGTCGGCGAGAACCGCTATCATCGTCCCGCCGTCGGCAGCGCGCCGGAGAGCGAATTCATTTTCACCACCGGCCTGGACGGCACCGGCGCATATCTCCTCCGCAGCGGGCGCGCGCTCAAAAAGCGGTGAGCGAACCGGGCGGGCGTGACCCCGCCGCAAGCGGCACCGGGCGCATCCGGGAAGCCCCCGGAGCGCCGGACTCCGATCCGGCAGGGGTGGAAAAAGACCAATCCCGTGCCGATGCGGAGATCGGCGCTCCACCGCGCCCGCCGAGGCGGGGGCAATGCCCGGATGCGCCCAGCGGCACCTTGCCCGCGCTGAATCTGTTGAAATGCCCATGGGAACCCGATACAAGTTTGAAAACTGCGTGACTCATTGGCCCGGTTGAATTTTTTATGAAACCACTCACTTTCGTCATCGCCCTCGCGCCCGCTCGCCGCGCGTGGCTGTCGTTCACACTTGGTGCCGCCGTCATTTTCTCATCGGCAGGCGCGGCGGAGACGCCCAAGCCGTTGCGCATCGCGCTCTACGACGACGCGGGCAGCACCGGCAAGGGCGTGCCCAAGGTGAAGGAGCACTTCGGCAAAGTCCCTTCGATGAAGCTCACCGTCGTGAAGGGCGAAGACATCCGCGCCGGCGTGTTGAAAGACTACGACGTGGTCATCTTCACCGGGGGCAGCGGCAGCGGCCAGGCCAAGGGCATCGGCGAGGAGGGCCGCAAGGAGGTGAAGGAATTCGTCGAGCGCGGCGGCGGCTACCTCGGCATCTGCGCCGGCGCGTATCTCGCCTGCGAAGGTTTCTCGTGGGGCGTGAAGGTGCTCGATGCGAAGACGGCCTCGTCGAAATGGATGCGCGGCAGGGGCGACGTGCAGATGGAACTCACCGACGAGGGGAAGCGCATTTTCGGCGACCGCCATGCCGGGCAGTTCACGGTGCTCTACGCCAACGGGCCGGTTCTCAAGCCCTCCACGAATGCGAGCATCCCCGACTTCCGGCCACTGGCACTCTTCCGCACCGAAAAGGCGGAGAACAACACGCCCAAGGGCCTGATGGTGAATTCACCGGCGGCGGCGGCGGGCGAGTTCGGCAAGGGCCGCGTGCTCGTCTTCAGCCCGCATCCGGAGCAGACCGACGGCCTCGAAGACCTCGTCATTCGCGCCGTCGAGTGGATTGGCCGGCGGCGGAATTGAGCCGTCACCGCCGGGCAAATCTCGTGAACTCCGCCAAATATTTTATGCGCTCAATACTTTTTCTCACCACGGCACTGCTCGTGTCGTCCGCCGCCGTGTCCGCCGCCGAGTGGAAAATCACCGTCAAGGCCGGCGCGCACGAGCGCAGCGGGAGCATCGTGATGTTCACCGCGCCGCTGGAACTGACCGGCGATGTCGAGCTGAAGTCGAGTGACGGCGCGAGCATCCCCGTGCAGGTGGATCAGGCGCGGCGCGTGGCGTTCATCGAGCCGCAGCTCGCGAAGGGCGCGGCGAAGACTTACACGCTGGCGGCTCGCCCGAAGGATGCCCCATCGCCGAAGCTGGCCCCTCCCATTAAAATCGAGCAGGCGGGCGACACGCTGAAATTCACCGCCGCCGACGGCAAGCCCGTCTTCAGCTACCAGATGAACCCCGGCCCGGTGCCGGACGGGGTGCCTCCGGTTTTCCGTCACGGCGCGTATCTGCACCCCGTGTTCAGCCCCGGCGGCAAACTTGTCACCGGCGATCATCCGGCGGATCATCGCTGGCACCGCGGCATCTGGTTCGCGTGGACCAAGACCGAGTTTGAAGGGCGGCATCCCGATTTCTGGAACCAGGGCAAGAGCGAAGGCCCGGACAAGGCGGGCGCCAGGCTGCTCGCCGAAGTGCGCTTCTCCGCGCTGAAGGGCGGCTGGAGCGGGCGGGTGAACGCCGGCTTCGTGAGCGAGCACAAGTTCATTGACCACAGCGGCGGCACGGTCGAGGCGCCGTTTTTCTCGCAGGACGTGCTGAACGAAACCTGGCAGGTGGTCGCGTATCGCGTGAGCGCGGGCGGCACGCCGTTGAATGTCATTGACCTCACTTCGGCGCAGTCGTGCGCGGGCAGTTTGCCGCTCAAGCTGCCGAAGTATCACTACGGCGGCCTCGGCGTGCGCGGCCACGCGCTCTGGGATCCCGTCAAGGCCGTCACGATGCTCACCTCGAACGGCGACAACCGCGAGAAGGGCGACAGCACGAAAGCCAAGTGGGTTCACATGGGCGGCGACGTGGACGGCCAGCCGACCGGCCTCGCGGTGCTGATTCACCCGGCGAACTTCCGCTTCCCGCAGCCGCTGCGGTTGAACCCGAAGAACCCGCAGCTTTGCATCGCCCCGTCGCAGGACGGCGACTGGGAAATCACGCCCGGCAAGCCCTACGTCTCGCGCTACCGCATCATCGTCGCTGATGGCAAGCCCGACGCGGCGCTGCTGGAAAAACTGTGGGCGGACTACGCGAACCCGGTGGCGGTGGAGTTGAAGGCGAATTGAATTGGCTTATGAAATCGAACGGACACGCCCGCAAATCCACCAAAGCCCCGGCCTTTTTGCTGCGCGCCGAACGCGCCATGCGCCGGATCGCGCAGAACGTCATAACCCAGAACCGCGCTCTCGGCCTGCCCCTGATTGTGTGGCAGAACGGCAAAGTGGTGGAGAAACCTGCGTGAACACCGCCGCCGCACGCAAATACGCCGCCGAACAAGGCAGCGCCGAGGAAGAGGCGCTGAAGAACGGCATGGAAGCCAAGCCGAAGGAGTTCGCAGAATAGAGTGCGGAACTCTGCGCGAAAGCGTAATCTTTTCAGCAATGGAAAACGGTGACAAACATCGCGCGCCAAGAAATCGGACTCTGACACTTGCAGCATTGGAGCATCAGCAGCTCGCTGGCTCATTGCTTCGTCCGCCGCTCGTCGACAAACTAACGTCACTCATTGATCGGGTTGTATGCGCCGATTCGCTTTCACTATTTTCCACTTTGCCACGGCAGTTTGTTGACCTGCTCATCCTTGACCCGCCCTACAACCTCAACAAGCAGTTCGGTTCGGAAAGTTTTCGCGAGATGTCGCTGGCCGGATATGAGTCGTGGTTTGAGGGTTGGTTTGCCGGTTTGCTGCCGCTGCTCAAGCCGACGGCGAGTCTGTATGTTTGCGGCGATTGGAAATCGTCCGCTGCCGTTCAGCGCGTGCTTGACCGGCACGTCATTGTTCGCAACCGCATCACTTGGGAACGGGAGAAAGGACGCGGCGCGAAGACGAACTGGAAAAATGCGAGCGAAGACATCTGGTTTGCCACGGTCTCGAACGACTACTACTTCGACGTTGAAGCGGTGAAGCTCAAGCGCCGGGTCATCGCCCCGTATCGCGAGAACGGCCAGCCGAAGGATTGGGCGGACGGGCCGGACGGCCAGTTCCGCCTGACGCACCCCTCGAATCTTTGGACCGACTTGACGATTCCCTTCTGGTCCATGCCGGAGAACACCGACCACCCCACGCAGAAACCGGAGAAGTTGCTGGCGAAGCTGCTCCTCGCCAGCAGCCGTGAGGGCGATTTTGTCTTCGACCCATTCCTCGGATCGGGGACGACGGCCGTGGTCGCGCGCAAGTTGGAGCGGCACTTTCTTGGTATCGAGATGGACGAAAACTACGCTTGTCTCGCGTTGAAGCGCGTGGAATTGGCGAACGACGACCCTTCGGTGCAAGGCTACGCGGGCGGCGTGTTCTGGGAACGAAACACCCTGAACGCCCAACCCAAGGCGAGCGCGCCGGTTGAGGACGAGCATCCGATGCTGCTTGAAACCCCTGTGCCCTACCGCGTGGCAAAATCCAAAGCGAAATGAAATCACCACTGTTTGAGCCGAAGACGAGGGAAGCGATTGAGCGCAAAGTCCGCGACTTGCTGAACGAGCAGGCCGACTTTCTTTCCGCCGACACCGCTGAAAGCACGCGCGCCGCCGGTGATGCGATTCAATCCATCATCGAGGACAACTTCGCGGAAATTCTTGGCGACCTCGTCGGCGAATATTCCGCCAGCTTCGCCCGCCGCGCGATGGCTGACCTCGCCTTCAAGGACAAGGTCAGCAACTACTGCGTCGTGGACGTGAAAACGCACCGCGAAGGCACCGCGTTCAACATGCCGAACCTGACTTCCGTTGATCGGTTGGCCCGGTTTTACGAGGACGACAGCAACTACTTCGTAATGTTGATGATCAAATACGCGGTCGTCGGCACAAAGGTAACCGTCCAGCAGGTTCACTTTGTCCCGATTGAGCATTTGAAGTGGGATTGCCTCACCATCGGCGCGCTCGGCATCGGACAGATTCAGATCGCCAATTCCAAACACATCGAGATTGACTCATCGCAAAAGCGGCGAGCTTGGATGCTGGAATTCTGCGACACCATGCTCGCGTTCTACCCAAAGGAAATCACCAAGATCACCAGGCGAATCGGAAAATTTGAGAAGGTGAAAGAGTTTTGGTTGTCGAAACCGGAGGTTTAATTTTTCAGAACATGGCACTTGGCGAAAAATCGCACACCATCCTGCAAGCCCTCGCCAAAGGCCACGCCTACGAACAAATTCTCGTTCAATACTTGGCATACCGAACTGGTGAAGCGGCAGTTCTCTTTCCGGCCATCGGTGCGGGACTTCGTTTGAGACAGACGGCAGGCGGTGGAAAATGCTGGAAAACAGGTTGCAAACCCCAAAGTTTGATTGAAATGGGCTGAATTTTACGTTTTCCGCCGCCAGCCCGGATGCCCGGAAGGGGTATTGCGGAATCGGCGGGCGTGTAATCGTTTCCCGACAGTGGTGTTACGGAGTCCGTGAGCTTGTTCCGGTTGCCCGGCAGTGGTATTGCGGAGTGGCGCGGCGTGTTCCTGTTGTCGGGAAGCACTGTTACGGAGTCCGCAAGCTTGCAAGTGCTGTCGGACAGTATGATTACGGAATCGTTGAGCTTGTTCCGGTTGCCTGGAAGGACTATTGCGGAGTCGGTGAGCGTGTATCGGTATCCCGGCAGTGGTTTTAAGGAATCGTCCGGCGTGTTCCGGCATCCGGCTCCGACGTTTGCGGAATGTTCCGGCGTGTTCTGGCATCGCGCCAGGATAAAAAATGTCGGCGGGAGGGCTGTCCCGCATCCCCGTCCCGGTCAAAAACTCTTCCCCACCACCCGCGCGCATCCCGGTCGCGGTCAAGGAATCCTTCGGATCATCGGCGGGCATCATTCCTGTGCTTTTGATTTGTTTCCCACCGGGACGGTGCATCCGGCCCGCCAAAAACTTTTGGCGTCCACTGCCGGCTTGCAGCGCGGCGGCGCTTTGGCTAAATGTTTCACCCATGCCCGACATCACCCAGCCGTCCGCGAATTCCGCGCCCGCGCCCTCGTGGGATCCGAACGTGATTTTCCCGGTGCTGGCCGACCCGGTGCGGCGGCACCTCCTGCTCTCGCTGGCGCGCGG
>JACRJY010000070.1 GCA_016235585.1 Verrucomicrobiota bacterium | reverse complement strand
TTTCGACAGCTTTTGCTTCCACTGAATCCAACGAAAAAACTGGAACGCAACCGCGGCTCCGCCTGCTCGCGCGCTTCGGCTCCATCGTCGCGCTGGTGGCGGCGCTGGCGGCCATCCAACTGCTGCCGTTCCTCGACTTGCTGAAGCATTCGCAGCGCAACAGCGGCTTTGCCGATTCGCAATGGGCGATGCCGTGGTGGGGCTGGGCGAACCTCTTCGTGCCGCTCTTCCGCACCTTCCCCGGCTCCATCGGCGTCCACGCGCAGCCGGGGCAGGCGTGGGTGTATTCCTATTACTGCGGCGTCGCCGTGCTGTTCCTCGCGGTGCTCGGCGGGTGGAAAGTCCGTGAGCGCCGCGTGCTCCTGCTCGGTGGGGCCACGCTGCTCACGCTCTGGCTGGCGCTGGGCGACGACGGCGGACTCTACCGCGCGGTGCGCGAAGTTTTTCCCGGCATCGGCTTCATGCGCTACCCGGTGAAGTTCGTCGTCACGGCGACGTTCTGCGTGCCGCTGCTGGCGGCGTTTGGCGCGAAGTTTTTGCTGGAGATGGAAGGCGATTTTGCCGCACGGCGAAAGAGTGCGCTGACGTTGTTGGGAATTGTCGCGGGCATCATCGCCGTGCTCGCCGTGCTCGGCGCGATGTTCCCGGTGAACGACGTTCCCGGAACCGTGGCGGCATGGAGCGGCGCGGGGCGGCTGGTGATTCTCGCGCTGCTGGGCGGGGCGTTTGTGTGGTGGCGGCGGAGTTCGAGTCAGCGTATGAAGTTCGTCGCCACCTTCGCGCTGATCCTCGTGTTCTGGGCCGACGCGATGTCCAACGGCCCGCGCGCCAACCCCACCGTGCCGAACTGGACCTACGAGCCGGGCTTTGCGCGCAAGGAACTGCACCTCGAACCCGCTCCGAGAATTGGCGAGTCGCGCGTGATGTTGAGCCTCGCAACCGAACTCACGCTCAATTCGCTGCCGCTCACGAACGCCGTGGACAATTTCCTCTACGGACGGCTCGGCCTCATGGCGAACTTCAACCTGCTCGACGGCATCCCGAAGGTCGGCGGCTCGTTCTCGGTGTATTTCCCGGAGTTGGAGCGCATCATGTTCCTGCTCTACTCGGCCTCGAACCCACCGCCCGCGCTGATTGATTTTCTCGGCGTTACTCACTTCACCGCGCCGGGAAAAAACATCGCATGGGAGCACCGGCCCAGCGCGATGCCGTGGATTACCGCCGGACAGCAGCCCGTCTTCACCGACGCGGGCATTACTTCCGCCGCGCTGGCCGCGACGAACTTCAACCCGCGCGAAATCGTCTTCCTCACACCGGAAGCACGCTCTTTTGCCACGGCCACCAATCGCGTTGCCGCGCGAGTGAACCCGCTCTCGTTCACCGCGCACCGCGTCGAGTTTGAAGTCGAGTCGCCCCAACCAACGCTCGCCGTGGTGTCGCAGAACTTTTACCGCAACTGGCATCCCACTGTGAACGGCCAGCCCGTGCCGCTGCTCCGGGCGAACCTCGCGTTCCAGGCCGTCGAGGTGCCGGCGGGCCGCAGCCGCGTGGTGCTGGTCTACCGTGAGCGGATGCTTGTGCCGGGAGCGGCAGTGAGCGGCGGCGCGCTGATTTTGCTGCTCGCCTTGGTATGGAAAGCATGGAAGAAAAAGCCCGCGAACCATGAAAGCTGACCCCGCAATTTCCCGGCCTCGATGACCTCCGAGGAAACATCCGCCCCTGAAACGCCGACGGCGGACGCGTGGTTCACGCCCGCGCGGTTCGCCGTGCTGCTGGCCGTGCTGATGGTCATTCCGTTTTACGAGGTGCTGCTGGGCTTCAAGACTTTTTACTTCCGCGACTTCGGCTACTTCTCCTATCCGGCGGCGCAGTTCCAGCGTGAATGCTTCTGGCGCGGCGAAGTCCCGCTGTGGAATCCGTGGAGTTGCAACGGCCTGCCCTTCCTCGCGCAGTGGAACACCGTGGCGCTCTACCCCGGCACGCTCATCTATCTGCTGCTGCCCATGCCGTGGTCGCTGAACGTGTATGTGCTCGCGCATCTTTTCTTCGGCGGCATGGGAATGTATTTCCTTGCCACGCGCTGGAGCGGCAACCGCTTCGCCGCCGCCGCCGCCGGGGTGCTCTACGCCTTCAACGGCGTGGCGCTCAACTGCCTGATGTGGTTCAGCCACGAAGCCGCCCTAGGCTGGATGCCGTGGGTCGTGCTGGCCACGCAGCGTGCGTGGCGCGAAGGCGGACGCGCAATTGTCATCGCCGCGCTCGCGGGCGGGATGCAGATGCTGACCGGCTCGCCGGAGGTGATTTTGCTGACGTGGGGTATCGCCGCCGCATTGATGCTGGGAGACTTGCTCCAGCGAAACGAACAGCGAAAATGGCAGATTAAGCCGAAGCCTCTACTCCGTTTCCTCGCCATCGTGCTGCTCGTCACCGGCCTCGCGGCGGCGCAACTGCTGCCGTTCCTCGACTTCCTGCCGCACACCGACCGCGACAAGGATACCGTGGCCGCGCTCAACTGGGCGATGCCGGTCTGGGGCTGGGCGAACTTCCTCGTGCCGCTCTTCCGGTGCTTTGTGACCGGGGCCGGCGTGTGCTTCCAATACGGCCAGGACTGGACGACCTCCTATTACTTCGGGGCGGGCGCGTTCGTGCTCGCGCTGCTGGCCCTGTGGCGCGTGCGTGAGCCGATGGCGTGGTTTCTCGGCGGGCTGTTCGGCTTGAGCCTCGTGCTCGCGCTCGGTGATGACGGATTCATCTTCGCGTGGCTCCGCCAACTCATCCCGCAGCTCGGCCTCAACCGGTTCACCGTCAAATTCGTCCTCATCACCACCTTCTGCCTGCCGCTGCTCGCCGCGCTGGCCATCGCACAACTGCGCGCCAGTGATGAACCAGCTTCCGTGCGGCGCTGGCGAAACTCCGTGTTCGCATTCGGCGGAATCGCGCTCGCCGCGATGGTCTTCATCGTGTGGTGGTCCTACTCGCACCCGGTCTTGGGCGAACTGTTCACTGCGAGCTGGCAGCACGGATTGATGCGCGCCTTGTATCTGGTGCTCATCCTTGGCGGCCTTTGTTTTCTCCCGCGCTGGCGGCGCGACCAGTTCGAATGGCTGCCACGCGTCGCGCTGCTGGTGCTGCTCTGGCTCGATGTCTGGACGCACGCGCCGACGCAGAATCCCGCGATTCCTCCCGAAAGCCTCGCCTCCGGCGTGGTGCGCGAACACTGGCGGCAGGCCGGCATCACTCCGTTCCCGGCCCTCGGCGGCGCGCGGGTGTTCACGCCCAAAGGCGCCTACGACCAGCTCGACAAGAAAGTGATGGGCAGTCCGGCGCAGGATTATCTCGCCCACCGCATTGGATTGTTCGTGGACTGCAACCTGCTGGAAAACCTTCCCTCAATGGACGGCTTCTTCTCGCTCTACGTGCGCGAGCAGCGCGGCCTGTGGTCCATAATTTTCTTCGCGCCGACGAACCACTCTTCCGCCCCGCTGTTGGATTTCATGGGCGTGGGCCTCACCAACTGTGCGACCAATGCGCTCGTCTGGAACAGCCGCCCGTCGTTCATGCCGCTCGCGACAGGCGGACAAGTCCCGCTCTTCACCGACCTCGGCACGACGCTTCGCGCGCTTAACTCCACCAGCTTTGATCCGCGCCGCGTCGTGCATCTTCCGCCGGAGGCCGCCGGAAAAATCACCGCCACCAACGCCGCCACGGTGCGCGTGCTGAACCAGCAACTCTCGCCGCACCGCCTCACGTTTGAAGTCGAAGCCGACCGGCCCGCGCTGTTCGTCCTCTCGCAGACACATTACCATTCGTGGCGGGCCTATCGCGACGGCGAGGCGGTTCCCATCTGGCGGGCAAACCACGCCTTCCAGGCCGTCGAGTTGAAGGCCGGGCGGCAGACCGTCCGCTTCGCCTACGAGGACAAGGCGTTCCGGCTCGGAGCCGCGATTTCACTGCTCACGCTCGCGGGCTGCGTTGGCTTCCTGCTCTTGCGCCGCAAATCATCCGTGCCGTGAGCGAAGCCACTTCAACACAAATCCCCCCGGCGGACTCATGGTTCAGCACGGGCCGCTTCGCGCTCGCGCTGGCGGCGGCGCTCGGCCTCGCGCACTTCAGCGTGCTGACCGGGCAGGGCTCGTGGTTCAATTTCGACTACGGCGTGCTTGGCTATCCCTTCGCGCAATTTCACCGCGACTGCTTCTGGCGCGGCGAACTGCCGCTGTGGAATCCCTACAGCAACTGCGGCGCGCCCTTCCTCGCGCAGTGGGGGACGATGGCGCTCTACCCCGGCGCGCTGATTTACCTGCTGCTGCCGCTGCCGTGGTCGCTCGGTTTCTTTTGCCTCGCGCACCTGTTCCTCGGCGGCCTGGGAATGTATTTCCTCGCCCGCCGCTGGACGAACGGCCACGCCTTCGCCGCCGCGCTGGCGGGCTTCGCCTTCGTCTTCAACGGCGTCACGCTCTCCAGCCTCGCCTGGCCGAACTACACCGTCGCGCTCGGCTGGATGCCGTGGCTCGTGCTCGCTGCGGAGCACGCGTGGCGCGACGGCGGACGAGCCGTCATCCTCGCGGCGCTCGCGGGCGCGATGCAGATGCTCTCCGGCGTGCCGGAACTGATTCTCCTCACGTGGCTCTTTCTATTGATGTGGCTCGCGGCGGACACCATCAAAGGCCCGACGCCACCCCCCCCTGCCCTGCTGCGCTTCGGCCTGCTCATCGCGCTCGTCGCCGCGCTGACCGCGGCGCAACTGCTTCCGTTTTTTGATCTGCTCGCGCACTCGCAGCGTGACCGTGACTTCGCCACCGCCAAGTGGGCGATGCCCGGCTGGGGCTGGGCGAATTTCTTCGTGCCGATCTTCCACTACTTCCGCACGCCGCAGGGCGATTTCCGGCAGGAGGATCAGACTTTTCTCGCCACATATTTCCTCGGCGGCGGCGTGCTTCTGCTCGCGGTGCTCGCGGCTCTCCGCATCCGCGAACGCCGCACACTGGTGCTCGCGGTTGCCGTCGGGCTGGGTTTGATTCTCGCGCTCGGTGAAAACGGGTTCATCTACTCGTGGCTGAAGCAGCTTTTCCCCGCACTCGGAGTGGCCCGCTATCCGATCAAGTTCGTCACGCTGCTCGCCTTCGCCGTGCCGCTGCTCGCCGCGCTGGCGGTTCGGCATCTGGATGGTGACGACGAGAAAAATCAGTCAGCGGACTGGACTCCCGCGGTTTCGCTGTGGTTCTGTTTCGTCGGCGTGGCGGGAGCGATTCTATGGTTCGCCCAAGCATATGCGTATCCCTACGATCAAGTCGCTACCGCGAAAGCCAACGCCGGAGCGCGGCTGTTCTTCCTGACGACGGTTCTCGCCGCGCTGTTCGGCGCGAGCCGCATGGCCAACGTGCGCGTCAAAACCGCGCTTCAGTTCGGCACACTCATGCTCGTTGCGCTGGACGCCCTCACTCACCTGCCACGGCTGAATCCCACGATTCCGTCCGCAAACTTCGCGCCCAACGCGGTGCGGCAGGCGCTACAACTCACGCCGCTGCCCGCGCTTGGTGTCACACGTGTATTCATTACGCCTTCTGCCGAGCGGCAATTGCTTCGCAGTGAAATTACGGATGCACAAAGCGACTTTCTCATCAAGCGCCGTGCGCTCTGGTCGAATCTCAACCTGCTCGACGGCGTGCCGAAGGTGAACGGCTCCTCGACGCTGCAAATCCGCGAGCAGGCGGAACTGCAAAAACGCCTTTACGCCGACACGAACAACCCGCCCGCGTCACTTCTGGATTTTCTCGGCGTGACCCACATCACCGCGCCGGGGCAAGTCTTTGTCTGGACGAACCGGCCTTCGGCGCTGCCGTGGATTACGGCAGGGCAGCAACCCATTTTTACCGACCCCACGAAAACATTGTTACAGCTTGCTACTCCCGACTTTGGCTCTGCAAAGATGGTGTATCTTCCCGCGAAGGGCGTGTTCCGGTTCCAATCTCAAATCCCGACAAACTCAACCGCCCGCGTAACTCCGAAAGTTTTCTCCAATCACCTCGTTGAGTTTGAAGTCGAGGCCGCCGTTCCCGCCATGGTGGTCATCGCGCAGACGTTTTACCATCCGTGGCACGCGACGATGAACGGGCAGCCCGCCACGCTCCTGCGCGCCAACCACGCCTTTCAAGCCGTCGAAGTCCCGGCGGGCAAGTCCACGGTGCGATTGATTTATCGCGACTGGAATTTCATTTTCGGCGCGTTGATTTCTCTCGCCACTCTCGCGGGCTGCGGCATTGCGTGGAAAAGAATGAGCCGCGCGCACCCCACCGCCACCGTTGAATCCGCATGAGCGACTCGCCACCAGAACCGCCATTCGCCAGCGCTCTCGCGCAGTGGTTCGCTCCGCGTCGTTTCGCCCTGATGCTCGCGACGGCGCTCGGCCTCGTGTTCTGGAAAATCCTTTTTGCCGGCGAATCGCTCTTCTACCGCGACTACAGCCTGCTCGGCTATCCGTTCGCATGGTTCCAGCGCGAATGTTTCTGGCGCGGCGAACTGCCGTTCTGGAACCCGCTCATCAACTGCGGCGCGCCGTTCCTCGCGCAGTGGAACACGCTCGCGCTCTATCCCGGCACGCTGATCTACCTGCTGCTGCCGATGCCGTGGTCGCTTGGTTTTTTCTGCGTGGCGCATCTGTTTCTCGGCGGGATGGGGATGTATTTCCTCGCGCGGTGCTGGACGGGCAATTCACTGGCGAGCGCGGTGGCCGGTCTGGCGTTCGTGTTCAACGGCGTCACCATTTCGAGCCACATTTATCCGAACTACCTCGTCGCCCTCGGCTGGATGCCGTGGGTTCTGCTCGCCACGCAGCGCGCGTGGCGCGACGGCGGGCGGCGGCTCGTCCCCGCCGCGCTGGCGGGCGCGATGCAGATGCTCTCCGGCGCGCCGGAAATCATCCTGCTCACGTGGCTGCTGGCGGCGGCGCTGATGTTGTTTGAAACAACCGACGACAATGAAACCAGCGGCGGTTCGCAGTTTGCAACCGCGAGTAAAGCAGCAGAAAAACTCGAAACCGATTCCCTCTCCCCTTCGGAAGGGGAGAGGGCCAGGGTGAGGGGTGAGAGACAACATCTTTCACTGGACGGCAGAGACGAACCACGCGCCCCTTCACCCCAACCCTCTCCCCCCTCTGATGGGGGAGAGGGAGTTCCGCAAACGGGCTGGCAGCCAAGGCCATTGAAAACAGCGCGGAACCAAATCGGCGCCGCCATCGGCACCCGCATCAGGCGTTTCGCCGCTGTCGTCGCGCTCGTCACCGGCCTGACCGCCGTTCAAATGCTGCCGTTCTTCGATCTGCTGGCGCAGTCGCAGCGCGGCAGCGCGAGCTTTGGCGGACAGTTCTGGGCCATGCCGGGCTGGGGTTGGGCGAACCTCCTCGCGCCGCTGTTTCACTGCGGCCAGACGATTCAGGGATTGTTCGTGCAGAGCGGGCAGTCGTTTTACCCGTCGTATTATCCCGGCGCGGCGGTGCTGGGACTGGCGCTGCTCGCGGTTTTGGGCAGCCGCGACCGGCGCGTCTGGCTGCTGGCGGCGGCCACGATTCTTGCAGTGCTGCTGGCGATGGGCGGCAACGGCCCGCTGTTCCCGCTGCTGCAAAATATCATTCCCGGCCTCGGCATCGCACGCTATCCGATCAAGCTCGTGACGCTTGCGGCGTTCACGCTGCCGCTGCTCGCGGCGTCCGGCGTGCAACGCTGGCTTGAACCATCCGACGATGGGGCCGCGCGGCGGAAACTCTGGCTGGTGTGGGGACTGTTGTTTGCGGCGCTCGCCAGCATCGCGCTGTTCGGCTGGAAATTTCCTTTCGCAACGGACAACGTGCGAGTGTTTCTCGAGAACGTTTTTGCGCGCGCGCTGCTGCTGGCGCTGGCGGGGGTTGCCCTGTTTTCGCTAAAGCGCGCCGTCAGGCCGCGGGAGTTTTTGATCGCAAGCGGCGCGCTGGCGGCGTTGATCGTGATTGACCTCTGCGCGCACCGGCCCAAGCAAATTCCGACCTTCTCCGGCGAGGCCTTCACGCCACGGCTGCTGCAGACTTCACGGCGAATCGCCGCGCCGCCCGTGCCCGGCGCGGGCCGCGTGATGGTCAGCCCGTATGCGGAGACCTTCTTCAACACGCGGCTGCTGCCGGACTTTTTCAAAGACTTCATCGGCGCGCGGCTGGCGCAGTGGTATGCGCTGAACCTCCTCGACGGCGTTCCAAAAGTGAACGGCCCGTCCACGCTGCAAGCGCGCGAGGAACTGGCGGTCGAATCGCTCTTCTACGGACGAACCAACGCGAACCTGCCGCGCCTGATGGATTTTCTCGGCGTAACGCACGCAACCTCGCCGGGCGGACTGATGGACTGGCAGCCCCGGCCTTCGGCGCTGCCGATCATCACCGTCGGGCAAAAACCCGTCTTCGCCACGGCGGCAGAGTCGCTGCGCGCGCTGGAGAGCGACGCCCTCGCGCCAACGGAAAATGTTTTCCTGCCGATGGAAGCGCGACCGTTCGTCAAGGCAGCGAAGCGCATGACCGCCCGCATTCATAGCCGGACGTTTTCCAACGCTCGCGTCGAAGCCGAGGTGGAGGCAGCCGAACCCACGCTGCTCGTCGTCGCGCAAACTCACTCGCCCTCGTGGCGCGCGACGGTGGACGGCCAGCCCGCACGGCTCTGGAAGGCCAACCACGCCTTCCAATGCGTCGAGGTGCCGGCGGGGCGGCATCGCGTGACGCTCGTCTATCGCGAGCGCAGGTTTGGATGGGGAAGTTTGATCAGTGGCGCGACTGCCGTGATCTGCGTGTGGCTTTGGCGGCGAAAAGTCATTTCGCCGGTGCCGCGCCCGCTCTAATCGGGAAGAGGAGGCGACGGTATTGGAAAGGCGGGCCAAATCCATCCGCGCCAAAAATCGCTAAAACCGAAATTATCTCCCGCCTTCCCTACCGTTCGGCGAACTCGAAGGCGACCTTGCCCCGGCCTTCGAGCACGAGGTGCGCGCTGAAGGGCTTGCCGGCGCGGGACATGAAGTTGGTGAGCAGATCGGTGCGGCCCGTGGTCACGAGCTTCTGCAACTGTTCCACGCTGATGGGCTGGCCGGTCTTCACCTTCTCCACCTTGAAGGTGCAGCGCTTGGCGTCGAGCTGGGAGTTCTCGCAGAGGTAAAGCTCCGGCGACTGGAAAATCTTCCCCTTGCACTTGGGACAGACGCCGAGGGATTCCTGGCCGGTGAAGTCGAGCTTCACGACCGGGCCTTTGGGCTTCTCGGGGAACTTCCGCACGCGCGGGGCGAACTCGAAGCCGACCTTGCCTTCCTTGTAGGCGAGGAAGGCCTCGAACTTCCGGTTGGTGCGCTTGGAGACAAAGTCTTTGAGCAAGTCCGTCTTGCCCTCGGTGAGCAGTTTTTTGATCTGCGTGGCATCAATGGCCTGCTGCAAAATCACCGCGCCGGTCTTGAAGTCGCACGTCTTGCCCGCGCCGGTCGCCTTTTCGCAGATGTAGTTCATCCCGTTCTCGAAGACGCTCGCGCCGCACTTGGGGCATTTGCCGAGCGGCTCCTTGCCGGTGAAGTCCACGGGGGCGGCGGGCGCGCCGTCGGCGTCCTGCTCCTCGTTGCCGAAGTCGAACTTCACCTCGTTCTCGGCGGAGAGCCGGACGACGGCGGCGAAGGGGAAGCCCTTCTTGCTGCGGAATCCCTGGAGCGGGCCGATTTGTTTTTCAGTGATTAGTTTCTCGGCTTCCTCCGGCTCAAACATCCGCCCGCCGAGAACTTTGCGGATGTAGAAGTCGCATTTCTGGCATTTCCACTCGCGGAACTTCTCATGCACCTCGCCGCCGCACTTGGGGCACGGGACGGTGAGCACGCCGAAGTCGCCGGGAATGGTGTCCTTGTCGTAGAGCTTGGCCTTGCGGACGATTTCCTCGGTGAAGCGGCGGATTTCCGTCATGAACTGCTCGCGGGGGAGCTGGCCGCGTTCCATCTGTTTGAGCTGAAACTCCCAGTCGCCGGTCATCTCCGGCTGGCGCAGCTCGTTCACGCCGAGGCCGTCGAGCAGATACATGAGGGAAAAGGCCTTGGCCGTGGCGACGAGGTCGCGCCCGGCGCGGTGGAGATAATCCTCGTAGATGAGGCCTTCAATAATCGCCGCGCGGGTCGCGGGCGTGCCGAGGCCGCGCTCGCTCATGGCTTCGCGCAGTTCGTCGTCGTCCACGAGCTTGCCCGCGCCTTCCATGGCGCCGAGCAGTGTGGCTTCCGAATAGCGCGGCGGCGGCTTGGTGGCGCTCTGCTTCACCTCGACATCGGTGGTCTGGACTTTTTCGTTCGGCTGGACGGGCGCGAGGTTCGGCTGCTCCTCGGAATCCACTTCCTTGCCATAGACTTCGAGCCAGCCCGCCTTGACCAGCACTTTGCCCGTGCTCTTGAACGGCTCGCCCTCGACGCGCGTGATGCGGACGGTTTCGAGAAACTCCGCCGCCGGGTAGAAGACGGCGAGGAAGCGCTTCGTGACCATGTCGAAGAGCTTCTGCTCCGGCTCGCTCAAGCCACGCGGCAGCACGCCGGTGGGGATGATGGCGAAGTGGTCGGAGATTTTCGCGTTGTTGAAGATGCGCTTGTTCGGGCGCACCCACTCGCTCTTCAAAATCTTTTCCGCGAAGCCGCTGTAGCCCGCGAGGTCGCGCAGCGAGTCGAGCGTCTTCTTCACCGTGGCGAGATAATCCTCCGGCAGCGCACGCGCGTCGGTGCGCGGATAGGTGAGCACCTTGTGCTTTTCGTAAAGCGCCTGCGCGAGGCCCAGCGTGTTCTTGGCGCTGAAGCCGAAGCGCCCGTTCGCCTCGCGTTGAAGCGTCGTGAGGTCGTAGAGCAGGGGCGAGAGCTGCGTGGCCGGCTTGCTCTCCTCGGTGACGATGCCGGGCTTGCCGAGGCATTTGGCCTTGATGGCTTCGGCCTTCTCTTTTTCCCAAAGCCGCTCCGGCTTGAGTTCCGCGTCGCCGTCCTTGGCGTCGGCGCGCTTGAAATTCTCGTCGAACCACCGCCCCGGATAACTGCCCGCCTGCGCGGCGAACGTGCCGAGCACTTCCCAGTAGTCGCGCGATTTGAACCCGCGAATTTTCGCCTCGCGATCCACCACGATGGCCAGCGTCGGCGTCTGCACGCGGCCCACGGTCGTCTTGTAGAAGCCGCCGGCCTTCGAGTTGAACGCCGTCATCGCGCGCGTGCCGTTGATGCCCACGAGCCAGTCCGCCTCCGAGCGCGATTTGGACGCGGCGGAAAGCGGCTGCATCTCCGCGTCGCTGCGGAGGTGCGCGAAGCCGTCGCGAATCGCCCCCGCTGTCATGGATTGCAGCCAGAGCCGTTGCACGGGCTGCTTGGCATTGGTGTAGGCGGCGATGTTGCGGAAGATGAGTTCGCCCTCGCGCCCGGCGTCGCAGGCGTTGATGAGCGCGTCCACGTCCTTCCGCTTGATGAGCTTTTGGAGCACCTTGAGGCGGTTGGCGGAACGCTCGATGGGCTGGAGGCCGAAATGCGGCGGGATGTGCGGCAGGTGCGCGAACGTCCACTTGCCCTTCTTCACGTCGTGCTCCTCTGGCACGATGAGTTCGAGGAGATGGCCGACGGCGGACGAGATGACGAACTTGTCGCTCTCGAAGAACTCGCCGGACTTGTCCTTGGCAAAGCCGCCGAGCGCCTTGGCGATGTCGGCGGCGACGGACGGTTTCTCGGCGATGATGAGGGCTTTGCCCATGATTGGGCGTGCTTCTACACCACGCCCGCGCCGGGACGCAATGAATGTTTTTCGGCGGCGGGCGGCGCGGAGACGCGAACGACCGCGAAAAACTACCGCATCCGAATCCGGTAGAACTGCTGGGGCGGCGCGTTGGTGACGAGGAACTCCACCTGCCCGACGCCGTTGGAAATAACGAGCGCGTTGGTCAATGTCACCCAGTTGGTGCTGCTCGTGTTCGTGGAGCCTTGCACCTCCAGGCTGTTCAAATCCCAGTCAAAGAGCGGCCCGCCGTCAAAGTCCGCGAAGGAAATCTGGTAGCGGTCGCCGCCCAGAGCGGTGAGTGGCAGGATGCGTTGGGGTGCCAGAACACGGAGCAGAGCATTGCTGCTGGTGACGCTGCCGGCTAGATTCGTGACGGTGACGGAATAGTAACCACTGTTCGTGCGCGCCACACTGGCGAGAACGAGCGTGTCATTGGTCGCGTCCGCCAGTGCGTTGCTGCGGAAGAGCCATTTGTAATTCAAAGCACCTCCGGCAGCCGTTACAGAGAACATGGCCGTATTTCCCGCAACGACCATCAGGTTGGTGGGAGCCACGGTGATGTTTGGTTGCCCCACCACCGTGAGCATGGCGGGCGGCGCGCTGGTGACGCTGCCAACCGCGTTCGTCACCACCACTTCATAGCTGCCAGCATTGACAGGCTGGACATTGCTTATGGTCAGGGTCGTGCTTGTTACGCCACCCAAATTCGTCCCGTTCCTGCGCCATTGGTAACTGGGTGGAGGAATGCCCGCCGCCACGACGGTGAATCGCGCGACGGTGCCAACAAGCGCGGCTTGGCCGGTCGGCGCGGTGGTGATGCTGGGCGGCATCAAAACGGTCAGCACGGCGGGCGGTGAGCTGGTGACGCTTCCGTAAATGTTGGTCGCCACCACGACATAGCTGCCGGCATCCGCCGGTTGGGCGTTGCTGATCGTGAACACCGGGCCGTTCGCACCGGGAATGTTGATTCCGCCTTTCCGCCACTGATACTGGGGCGTGGGGCTGCCCAGAACCGTGACGGATAATGTCACCGGATTGCTTGCGATAATGACCTTGCTGAGCGGCGGCGTGACAATCACCGGAATGGAGAGAACCGTCAGCACGGCGGGCGGTGAACTGGTGGCGCTGCCCAGGCTGTTCGACACCACCACGTCGTAACTGCCGGCATCCACGACCTGCACATTCGTGAAAACAAGCGTGGAGTTGGTGGCGGAAACGAGGTTGGTTCCATTCCGCCGCCATTGATAGCTGAAGAAGGGATAACCGGTGGTGGCGGTGACCGAGAGCGTCACCGGGGTGCCAGCCATTTTGGCCTGGCTTTGTGGCGGCGTGGTGATGATGGGCGCGGATGGAGTAACGAGCAAATAGGGTGTCACCGATTCAATCAGACTGGAGCTTCCGGCACCGTCCCAAAGCCAGCCGCGCGCGCGAATCTGGCCGGCCACCGGGAGATTCAGTCCCGTCATTTCCCAGCCACCCGTGATGCGGGTGCCGGTGCCAATGCGCGTCCATGACGTGCCGCTTTCATTCGACAGATCGAAGGTCGCCTCCAAAATCTCCTGCGAAGTGCCGCCGCGCAGCCATTGCACGCGGCTGGTGTTCGTAATCGTCAAAGCCTGCGTGGCGGGGGTGTTACGGAGTCGCACCAAGTGGTTCCAAGTAACGCCGTCCACCCTGGTAAATGAACCGCCGACCAGAAGATTCCCATCGAGTTGAATAGCCATGGTTGAAACCGCCCCTGCTGAAATAGTAGGAGGGCTGGTTGGATCGTCTATGTCAGAAGTGAAACTAGTGTCCAAAGTGCCGTTCGCGTTGAGCCGCGCAAGGCTCTTGCGAGCGATTCCATTCACATTAGTAAAGCTCCCCCCGATGAAAATCCTTCCATCTACTTGGAACACAATTGTAGCGACACTGTAGTTAGGCAGAATAGTGGCGTTGATATTGGCGCTGAACGAGGCGTCCAGTGAGCCATCATTGTTTAATCGGGCTATTTTATTCCCGCCAAATCCGCTTATAATCGTGAAATGTCCACCAACGATCATTTTGCCGTCCGATTGCGGCACTATACACCGCACGAATGAATCCGCACCCGCGTTAAATGAAGTGTCCTTGGTGCCGTCCTCGTTGAGACGTGCGATCCGGTAGCTGTCGAGGGTCGCTCCTCCATCCACGCTGGTAAAATCTCCTCCAATGAGAATCTTCCGATCCGCCTGCACCGCCACGCTGTAGACATTGAAGTTGTTTGGTTTCGGGTCGAAACTCGCATCCAACGTTCCGTCGGCATTCAATCTCGCGAGATTTTTTTTGACCACTCCATTCACATTGCTGAATGCCCCGGCGACGATGATTTTACCGTCGGTTTGCAGCGTCGCACAATAGACAATGGAGCCGCCGACGGAAGGTGCAAAGTCTGCATCTAGGCTGCCGTCAGGGTTGAGTCGCGCGATGCGATTGCGCGCGACTCCATTGATGGTGGTGAACTGCCCCCCAATGACAATCTTTCCGTCCGTTTGCTCGGCAACACTTTCAACCCAGGTAACTCCGGTGACACTAAAAGTTGCATCCTGTGTTCCATCTGGATTGCGTCGTGGGAAGGGAGCGCTTCCGATTATGATTTTGCCATCCTTTTGCAAGGCGAGACTGTGAATCTGGCTTCCATTGCTCAAATTTGGATTAAAAGTAAGGTCAGTCTCCCCCGGCTTAATAACCGATAGAGCAGCTGCAACACTGGTCGCCGAGCCATATGCATTGGTCACCACCACGGTGTAATTGCCTGAATTGGCAGCCGTGACGTTGGTCAAAATGTAGGTGAAGTTAGTCGCATTGAGAATGTTTCCGCCGTTCTTTCGCCACTGGTAGAACAACGGCGCATCACCACTGGCTGTGATGCCAAAAACCACATTGGAACCAACGGGGACAATCTGCCCTTGTGGCTGAACTGTGATGACAGGCGGGTCTTTCACCGTCAGGACCGCCACAACACTGGTCACCGACCCATACGAGTTTCGGATGATCAAGGAATAACCGGCGGCATCGTTCGTCGTCACATTGAACAGGGTGAAGCTGCCGTTCGTGGCTCCAATGATGTCCCCACTTCCAGTCATCCGCCACTGATAAGCCAGCGGCGCAGTCCCATTCACCGTGACGGTGAAAGTCACGTTCGCCCCCGCCAGCCCGGCCTGGCTTTGCGGTTGAACGGCGATGGTTGGCCGGGAATTCAGATAAGTCAGGATCGTTTCGGCCATGCCGCCGGAGCCGTTGAACTGGCCGCCGGGGAACCGGGCGCGGGCGCGCACCTTGCCGGTGATCGGCAAATTAAGCCCCGTCACTTCCCAGCCGTTGGTTGCGCGGGTGGAACTGCCAAGGAAAGCCCAATTCATGCCGCCGTCAGTGGACGATTCAAAAGTGACCGCTTGTGGTTCGGGCGAAGCACCGCTGCGCCGCCATTGCACCGCAATGGAACTGGGCACCGTGAGGCTCTCGGTGGCCGCATCATTTCCCAGCCGCGCGATGTAGCTGCGGCTGGCTCCGCCCACGGCACCGAATCTCCCGCCGACGATGACCTTGCCGTCCATTTGCAGCATCGTGCTGAAAACCAGGCCGTCCGCACTCGGATTGAAGCCGGCGTCCAGCGTGCCGTCGGCGTTGAGCCGGGCGAGGCGGTTGCGGGGCGTCCCGTCCACCGCCTTGAAGCTGCCGCCAATGATGAGTTTTCCGTCCGCCTGCGCCGCCGTGCTGAAGACGAAATTGTCCGGCTGGCCGCCGAACGTTGTATCCAGCGTGCCGTCGGCATTGAGCCGGACAAGATTGCGGTGTGCTGCTCCACCGACCGTGCCGAACCCGCCGCCGATGATCATCCTTCCATCAGGCTGCATCAGGATGCTGCAAACCGTGCCGTCAGGGTTCGGATTGAAACTCCCGTCCGGCGAGCCGTCCGCGTTGAGGCGTGCGAGACAGTTGCGCGGCGTCCCGCCCACCGTGGTAAAAAATCCGCCGATGACAATTTTGCCGTCGGCCTGCACTGCCATGGTCAGCACGCCGTTGTTGATGTCAGGATTGAAGGCCGTGTCCACCGAGCCGTTCGGGTTGAGCCGCGCAAGGTGGTATCGCGCTGTTCCACCCACGGTGTTGAATGTGCCCCCGATGATCAGCTTTCCATCCGGCTGGAGGGTGGTGTTGTAAATGGCCCCCTCAAGATTTGGATTAAAGCCGGTGTCCAGTGATCCGTCTTCGTTGAGCCTGGCGAGGCGGGAGCGGGGTGCACCGCCGACCGTATTGAAAATGCCCCCGATGACAATCTTTCGATCCACCTGCACCGCCGTGCTGAAAACAATGCCATCCGCGCCCGGGTTGAAGGCGGTGTCCAGCGAGCCGTTGGCGTTGAGCCGGGCGAGATAGTTGCGCGCCTGCCCGGCCAGCGAAGTGAATCCGCCGCCGAGGAGCAGCTTGTTGTCGGCCTGAATGGCCGTGCTGTAAACGACGCCGTTGGCGGCGAGATTGAAGCTTTCCTCCGCCTCGCCCGGCGCAGCAAGCGAAGCCGAGACGAAGGCGGCTTGGACGCACACCAGCGCCAGAAACAGAGCCAGGGCGGCAAAGGAATGGATGAACCCTCGGTTCATTTGCTCTCGGCAGCACAACACAATCCGCGCGCCCTTGCACGTCAATTCCTCCCGGTAGGGCGCGCAGTCCCCTGCGCGCCGCGAGCGTGGCAGGATGTGGCTTGATCCAAAGCGGCGCGCACGGAGTGTCGCGCCCTACCGCCCAAAGCGCCAGCGGCGCGAGATGTTTATAGAACCGCGCCGCTTCATAGAATATAGCTCCAGCGGAGCGGCATCTTCTTCACTTCTCCAAGAAACCGACCTCCATGCCGCTCCGCTGGAGCTTGGCTTTGGTGGCGGGCGGGTTTCTACAAGCATTTCGCTCCCACGGAGCTGTTCCGGCACCTCCGTTCCATTGGAAACGGGATTATGCACTTGACAAATGTTAGATTTCTGGTAATTTGAGGCCATGAAAACGAACTTGTTACCAACGCCAGCCGATTTGACCCTTGACGAAATCATGCAGCGTTTCTCTACGGATGAAACAGCGCGTGAATACTTGGAAGCGATTCGCTGGCCGAATGGTGTTGTGTGCGCGCATTGCAAAAATTCCGATGCGAAGCGTATCTGGAAAATTGAGGCGAACGAAGCCAAAAAGATTCGCGCCGGACTTTACCATTGTGCGGAATGCGACAAGCAATTCACGGTGACGGTGGGAACGATTTTCGAGGATTCGCATATCCCGCTCCGCAAGTGGCTCGTGGCTTGGTATCTCCTTTGCAGTTCCAAAAAAGGAATCAGCGCGTTGCAGGTTCAACGCCAGCTTGGGCTTGGCAGCTACCGCACGGCATGGATGATGATGCACAAGATTCGGCACTCGCTACGCGATCCAGTTTTCTCTGACAAATTGACCGGCACAATTGAGGCGGATGAAACCTACGTGGGCGGCAAGACAAAGGGCAAAGGCCGTCACTACATGGGCAACAAAACACCCGTAGTTTCGCTGGTGGAACGCGGCGGGCGCGTCCGCTCACAAGTCATGCCCACGGTGACTGGCAAGAATTTGAAGGCCGTGCTAAAGGCCAATGTTGACCCCAAGGCGAAGATTTACACGGATGACTTTCGCGGATACCGCAAGGCCGCTGCGGGCTTCGCGGCGCATGAATCTGTCTGCCACTCGGCGGGCGAGTATGCGCGGGGCGAAGTGAACACGAACAGCGTTGAAGGCTACTTCTCGCTTTTGAAGCGCGGCGTGGTTGGCACGTTCCACCATGTCAGCGAAAAGCACCTGCCGCTTTATCTCGCGGAGTTTGATCACCGGCACAACGAGCGTAAGGTGACGGACGGTGAACGCACGCTTGCCGGATTGAAGAAAGTTGAAGGGAAACGGCTCATGTATCGTTCGCCAGTTTCCACTTGAAACTTTTTCTAACCGTGGCACGCTTGCGGTCGTTCTTTGGTAGTGCCAGCGGCGGGATTTGAACCCACAGTCCTGCTAGGGAACCCGGTTCCAAACCGGGCGCGTCTTCCGATTCCGCCACGCTGGCTACCTTTGAGGCCTCTCGGCCTGCTGTGGTTGTCAGCCAAGACTTGACCACAGCAGGCCGGTTTTCTTTTCGCGCCCTAGACTCGGCTATCTAGGCACGCTGTTGCTCTCCTACGCATAAAAAGAACCGCCGCAGTTCCAACTCAAAAATACCCACGGCGCGGGCATCGCTTGCGCGACTTTGGAACTACGGCGGTCTAAAATGTCAAATTGCCGTCACGCGGTTTTTGAGTCCGCGAGATAGAATTACCACGGGGAAATTTACTGATACGCTGGCGGAATGTTGCTTGGCTCAAGTTTTATCGTGCTAAATGCACGTAATAATGTGCTTGGCGCAGATAAAAAACCTGCTTGATGCAGGTTGGAAGTTGCTCAATTCAAAATTGCGATTCCAAAACCCTGTCAACCGGATTTTTTCTTCAATTTTCCCTTTGCCCCGGCGCTGGCGCGTTCGCGGCGATTTTCAGCCGCATATTTCGGAATCCATTTCGTGAAAAAACCGTAAGCATTTGCATAGGCAGCTTCGTTAAAACCGCTCTGAATATCTTTGGCAATAACCGCAGCGACCTCTTCATCGCTTGGGATTGGAACGGAATCATATTCCTTATCGCGCATTGGACTGGCTTCAAGATATTTGCTTGTGCGAATACACCCCCGCAACCATTCACGGTAATACTTCATGCGATCTTCCGGCCTCTTTTTATCGGGCATCGCCAATCGTAGAAATTCATCAAGACTCACCGGATATTTCTTCGGCTTTGGGCGGGCTTCCGCATTGGCGCGAGCACGCGCATACAATGCGAGACGGTCAATCTTGCCTTTTCGGGCGGCTTCGCATATTTCAAAAAGTTCAATGGCTTGCTCGGCAATGGATTTCAGACTGTCGGAAGTTATCGGGCGTCCATGAGCAAGTGCCGCCGCCATGCTGGCGATTACTGGTGTTTTTGGCAACCGACGGGAAACCATTGATCGGAATTTTTGAAGCTCCTTTTCAATCTGCGAATCTTCATCAAGGCGGTCTTGCATCGCCTTCGCCATTTTTGGTGTCATTCGGCAAAGAGAAATGCTAAAGTCTGCTCGCGTAAAGTGAAAACGAAGCCGGAAAGACAGTCAGCAGGTTTGAAGCTGGACATGAGCTTTGATGAGGCCATGCGCCGCGTCGTGCGCGTCAAACCCGCCAAGAAGCTCGCCAAGCGGAAAAAGTAGGACTCCGCGCCGCGAGACTGAATCACTCATTATTCAGACCGCATTTGTTAAGTGCATAATCCCGATTGGAAATGGGCAAAAAGAGACAGTTGCGCCGCAATCCATTGAAAACCAGCGGTTTCCACAGTTTTTGGCGCGTTTTCCGCAACTTGCAAAATGATTTTTATACTTTGCAAAACCATTTTCCTAACTGTGGAAATGGTTTCCACAGTTGTCGGAGCCATTTCCATACTTGCCGGCGTCGTTTCCAAACTTAACGGCGCGGCTTCCATACTTTGCGGAGCCATTTCCAAACTTGTCGGAGCCGTTTCCATACTTTGCGGCGGCATTTTTCAAAGTATTGGAGCGGCTTCCAAACTTAGCGGAGCCGTTTTCACAGTTGTCGGCGTCATTTTGCAAAGTATCGGAGCGGTTTCCAAACTTGTCGGCGTCATTTTCATACTTTGCGGAGCGTTTCCGACAGTTGTGGAAACCGTTTTTCGGTTCATCCGAGAAGTGTGAGTCTGGAATGATGGAGGCTGTAAAGTTTGAGGGTGAAGAAGCGCTCGTCGCGGAGGCCATGGGTCTGGCGGAGCAGGGTCTTGATTTTGTTGTTGATGCCTTCCATGCGGCCGTTGCTGATGCGGTGGTTCCACCACGCGAGGATGCCGCCGGCGTGGCCCAGCAGGGTCTTGCTCAACTGTTGCATCTGGCGCACGACAGTTTGGCCATCAGTGTAAAACACACAGCCTGCCCTTTCTACTTGCGAGCGCCCTTGAGCTTGTGCGCCGCCGCCTTTTCCGCCGCGAGTTTCTTGATCAAGGTTTGATACAATTCCGTGGCGCGGCGCTGGCTCGCGGCGATTTCCGCCGGCGGCAGTTTCGCCACCGCGCGGTCGCGCGCCGCCAGCGCGGGCTTGAAGCCAAGCGCGGTGGCGAGATTGAACCACGTGTAGGCCTCGCCGGGATCTGCCGCGCCGCCGCGCCCCTCCTCGCAGCAGAGGCCGAGGCGGAACATGGATTCCAAGTGCGCCCGTTCCGCCGCGCGGCGATGCCACTTCACGGCCTCGGAGAAATCCTTCGCGGTGCCGCGCCCCTCCTCGTAGCAGCGGCCCAGCCGGGCCTGGGATTCGAGAAAGCCCTTTTCCGCGGCGGGCAGCGACCACTTGAACGCCAGCGCGAAGTCCTCCGCCACGCCGAGGCCGAGATAATAATAGTGCGCGAGCCGGTTCTGCGCCTCGGCCACGCCCTTTTCCGCCGCGCGCCGGAACCACACCGCCGCCTGGCCGTAGTCCTGCGCCACGCTCACGCCCTGGTCGTAATAGAAACCAAGCTGCGCCTCGGCCTCGTGCGAGCCTTTGTCCGCCGCGCGCCGGAACCACTGCGCGGCCTGCGCATAATCCTGCGCCACGCTCCGGCCCTGGTCAAAATAGCGGCCCACCTGGAACAGCGCCTCCGGCAAATCCTGCTCCGCCGCGCGCTGGAACCAGCGGAACGCCTCGTCGTAATTCTGCGCCACGCCCTGCCCGCGCTCGTGCAGCAGGCCGAGTTGGAACTGCGCCCCGGCGTGCCGCTGCTCGGCGGCCTGGCGGAACCATTGCGCCGCCTCGGCGTGCGACTGCGGCACGCCCCGGCCTTCGGCGCAAAGAACGCCGAGCTTGAATTCTGATTGCGCGTCGCCCTGTTCAGCGGCCTTGCGAAACCACCGCGCGGCCTCCGCGTCGTCGCGCTGGACACCGGAGCCTTGCTCGAAGCACGCGGCGAGGCTGGCCTGCGCCGCACGATGCCCGGCCCCGGCGGCGGACTGGAACAGGCGCAACGCCTCGGCGTAATTCTGCGGCAGGCCCAGCCCTTCCCAGTAAAAATTCGCCAGCGCGAACTGCGCCTCGGCGTGGCCCTGCTTGGCCGCCTTGTCCAGCCACTCCGCCGCCGTGGCGTGATCCTGGATGACGCCCCGCCCGTCGCGGTAGCACAGGCCGGTCTCGAACTGCGAGTCGCGGTCGCCCTGCGCGGCGGCCTTCTCAAACCACGCCGCCGCCTCGGCCACGTCCGCCGCCACGCCGCGTCCGTCGCGGTAGCACGCGGCGTGCTTCAACTGCGCGGCGAGGATGCCGCCCTCCGCCGCGCGGCGATACCACTTCACCGCCCCGGCAAAGTCCTGCGCCGCGCCTTCGCCGCGTTCGCAACGGAGGGCAAGTTGGAACTGGGCTTCCGCGTGGTTCTGCTGCGCGGCGGCCTCGAACCACTGGAGGCTCGCGGCGAAATCCTGCGGCACGCCCATGCCCTGCTGGCAAAGTTCCGCGAGCGCGAACTGCGCCCCGGCCAGGCCCGCCTCGGCGGCCTTCTGGATCAAAATCGCGCCCAGCACGGCGTCCGGCTCCACGCCGTCGCCGGCAAGATGTTTGCGGCCCTGATCGAAATCGCCCTGCGGGTCGGCGGGCGCGGCGGCGGGCGCGGCAATTTCCGGTTCCACTTTCTGTTCCGGTTCCGGCACGGGCGCGGGCGGCGCAGGTTCGGGCGTCACGGCAACGGGCTCAACCATCGTCGGTGCGGGAATAACGGGTTCGGGTTCCGGCGCGGCCACCGGTGCGGGAGCAACTTCCAGCTTCGGTTCCGGCGTGGAAACGACCGGCTCAACGGGCACGGGTTCGGCGGGAATTGTTGCGGCCACTTCCCCGGCAGCCTTCTCCATCGGCGCGGGCGCGGGGACTTCGGCAATGACAGCTTCTTCCGCCGTGTCATCAATCACCGCGTCGGCGGTGTCCATCGCGGGCGCGGTGGATTCTTGCGTGGCGCGGGCGGCGGCCTCGGCTTCGGCGCGCAACGACTTCTGGAGCTGGTCGAGCGCCAGCCGGGCGTCCTCGTCGCCCTGCCCGGCGGCCTTGCGATACCAGAAGAGCGCCTCGAAACGGTTCTGATCCACGCCCTCACCGGTCTCGTAGCAATAGGCGAGATTGAACTGCGCGGCGGCGTTGCCCTTTTGCGCGGCCCGGCGGAAGTAGTGCGCGGCTTCGAGGAGGTTGTGCGGCACGCCTTCGCCGCGATGGCACAGGACACCATAGGCATATTCCGCCTCGGCGTGCCCCTGCTCGGCGGCGGCGCGGAGCCATTCGGCGGCCAGGGCGGCATCCTTCTCCCCCAACTCTCCCGTCGCATAGGCAAGGCCGAGCTGGTATTGCGCCGCCGCGCTGCCGGCCTCGGCGGCCTGGCCCAGTTCGGACAGTTTGGCCTGCGCCTCCTCCGCGGCGGTTGGGGAAGTTTTCGAAAGCGCGGCGGGAATGGCAGCCGGGGCTTCGCCGGGCGCGGCGGCGGTTTGCGCCGGCAGCGGGGCGGCGGGCGAAATTTTCCCCGTGAGTTCCTGAACGGCGGCCTGGGCGCCGGCGTCGCCGCTCTCGGCGGCCTTGGAATACCAGGCGATGGCCTGCTCCAAATCTTTCTCCACGCCTTCACCCTTCTCGTAACACCAGGCGAGGTTGAACTGCGCGACCGGGTGGCCCTGCCGCGCGGCGAGGGAATACCACTGGACGGCTTCGGCGACATCGCGCGCGACTTTCTCGCCGTCGTGATACAGGACGCCGAGCGCGAACTGCGCCTCCGCCGAGCCGTTTTCCGCCGACTCCTTGAGCCACTTCACCGCCGCCTTGATGCCGCTCTCGGCGGACGCAAGAGCTTCCGCCGGCAGGGGAACGGCTGGCGCGGCGGCCGGCGACGGCAGGGAAATTTTTTCTTCCGCCGCCGGGGGCGGTTTTGCCGTCACGGCACCGGGCAGTGCAACCGGCGACGGCGGAACAGGCTCAACCGCCCCGGACGGAGGAGCAGCTTTCGTTTCCCCGGTCGGCGCGGCGGGCGTGGTGGCGGCTTTAGCCGTCTGGGACTGGAGCAATTCCTCCAGCGCCGCCTTGGCGTCCGGATCGCCCTGCGCGGCGGCCGCGCGATACCAGTCGAGGGCGGAGGTTTCATCCCTTTCCACGCCTTCACCCACCTCGAAGCAGTAGGCGAGGTTGAACTGCGCGGCGGCGTGCCCCTGCGCGGCGGCCTGGGCATACCAGCGCGCGGCGATGGCGGCGTCCTTGTCCACACCCTCGCCGCGGAAGTAAATCACGCCGAGCGCGAACTTCGCCTCCACGTGGCCCTGCTCGGCGGCGCGCTGGAGCCAGCGGATGGCCTTGGTCATGTCGCGCTCGGCCGGGCTGCCGCTGGCGCAGCGCAGGCCGAGCCGGTATTGCGACGCGGCATCGCCGGCGGCGGCGGCCTGGACGAGCGACATGGTTTCCGTCGCGCTTTCGGCGGGGGATTTTTTGGGGCCGGCCAGGACATCGGCGGGGAGCGTGGCCTCCAGTTCGCGCAACGCCAGTTGCGCGTCGGCGTCACCCTGGGCGGCGGCCCGCCGGTAATAATCCAGGGCCAGCACCGTGTTCTTGCCAATGCCCTCGCCGAGTTCATAGCAATAACCGAGGTTGAACTGCGCCGCCGCATGACCCTGGGCGGCGGCCTGGGCGTAGAAAGTCACCGCCTTGGCCGGACTTTTGGAAACGCCCCGCCCCTGCTGATGCAGCGCGCCCAGCATGAACTGCGCGTCCGCCAGGCCAGCCTCGGCGGCCTTGAAGAGCCACTTGACCGCCGTCCGGTAGTCCTGCGCGCAGCCCTCGCCCTTGATGAGCCGCAGGCCGAGCTGGAACTGCGCGGCGGAATCGCCGTGGGTGGCCTGGGTTTGAAGGGTCTTGAACTCGCTGCCGGACATCGGCCCTTGTGTAGTTTTTCCGCGCAGGCGGTTCAACATAAATCTGGCGGGGAATGGCCCGGCGGGCGCAACAAACGGCCAACCTGAAACTCACCGGGAGAAACGTGCGCCGAAGCGCCGGCGGTTCCCCTGCGGGCGGCCACCGTGTCCGCCGGGGCGCGGGCCGCCGCGCGGATGCCGCCGCTCATCGGGCGTCGCCGCCTCCGCCGCCGCATGGTAGTCAAAACCCTCCGCGCGTTTCCGCACGATACCCCGCCCGATGAACCGTTCCACCGAGCGCAAATCACTTTGATCCTCTGGCGTGACAAAACTGATCGCGTCGCCAATCGCCAGCGCGCGCCCGGTGCGCCCGATGCGGTGGACGTAGTCCTCCGGGTGCATCGGGAAATCGTAGTTCACCACGTGCGAGATGCCGTCCACGTCAATGCCCCGCGCCGCGATGTCCGTCGCCACCAGCACGCGCACCGCGCCGGACTTGAAATCGTTCAGCGCGCGCAGCCGCTGGTTCTGCGAGCGGTTCGAGTGCAGCGTCGCCGTCTTGACGCCGTGCTGCTCCAGCTTGCGCGCGATGCGGTCGGCCCCGTGCTTCATGCGCGAGAAGACGAGCACCATGTCCATCTGCGGATCGCGCAGCAGGTGCGCGAGCAGCGCGGGCTTGAGATGCTTCGGCACCTCGTAGATGAGCTGCGTCACCGTGTCGGCGGGGTTCGCGCGGCGGCCAATCTGAATCGTTTTGGGCGCGCGCTGGAACTCGTGCGTGAGCGACTCGATCTCGCGCGAGAGCGTGGCGGAGAAGAGCAGCGTCTGCCGCTTCTGCGGCAGTTGGCGGACGATCTGCCGGATGGACGGGATGAACCCCATGTCGAGCATCCGATCCGCCTCGTCGAGCACAAGGAATTGCAGCCCGGAGAAATTTCCGTGCCGCCGCCCCATCAAGTCGAGCAGCCGTCCCGGGCACGCGATGATCACGTCCGTCCCCGCGCCGAGCGCCTTCATCTGCGGATGCTCGCCCACGCCGCCAAAGACCGTCGCCACCGTGAGCGGCAGATGCCGGGCGTAGGCGCGCACGTTTTCATCAATCTGCACGGCGAGTTCGCGCGTCGGCGCGAGCACCAGCACCCGCGTGCGGCGCGGGCCGGGCGCGGCGGCGGCGAGCTTGGTGAGGATGGGCAGCGTGAAGGCCGCCGTCTTGCCGGTGCCCGTCTGCGCGATGCCGATCAGGTCGTGCCCGGCGAGGATGGGCGGGATGGCCGCCGTCTGGATGGGCGTGGGTTCGGTGTAGCCGGCCTCTTGGACGGCTTTCAAAATTCTGGCTTCAAGGCCAAGCGTGTGAAACGACATAAAAGAAGGAGAGTAGCAGCCGCTGAACTGATAGCACGATCTAAAACGCCGCAGCGAGAGAGCGAGGGGCGCAACCGCAACTGACCATCGTGCCTGGATCTGCCACGGGGTGTTTCATCGTCATTCCCGCTCTCTGGCCAGTCTCGTCAGAAACCGCAGACATGAATCCATTTCCCAACAATGGCGCGTGAACTTGGGTCGTCGTTCACGCCACCAGATCCAAGGTTTATCGGTCGCCTGATTTGCCATCCAGCGAACGCAGGCGCGGGCTGTCCAAGTCGAGGCGATACATTACCTGGTTGTAGTCATACCACGGGGTCGGATGCTTGTTGCCGGAGAAGGTGTGCGTGTAAGTCCCCTCGAAATAAATGATCCGCCCGCCTTGCTCATCAAAAAACGGGTGGTGCGCGGGATTGTAGAACGAGTAGCACTCGTGCGTGGCGATCTTCACCGCCTGCCGCCACGGGCCGGCGGGCGAATCCGCCTCGGCATACCACACTTCGCCGAGGAACGACGTGCCGCCGGTCTCGACGCCGAGCAGGATCCATTTCCGGCGGTGCGCGTTCCAGTTCACCGTGCCAGTGTGCATCACCACCGGCTTCTGCGTGGCCGCGTCCTGCAACTGGAAGCGCGCCTCCTCCGGCTTGAGCTTGCCCTGCTTGAGCAGTTCCCGTTCGTCCACGGTGTTCATCGGCGAGGAGTTTTCCTTCCAGCCATAAACCACCCTGCCCTGCGCGTCGCGCTCCACGCGCGCGCTGAACTTGGAAAACTTCGTGCCCGGTTCAAGGCACGTGAAGACCTCGTAGTTGTTCTGGTCTTGCAGGCTTTTGAACCGCGCCTTCACGCGCACGGTGGGATAGGGATTGGAGAAGTAAAAATAATTCGCGCCGCCCTCGCTCACGCGCGTCGCGTGTCCGTCCGGGCAGCGCACGGTGTCCTTCACATCGAATTCCACCAGTTTGTCGAAGCGCTCCGCCTCGTCATTGAAGACCGCGAGGCCGTGCTCCAGAATTTTGCTCAAATCTTTGACGCGCGTGTAATGCGTCACGAGCCGTTCGCGGCCCGTTTCGTCGGAGACGGTCAGCAGGCCTTGAATCCACACCGGCCCCTCGGCCTGGTTGGGAACCATCTCCCTGGCGAACCCCTCGCCATTGGTGAAGTAGCGCAGGTTCACACCAGTCGCGGGCGCGAGGCCGCCGTTGGCGGGCAGTTCCGAGATTGCGCCGGTCGTGTGGAAATTTCCCAGCGGATACCGCGCGCGATCCGTGTCGCCCCAGAACCAGTAAATCTTCCCGCGATAGACCGCCGCCTGCACCGAGTCCTGGCCCGTGATCTGGCTGTTCAACAACGGCTCGGTCACGGGAGTTTTTTCGCCGAGCCGCACGCTGTCGCGGTAAATTCCCTGTCCCGTGACCCGATAGAGGCGCTCGGCAATGTTGAGCCGCTTGATTTTGATTTCCGCCGCGCCGCCCGGCGTGGTCTTCAAGGCCTTGCCGGCGTAGCCGAAACCGTCCTTGGCAAATACATGGCCGTGGCTCCGCACGCTGAAAAAAACCTCCTGACCGAGCAGCCCCGGCTCGGCGAATGCCACCAGCCCCGCGCTGTCGGTGACAAAGCGCAGGTGGTTCACCGTGGTCAATTCCACCAGCGGCACGCCGCGTCCCGTCTCCGTGTCCACGACTTTGATTTTGAACGGGCGGATGTCCGCGCCGCTCACTGAAAACCAGCCCAGCGCCAGCAGCAGAATGCCCGCAAGACGGTGGAGGTCTGAAAGTCGTTCCTTTAAGCCGAACCCATGCAGTGGAATGGGGAGCGCGTGGCGTCTCGCCCGCGGTTTTCGGCGTCCCGCCGAAAACTTCCCCGCGCCAGTCAGACGCACCGTTTGGTGGGCGGTGGGTTCGCCGCAAACCCGTCGGCGGGACGCCGACGGGGGCGACCGGGACGGTCGCGCTCCCCGTTTCAACTGCATGGATTCGGTTAAGAGCAATGAAGCCATTCGCTGGTGAGAGTTGACTGGCTCCGCGCACCTTTGCCACCGCTGGGCAGGCGTGCTGTGTCTTATCTTCTCCGCGCCGGGCCGAAGAAGTAGCCGCCGCGCATCCGCACGCCGCGAATGCGCCGCTCGGACAGCGGCTGGGTGTTCGGCTTCCCCTCGTCGAAGAGCACGGTGTATTTGTAGTTGAAGTCGTCGAGCTTCACGTGCGGGATTTTCTGGCTGATGAAGCGCTCGATGGACGCCATGTGCCGCGCGTCCTCGGCCACCATCAGCGTGAAGGCGTCGCCCGAAGCCTGCGCGCGGCCCGTGCGCCCGATGCGATGCACGTAATCTTCCGCGTGCTGCGGCACGTCGTAGTTGATGACGTGGCTCACGTCCGCGATGTCCAGCCCGCGCGCGGCGATGTCCGTGGCGACGAGCACCTCGAATTTACCCTCGCGAAAACCGTTCAGCGCCTGCTCGCGTTCGCGCTGCGTGCGGTTCGAGTGCAGGATGGCGACGGCGTGGTTGTTCTTCTTGAGCATGCCGCCAACGCGGTCGGCGCCGTGCTTGGTGCGGCAGAAGATGATTACCGAGTCGTAATTCACCTTTTCCAGCAGCGCGCGGAGCAAATCGCTCTTCTGATCCTGCGACACGGGATACACGACGTGCTTCACCGTTTCGGCGGGTGTGCGGCGCGCGCCGATCTCGACGATCTCCGGGGTTTTCATCGCCCAGCGGACGAGTGTTTCAATCTCCGGCGGCATCGTGGCGGAGAAAAGCGAAGTGTGGCGCTGGCGCGGCGTGCGCTCGATGATGCGTTTCACATCGGGCAGGAAGCCCATGTCGAGCATCCGATCGGCCTCGTCCACCACGAGGAATTCCACCTTGTCCAGCTTGCACGTGCCGCGCTGGATGTGGTCGAGCAGGCGGCCCGGCGTGGCGATGAGCACGTCCACGCCCCGGCGCAGCGCGGTCTCCTGGTTGCCGTAGCCGACGCCGCCGTAGATCACGGCGACCTCGAGGTTCGTGAAGCGCGCGAAGTCGCGGAAGGCCGTCTCCACCTGCGCGGCGAGTTCGCGCGTCGGCTCCAGCACGAGCAGGCGCGTGCCGCCGCCGTGCTGCTGGAGCTTGGTGAGCATCGGCAGCGCGAACGCCGCCGTCTTGCCCGTGCCCGTCTGTGCGCTGCCGATGACGTCGCGCCCCTCCATCACCAGCGGAATGGCGCGCAACTGGATCGGCGTCGGGTCAACATAACCCATGGCCTTCACGCCTTCCAGAATCGGGGCGGACAGGCCGAAATTTGAGAATCCCATGGGCTAATCAACGCCTGCGCGGCGGGGGGAAAGCAAGCTTTTTGAGCCTGAAAGTCGGGAGGCGTGTTCAAATTCAGCCGCGCCTTCGGTGCTGCTACTCGTCGTCAAAGCCAAACATTTCAGAAATAAACCACATGAGCATTCGGATCACTCCGGACACACCGATGCATAGCAACGGATACCACCAATAAAGTTTCGGATAAATCGGCATTAGCAAGGTCATCGCGATGATTAACAAGCCAACGGCAATGATCTCAAGTAAGACAATATGCCACCACCCAAACGCTTTGCCGGTTCTTTCACCGATCCAATTCAAAACTTTGTCCGGAAATACAATCATTATGGAGAGACCAAAGATGATGAGATCATACCAACTTAACCTGCCGCCCGATAGTCTCATAAAAGCAGAGCTGGTTTAATTGTAATAAAACGTGAACCGCACGTCGCGGTGCTCGCCGAAGAGCCGCCTCATGTCGCCGGGCCACGGGTCGAAGCGCGGCTTGGTGACGGCGAGCTGGCAGTAGAGGCCGAACAGTTCGCCCACTTCGTTCTCGGCGATGCGGACGTTTTCCACGCGCCCGTTTTGCAGCATCCGAAACTCGATGACGACCTTGCCGCCGGGGCAGAATTTGTCCGCCAAGATGTTATACCACTCCTGCTGCACAATCTGCACGATGGCGAGGTCATACGCGCCGAAGGGCGTGGCCCGCGCGTCCTGCGAGGCTTCGAGCCGCAGGTTCCGCACACCGCCCTCCTGCTTCATCTTTTGCCCGGCGAGCTGCGGCTGCCGCTGGAGCGCCTCGGCAATGGTGCGCGGCGGGCTGCGCTTGGGCGGGGCGGACTCGGGTTTTTCTGGCGTTAAATTTTTCTCGCCCGTGGTCGGCACCGGACTGGGCCGGGCGAGTGCGAGGTCGCCGGGAGTTTTGGTTTCGGCGGGCTTGGGGGCTTCGGGTTTGGGAACAGCCTTCTTCTCCGGCGAAGTCCTCACCACTTCCGGCTGCGGCTTTGGCTCGACGGTTTTCTGCGGCGCTTGCGGCTGCAATGGCTTGGGCTGCGGCTTCGGCGCGTCGGCGAGTTTCGGCACCTTGTCCTGCTTGCCGTCAATCTTCGGCTTGTCGGCTTCGATCTGGAGGTCAGGATTCGCGGCCTTGGCGTTGACGGCGGAATAAAACTTGGCGTCCTTCGGCGGCTCCGGCACGGCGAGGCTGGGATCAATTTCGATCAGCGTCAGCGTCGGCATCGGTTCGAGGGCTTTCGGCGCGAGCGGTTTGATTTCCATGGATCTGACCAGCGCGGGCAGTTTTTCCTCGCTGAGAACCCGCAGCCACTTCGGCATCGTCGGTGGTTTCCAGCCAAACTTTTTCGCCGCGTAAAAAACTCCGTAGCCGCCGCCGTGGATGAGCAGGGAAATGAGCAGCGCGACAAGGACCGGGTGCCGCACGGCGGTCACAGACAATCGCTTTGGCTCGTCAGAGGTCATGGGGCGGAGGCGCGGTTCCTTCCGCGGGCCGGGGCGCGGTTACGCCAGCCCCAGAACCTTCCGGCCCTCGGCGGTGATCATGGACTGGTGCCACGGCGGATCCCAGACGACTTCGACGCTGGCGTCTTCCACGTCGGGGAGGGCGAGGAGCTTCTGCTGCGCATCGGCGGCGATGGTCGCACCCATGCCGCAGCCGGGCGCGGTGAGGGTCATCTTCACGAAGACTTTTTTGTTGCCGCTCGCCATCGGCTCGATGCCGAGGTCGTAGACCAGCCCCAGATCCACGATGTTCACGGGGATTTCCGGGTCGTAGCAGGTTTTCAACACTTCCCAGACGAGCGACTCGGTCACGCCGCTGGCGACGGGGGCGATCTCCGGCGCGGGCGCGTCAAGGCCGAGCGCGTCGGCGTCGCGGCCCGCGATGCGGAAGAGGCCGCCCATCGAATAGACCGTGAAGGTGCCGCCGAGCGTCTGCGAGATGCTTACCGGCGTGCCGGCGTGCAGGGTGACGGTGCTGCCCACGGGAATCTGCACCGCCTCGCAATCCCGTTTCAATGCGACTGAATTATCACTGCTCATGCGGGCAATATAACCGTTCCTGCCGGAGTGCAAAGCAAATCAATTCCTTGCTCTGCGGAAAAAATGCGCTGGGCGCAACTTGGCATCGCCGCCATGCCCGACTCCCTCTCCCCGCAGCGGAGCGCGGGGAGAGGGTTGGGGAGAGGGGCTGCCGATGCCGTTGACCGTTGGATGTCCACCCCCACCTCCTCTCCCCGACCCTCTCCTCCACTCCGCGTGGAGGAGAGGGAGTTGAGTGATGGTGGCAAGTTGCGCCCCGCGTGACTGCGCTTTCGCCTTGCTCCGCGCCGCGGACGGCGTTACGCAATAGCCAATCTTCAGCCGCACCAAAATCATGAACGCCTCATCCTCACCGTTGTTTTCCAAACGCGCCGCGCCCCGCTGCCCGCACCCGCTGGCGCGCGCCCTGGCCCTGGCGGTTTGTCTGTTTTCATTCGCGGGCAACGCCGCCGCGCCGCCGGACGACGGCAAGCTTCGCATCATCTGTTTCGGCGCGCATCCGGACGACTGCGAACTGCAGGCCGGGGGCGCGAGCGCGATGTGGGCCGCGCGCGGGCACAAGGTCAAGCTCGTCGCCGTCACCAACGGCGACATCGGCCACTGGCGCGAGGCGGGCGGGCCGCTCGCGCGTCGGCGCAAGGCCGAGGTGGAAAAGGCCGCGCAAATCCTCGGCACCACCGTCGAGGTGCTCGACATTCACGATGGCGAACTCATGCCCACGCTGGAGAACCGCCAGAAAATCATCCGCCTTATCCGCGAGTGGAACGCCGACCTCGTGCTTGCGCCGCGCCCGAACGATTATCATCCCGACCATCGTTACACCGGCGTGCTCGTGCAGGACGCGGCGTTCATGGTCGCCGTGCCGTTCATCTGCCCGGACGTGCCGCCGCTCCAAAAAAATCCCGTGTTCATGTATTACACCGACCGTTTCCAGAAGCCGCAGCCTTCGAAACCCGACATCGCCATCGCCATTGATTCCGTCATTGAGAAGAAGCTCGACGCGCTGGCGGTGATGGAATCGCAGTTCCTCGAAGGCGGCGCGCTCGGCCACATCGGGTTGATTCCCACAACGCCGGAGCAGCGCACGAAGCGCGTGCGCGAAGTGCGCGACGGCCAGCGCGCGCGCTTCATGGCGCTCGCCGACCGGTTCCGCGGCGAACTCGTGAACTGGCACGGCACGGACGCCGGGGCGAAAGTGAAGCACGCCGAGGCCTTTGAAGTCTGCGAATACGGCCGCCAGCCGGACCAGGCGGAGTTGAAACGGCTCTTCCCGTTTTTCGGCAATTGAATGAAGGCGACACAGCGCGTCCATCGAACCGCCAGCGCCGCGTCGTCATTGACCGTGCGAGTGCTGCCCAGCGGGAAGCCGTGATGTCCGCCTGTCCGCCAGTCATCGGAAGGACGAGCTACGAGAGTCCCTGATTCCAACACTTCTCCCACTGATCGCCACGCGCCGGACGCGGCTTCAACTTCACATCCACGTAAAGAATCGTCTCCGCGTTTCCGCCGTAAGGCCCCATCACAACCTGCTTCCCATCCGGCCCGATGACCAGCGAGCAGCCGATGCACTTGCGGCCCTTCCACGCGCCCTCGCTCACCCAGCCGACGTTGCTGCAACCGGCGATCCACATCCGGAAATCACGCGCCGCAGCGCCGTAGTTCTCCAGCCAGAGTTTACCGTAAGGTTCCTTCGCGTTGTCATGCTCCGCCGGCATTGCCCACGCGGACGGCGAGAGAATGATGTCCGCACCCATCAGGCCAAGCGTGCGGCTCACCACCTGCCCGCGCGCGAAGGCATCGGCGCAAATCATCACGCCGAACGTGCCCAGCGGCGTGTGCGCCACCGCCAGCCGGTCGCCCTGTGCGTAAAGGCCGTGTGCGATGTCGAGTTCGTTGAGCTTGCGATGGTGGAGAAGAATTTCGCCGGCGGGATTGATGAACACCGCCGCGTTGAAAAGCTTGTCGCCCGCCCGCTCCACCAGCCCGGCGCAGACGAAGACGCCGTGACGTTTCGCCGCCACGCGCAATCGCTCGCACGATTCACCACCGGGAATTTCTCCGGCACCTGCACGCGCTGAACTGTGTCCCCAGCCGAAGTCCAGCGTCTCCGGCAGCACGACCACTGCCGCTCCGGCCTTCGCCGCCTGTGCGATGAAATCCTCTGCCTGCCGGAGATTCTCCACCGGGCGGCCACCCTCCACCCGCATCTGGATTAGCGCGAGCTTGAACACAGGCTGGTCGAAAAAAGTTACGACGCCTCGCGATACCGTTGCGCCACCGGCACGCGCCGCCCCACGCCAAACGCCTTGCTTGTCACCTTCAATCCGGGCGCGGCCTGGCGGCGCTTGTATTCGCTCGCGTCAATCAGCTTGAGCACGCGGCTCACCGTCGCCTCGGCGTGGCCGGCGGCGATGATTTCCACGCGCGACTTCACGTCCACCACGTAGGCGTCGAGAATCGCGTCGAGATCTTCGTAGGGCGGCAGTGAGTCCTGATCCTTTTGATCCGGGCGCAATTCGGCGGAAGGTGCCTTGGTGATGGAGGCGTCGGGGATGATTTCGCGCTCGCGATTGATCCATTTCGAGAGGCGATAAACCATGACCTTCGGCACGTCGCTGATCACGGCGAGGCCGCCGCACATATCGCCGTAAAGCGTGCAGTAGCCCACGGCCAGCTCGCTCTTGTTGCCCGTGGTGAGCAGCAGCGAGCCGAACTTGTTCGACATCGCCATGAGAATCACGCCGCGCAGCCGCGCCTGGATGTTTTCCTCCGTCGTGTCCTCGGTGCGCCCGGCGAAGATGGGCTTCAACAACCCCTTCACCGCCTCGAACGCCGGCTGAATCGCCACCACGTCGTATTGGATGCCGAGGTTCTCCGCGAGGATCCGCGCGTCGTCGAGGCTGCCTTGCGAGGAAAATCGCGACGGCAGCGAAACGCCGCGCACGTTTTCTTTGCCGAGCGCCGCCACCGCGAGCACCGCAGTCAGCGCGGAATCAATGCCGCCGCTCAAGCCGAGCACCGCCGACTTGAAGCCGCACTTGTGCAGGTAATCGCGCAAGCCGAGCACCAGCGCCTTGTAAAGCTGCTCCTCGCCGCAAGGTTTTTGTAGTGGGACAGGCATCTTGCCTGTCTCGTGGGCTGTGCGGGAAATTTGAACTTCCGACAATTCTGGCGACT
>JACRJY010000069.1 GCA_016235585.1 Verrucomicrobiota bacterium | reverse complement strand
GAACGTGAGCGAGCCGGTGGCGGAAGGGCTGTTGTAATTCGTCGCCACCATCGTCAGCAGGTTTGTCTCCGCCGTGAAGACGGAGAACAAGAGCGTCTGCCCGCTTTCATCCGGCGGGCCGGCGGTAAGGCCGGTGAGGTTCACGATGCGCGGGCCGGAGTTCTCGAACACGCCAAGGCTGCCGATGGGTGCAAGCGTGGGCGGGTCGTTCACGCCGCTGATGGTGACACGGAAGGTGTTGGTGCTGGCGTCCACGCCGCCGTTCTCCGTGCCGCCGTCATCCCGCAGCACGACGGCGATGGTCGCAATGCCGACGGCGTCGCTGACGGGGCGGAAGTTGATCCACCCCGTGCCCGCCGCCTGATTGGCACCCGCATTGATGATGGTCACGAGGCCGGGGTCGGCGGTGAAGGCGTTGAAGGTGAGCGACTGCGCGGCTTCATTCGCCGCGCCGGGGCCGATGCCTGCCAGGAGGACGGTTTGCAGGCCGGAATCCTCGTTGATGGTGAGGTTCGCCATCGGGTTGAGCGTCGGGCGGTCGTTCAACGACTGCACGGTCACGGCGAAGGTGTTGGTCTTCGCATTCACGCCGCCGAAGGCCGTGCCGCCGCTGTCCGTCACGACGACCGTGATGACGGCGGTGCCGCTGGCATTGGCCGCGGGCGTGAGGGTCAGGGTGCCCGTGGAACTTGGAAACGTGTAGCTGCGCGCGACGGCCACCACGCCGGTGCTGCTGGAACTGGCGGTGAGAATCCACGACTGGTTCGTTTCCGCCGCCCCGCCGGGGCCGATGCCCGTCAGCGGAACAGTCTGCGGCACGTCCTCGGCGAGCGTGAGGCTGGCGATGGCGTCGAGCGTCGGCGGCTGGTTCGTGAAGATGTTCACGGCCAGCACCGCGTTGGAACTGGCCGCGCTCCCGACGGCGTTGGTCACGACGACGGCATAGAGGCCCGCATGGTTCGTCGTCACGTTGAACAGGTTCAGCGCCGCGTTTGTCGCCGCCGCGAGATTGGTGCCGTTGAACGACCACTGATAGTTCAGCGGCGGACTGCCGGTGGCCTCCACGGTGAAGGACACCGCCGCGCCGACATTCACCGTCCGGCTGGTGGGGTGCTTGGTGATGCCCGGCGGAACCACCACCATCACGTCGTCCAGCGCCCAGTGATCGGTGCCCAGCCCGCTGTGGCTCAACTGCCGCCAGCGGAACTGCACGGCCTGGCCTTGCAGCGCGGGCGCGAGGTTCACGGCGACCCTGGTCCACGCATAAAAAACGGCGGTGTCGTAGCGGCCAATCTCCGTCCACGCCGCGCCGTCGGCGGTGAATTCAAGGACGATGCCTTCCTCCGGCAGATCCGCGGTTTCCCACGGCGAACCGTTGGCCCCCAGCCGCAGGTAAAACGACAGCTGGCCGCCGTTGGTCGTGTTGATCGCGCGCGTGGTGGCGGAGCGCGGGCCGGCGTCGCCGAACCACAGCGAGTTGATGGGCGAGACGCTCCCGCCGTAGTTCGTCGCCAGCACGGTGAGGCCCACGGTGCCGCCGAAGCCCGCCCACTGCGTGAGATCAATCCCCGGCTCGAAGTCATCGGCCAGCCCCGCCGCCGCCGGGGTCACGGCGAGGGTGGCGCCCGCGCTGGTCGCAAAGCCGAAGAGGTTGCTGACGACGACGCTGTAAAGCCCGGCGTCGTTGGTCTGCGCGACAGAGATGGCGAAGACGGCATTGGTCACGGCGGGAAGGTTGGTTCCATCCTTGCGCCATTGATAAGACAGCGGCTGCCCGCCCACCGCCGTGACGCCAAAGGAAACCGCGCGCCCGGCCACGACGCTCTGGTTCGTCGGGTGAAAATAAATCACCGGCGGCAGGTCATCGTCCACGATGAGCAGCGCCGCGCCGCCGTCGGTGAAGCCCGGCGCGCTGGCCGCCACGCTGACCGCGAGGTTGCCCTCCTGAAGCAGGTTGTTCACCGGGAACAGATCGAACGTGCTGGAGAGCTGCCCGGCGGGAATCGTCACGGCCGGCGGGACGAGCATTTTGTTCGTGTTGTCCGACACGAGCGCGACCACGAGGTTCGTGGGCAGCGTGCCGGCGAGCTGCACCGCGCCCGCATCGGCCAGCCGCACCGGGCCGAGACTCGCCGCCGTCCCGCCCGCCTCGCCCACCGATCCGGGCAGCGCCACCGTGAGGGTGAGCGGCTCGTTGTCGAGCACGGTGAGGCTGGCCGCGCCGTCCGTCCAGTTTTGCACGCGCGCGGTGACGGTCGAGGTCTGCGCGCTGTCAATGCGCGTGTCGTCCACAATCGTCACGGCGAACACGGCGGAGGTCTGCCCCGCGGGAATGAGCACCGACGCGGGCACCTGGATTTCCGCCGGGTCGCTGGAGAACAGGCTGACGGTGATGTTCGCCGTGGCAACAAATGGAATGCTCACGCTGCCGCCCACCGTCCCCTGCCCCTCCGTCGCCGAGGCGGGCAGGCTCACCGCGAGCACCGCCGTTTCATTGTCGTGAACGGCCACTGTCGCACTACCGCCAGTGTGGTTGGGCGCGGTCGCGGTGATGAGGGCGGATTGCGTGCCGTCCGCCTCGGCGTCGTCCATGACCGTGAGATCGAAGGCGGCGTTCGTCTGGCCGGCGGGAACCGTCACCGATGCGGGCACGGTGACTTCCGCCGGGTCGCTGGAAGCGAGGTTGATGACAAGGTTCGTGGTGCGCGGCACGAGCAGGCGCACCAGCCCGGCGTTCGTCCGCACGCCGTCGCCCTCGGTCGCGCTCGCGGGCAGCGACACCAGCAGCGGCGGGTTGCAGAGGCCGTAGGCGCTCAAGTCGCTTTCCTGAAACCCGATGGCCACGCCCTGCCCCGCCGAAAGCCCCGCGAGGCTGCCGGAGGAATTCACATTCAGCCAGGTGACGCGGATGCGCCCGTCGAAGAACAGCTCGATCTGAAAACTGTTCGTGTTCGCGGGCGAACCGTATTCCGGCACCGCGAGCCACGTCACGGCGACGCGGTTGCTCAACTCGCGCCGCGAAATCGTCCCGCCGTCGCCGGGGTTCAAGTCGTCGAACACCGCCGCCACGCGCGGCAGGGAAAAATGCGCGCCGAGCGACGCGGCATACGTCGCGTCCCCGTCGTCCATCGTGAGGTAGCCGTTGCTGCCGATGAAAAACACGTTGGTCCGGCGGTTGTGGATCGCCACCGTATTCGTGCCGGTGAGCGTGACCGGCAGATACGAGTCATCCGACAGCGACACCGCCGTGCCGCCCGCCGGATCGGTCGGGAAGACCGCCGCCTCGTCGCGGCAGGCGCGGTAGAAACCGGCGCTCCCATCGGGCGTGAAAGTGAGCGTCGTGAAGGCCAGGTCATTCGTGGTGGTGTCGAAAAGTTCCGTGAAATAATCCACCAGCCCGGCGACCAGGTGGAACGTCCGGCCCTGCCCCACCTGGCTCGTCGTGTTGGTGAACCGCACGGTGTTCGTATAAATCCCGAACGGCAGGCTGCCGGCCGCCGCGCCCAGCGAGAAGTTCACCGTGGCCGAAGCGCCCGCCGCGATGGTGCCGTTGGTGATGGAGGCGTTGAGCCAGGACGCGGAGCTGGCGAGCGACCAGTTCAGCGGGGCCGCGCCGGCGTTGGTGAGAATGAAATTTTGCGCCGTGACGTTGAACGGCCCGCCCACCGGGCCAACCGCCACGAACCCCGTCGCGGGCAGAATCCGCAGATCATCCGGCAGATCAAACGACTCCACCACGCCGGTTGTCGTCGTGCTGCCGGGCGAGGTCGCGCTGTAGCCCATGCCGCGCCGGGCAAACGCCGCCCACAGCTCGTTCTGGTTCGCCCCGCCGGTGTTGATCAGATCCGCCTGCAAGATCGCGTCGCGCGCCTGCAAAAAATTCGGCTGCGGCGGCGTGAGCTTCATCCCGTCGGTGACCAGTTGCAGAATGAGCTGGTTGCCCGCCGCCCAGCCGTGCTTGGCGATCAAGTTCGCCCGCGCGTCCCACAGCGTCACGCACCACACCTCACCCTGGTTGTGCACTTCGTCGGCAGTGGTGGGGATCACCGGGCTGCGCGGCACGCCGGTGTGCGAGCCGGCCTGCGCGGGGTCAATGTCCTTGAACGTCAGCGGATTCTTGGTCATGTCCGTCGAATACGGATACCGCCGGATGCCGTAGTAGTAGTTCTGCTGCAGCCCGAAAAATTGCAGCGTCGCGTAGCCGCCCGCCGCGTAGTTGCCGTTCACGTTGTCCTCCGCCGCGCTCAACAGCGCGAGGGCGTAAAAATCCGACCACCCCTCGCCCATCCCGTCGGACTGCGACGTGCCCAGCGCCTGCCCGCCGCCCACCAGCCGCCAGCTCAAGCCGTGCGTGTATTCGTGGATGACAATCTCCGCGTCGAAGTCACCGTCGCGATCCGGCGTCGGGCTGCTGAACACATACATCTGCATCCGCCCGGGGAAGCCGTCCGGCGGCGTCGAGAAGTTCGCGTTGTCCGTCCCGCTGCCGTCCTGTGCATCGGCCTGCACCGCGTCGTTGCCCACGCCGCCGCGCCCAAAGTTCGTCCCTTGAAAATTCCCCGCCGCCTCGGTGAAGCCCAGCTCGTAGAGTTTGTCGTGATACCAGTTGCACCAGTAAAACAACTGCGCCACCGCCGCGCTCGGGTAGGTGCTCGGTGCCTGCGCCAGATCCATCGGGAAGTCAAACACGCGGAACGGCGAACCCTGCGGGCGCGGCAAATCCGCGATGTTGTCCGCGTTCAAATCGGTGTGCGCGTCCACGTTGTTGCCGCGCGTCTCGTTCACCCCGTCGTCAATCCACCCGTTCGGCGACGCGTTCGTGTTCAGCGCCGAGAGCGTCAGCAGCTGCCGCGCGACCGTCGGCGGCTGGTTCGTCAGCGGCGTCGGGTGCCCCGGAGAAAACGGCGTCGGACTGTCGCTCGTATAAACTCGCAGGCTGATCGGGCTGATGTAGTGCGTCAGGCAGCGCCGGAACCGGGCTTCGCCCGTCTCCGCGTCAATGAGCGTGTGAAACATCTCGCCCCGCTTCTGGCTGGTGAAGATGACCGCCCAGCACAGCCGCAACTTCCCGCCGTCCGCCGGCAGCCACACCAGCCGCGCGTCGGCGTCACCGGTCAACGCCCGGTTGGCGCGGAACTTCTGCTTCATCTCCGCGCCCGTTGCGGCGTCCGTGAAAATGACTTCGCCCGCGTCCAGTTCCTCGCCCACCTCCCGCGCCGCCAGCGCCACCGCCTGCGCGGCGGTGATCGTGGGCGCGCTTTGCTGCGCGCGGCGGTTCGGCGTGCCACGATCTGCGGCTCGGTCGAGGTCGGGCAGCATCTGGCTCGACACGCTCACCAGTTCCTCCCGCGCCGTCGTGTGCGCGACCACCGTCGCCTCGAACACCTCCAGCCCGTCCAACTCCTGCTGCCACACCACGGTCCGCAGCCCGTTGTGCGCCGTCACGTAGTCGCGCTTCACCCGGCTGGCCTCCACCTCCGCCGGCCCGTGGCCGAAGATTTCGCGGTGCTCGTGCAGGAACATCTTCACCGGGCGATGCGGGGTGCTCACCGGAACCGCCCGCGCCGCCGCCGCCGAGATGCCCCGCCCCTGCCCGTTCGTGCCGGTCAGGAATCCGTCGCGCGCATGGACGAACTTCGCCCCGCCGCCCACGCCGTCGAACTCGACTTCGGCACGCGGCAGCCGGGCGCGCAGATTCGCCACCGCGTTGGTGCGGCTGCGCGCGGCGTTCACCGCGCTCGTGCGCGCCACTTCGATGCGCCGGTCCAAGTTCGGCAGATGCTCCTGGTGCGTCATCGGCCGCTGCGCGAGCGCGCCGCCCGAAAGGAAAAACAGGCCCAAAAATCCGGGGACGAATTTGAAAAAAAGTGTGGAACGCAAGTTCCCCGGCGTGGCGCCGGCTGGCATCCTGCTGTTTCGCCGGCTGGCCGCCGGCTTGATCGTGAAAATCCGCCGGCCTCTCCGCGTGTCTCCCGCTGCGCCGACTGCCAGTCGGCGAAACAGCAGATTGACAATCTGCGCCACGCTGCATGCGCCGGCCATTTTGAAAATGCGCTTCAATATCATCCGCGATAGCAAGGCAAACCTTCTCACGGCTGGAGCACGGCGCGGTAGAAGCGCTGGTTGTAGTTCTTCGCCTGCGCGTCGGTGAATTGAATCAGCCCCGTCACATTGGTCACGTTGCCCGCCGGCACCGCCTCCCAGCCCACCAAGTCACTCGACACCTCGACCGTATAGGCGCGGCCCGCCATGCCTTTGAGGTTGAATTTCATCCCGCCCGCCACGGATGAAACGGACGGCGTGAGCGCGACGTGGTTCGTATCGTTGACGATGACATAAAAGCTATTTGTGGCGCTCAACGGCGGCACGCCGTCGTCGGTCACTTTCAGCGTGACAAGGTTCGTGCTCGCGGACTGCCCGACTGTAGGCGTCCACGTCAGCACGCCGCTGGCGGCGTCGAGCGCCATGCCCGGCGGCGCGGCGAGCAGGAGGAAGAACGGCGTCTGATACGGCAGATCCGCGTCCGCGATGGCACTGGCAAGAGCGAAGTTTTCCCCCACGTCAACCGCGCGGTTCGCCACGGGCGCGAAGGACGGCGGGGCGTTGGTGTTGTAGTTGAACTTGGCGGAAAAAGTTTTCCCCGCCGCGCTGGCGACGTTGACCGTGAGTTGAATCGTCGGACTCAACTGGTTGACCGTCACGCCCGCATCGGCGAACTGCACGCTCGTCGCCGCGCGGTTCAGCGTGACGGTAATGCTGCCGCTGTTGGCCTGCGTGGGATCGGCGACGGCGACCTCGATGCCGATCGGCGTCTCGCGGGTCAGCACGGCGGACTTTTTGTTGACGGTGATCAGGTCCACCGTGCGGGTGCCGTCGTTCCAGAAGTTGGCGGCGATGATGTTCGCGCTGGTCTGCTTCGCCGCCTGCACGTTCGTGGAATTCGCCAGAATCTCCACGCCGGGCGCGGCGGCGTAGGCGCTGACCTCGCTGGCGGAAAAATTGGGCAGCAGCACATACGAGTAGGTCGCGTTCGTCGGCTTCACGCCGTGGTCGAACCAGAGGGTGAGATAATTCTTCGTCATGGGATTGGTCAAGCCGTCGATGTTGATGTCTGACCACGAGTTGGTGCGGGACTCGCGGAGGGCGTTCACATTCGCGCCGCCGGGGAAATAGTAGCCGCCCGCGCCGCCGAGGTGCGCCCACGACGCGCCGGGGAAATTCGTGCTCCAGCCAAGGTCGAAGGACTGCAGCGCGCCGTCGGCAGTGAAGTAGTTCGTGGAGGCGGCGCTGATCTTGCGGTTCTCCACCGTGGTCTCAATCGAGTAGGAATTCGTGCTGGTGATGCCCGCGCCAAGGCAGACGACCTCGTTGTCGAACATGAACCACGACTTCTTCGCCGTGAGCGAGCTGCCGTAGGCGTCGAGTTCCATGCCCGCCGAGCCGTTGATGCCGAGCGTCGCGCCGCCGGCCCAGTTCTTCGAGCTTAACGTGCTTTGGCCCGACGAATCCGCGCGGGCAATGGTGCCCACCGTCGTTCCGGGCAGGCGATACGGATCCACCGTGGGCCAGTATTCGTCGCTGAACGCGGCGAGGTCGTGGTTGTAAAGGTAAGTCACGCCGTCGCCGGTGAACCAGCCGTGGAGATTTTCGGTGTTGATGGACTCGTAGTTGTAGATGCGGCTTGAAGACATGCTCAACGCGAAGCCCCAGCCAGGCCGCAGATGCACCGCGCGATCCATGCTCCCGAATGTCCAGTGGCCAAGCAGTTCGCCGCGCGGCGCGCTGTTCGTGTCGTCCATCAACTGGCGCAGGTCGGTCAGTTGCATGAGCGGAATGTTGTTGCTGAAGCTGCGGAAGGTGTCCACCTGCGCGGAATACTTCACCAGGCCGCGCAGCCGCAGGGCGTCGTTCGTCGGTGCGAATTCCGAAAGGCGGAGGATGGATTGCAGGATGCCCGCGCCGATGCTGTGGTCCTGCGAACTGCGGCGGCTGATGGCCCGCCCGCGCGTCATGTCCATCATCGCGCCCTTGTAGAGGAACGGCTCGTAGGCGTCATAGATCCACTGGAAGACGTTCGTCTGCGCCACGTCCACGCACTGCCACGGCGAGTCTTGTAGCCACGGGAGCAAGTTCGACATGTCCGCCAGCAGCACTGCGCCGTAGCTGCCGGCGTAGGGATGCCGCGTGTGCTGGATGAAAGAG
>JACRJY010000068.1 GCA_016235585.1 Verrucomicrobiota bacterium | reverse complement strand
TCCGGCGCGGCCTACGTGTTCACGCGCAGTGGCACGACGTGGACGCAGCAGGCCTATCTCAAAGCCAGCAACACCGGGGAACTTGACTATTTCGGCTACTCCGTAGCGGTGTCGGGCGACACGGTGGTCGTCGGGGCTTACTGGGAGGACAGCAACGCCACCGGCGTGAACGGCACTCAAGCGGACAATTCCGCCGCCGAGTCCGGCGCGGCCTACATCTTCACCGTATCCGCCAACGCCGCGCCCACGGACATCGGCTTGAGCAGCACGAATGTGATGGAGAACGCCGCCAGCGGCACGCTCGTCGGCACCTTCACCGCGCTGGACGTGGACGCGGGCGACACCGCCGCTTTCTCGTTTGTCACCGGCTTGGCCAGCACGGACAACGGGAGTTTCACCATCAGCAATGGCACGAACCTTGTCACTGCGGACGTCTTCGACTACGAGATAAAGACGAATTACAGCATCCGCGTGCGCGCGACGGATTCCGGCGGATTGTCCTTCGAGAAGCAGTTCACCATCAGCGTGACCGACGTGCCGGAGTGGCAGCCGCAGCGGCTGGCGTTGCCGGAGGCGCTGGCGGGCGGCGGGCTGGGGCTGACCTTCAGCAACGTGGCCGGCGGGCCGATTTACTCAAACGAGTCCGGCCTCTACGCGGTGGAGATGAGCACGAACCTCGCGCTGACGAACTGGCAGTCGCTCACCAACGGCCTCTCACTCTCGAACGGCGTGCTCCGGCTGGACGACGCGGACGCGACGAATTCCCCGGCGAGATTTTACCGGGTGATTCGGAAATAAAACCTCGCGCCTTTCTGCGGCCTTCCGCTAGTTTCGCCCCATGTCCGCCGCCCCATCGCCCGAGACGGTTGTCCACCCCCCGGCCCCGAGCCAGACGGCGCAATACCTCAACTCCCCCGCCGCCGCGAAGGCTGTGGAGATCATCGTGCTCGTCAACCACCTCGTGCATGACGCCATCCGGCTCGGCGCGAGCGACCTGCACATCGAGCCGTGGGAGAAGTCCATCGCCGTGCGCGCCCGCGTCAACGGCGTGCTGCTCGAGGTGGCGCACCTGCCGCTGGAGCTGCTGGACAAAATCTCGATGCGCTTCAAGGTGATGGCCAACCTCGTCACGTATCAGAACGGCACGCCGCAGGACGGCACGGTGGTCGCCAGCCGCGACCTCAACGGCGTGCAGTTGCGCGTCTCCATCTTCCCCACGACGCGCGGTGAGAAAATCGTGGCGCGGCTCTTTGATCCGAAGGACCGGCGCTTCGAGCTGGGTTCGCTGGGCTTCGAGGACTCGACGTTGAAGGGTCTGCTGCAGGTGCTCAACCGCACGAGCGGCCTGCTGCTCTTCACCGGGCCGACCGGGTCGGGCAAGACCAGCTCGATGTATTCCTCGCTGTGCCATGTGATGCAGCGGGAGGGCACGAGCGTGAGCATCAGCACGGTCGAGGACCCGGTGGAGTTCAACCTGCCGATGGTGAGCCAGACGCAGATCAACCCGGCGCAGGGGTTCACCTACGCCGTGGCGCTCAAGAGCATCCTGCGGCAGGATCCGCAGATCATCATGGTCGGCGAGATCCGCGATGCAGAGACCGCCGCCATCGCCGTGCAGGCCGGGCTGACGGGGCACCTGATCTTGAGCACCATTCACTCGGGCGTCTCGGCGGGGGCGTTCACGCGGCTCATCAACATGGAGATCGAGCCGTTCATGCTGGCGTCGAGCGTGCTGGGCGTGATGGGCCTGCGGCTGGTGCGGAGCAACTGCCCGCATTGCGCGCAGCCCTGCCAGCCGGAGCCGAGCCTGATGAAGCTCGTGCCGGAAGCCGCGCTGGCCCACGCGCAGTTCCGCCGGGGCGCGGGCTGCGACCAGTGCAACCGCACCGGCTACATCGGCCGCCTGCCGGTGAGCGAGCTGCTGGTGGTGACGGAGCCGTTCCGCGAGGCCGTGCTGAAGAAGGTGCCCACCTCCGCGCTGGAGGAAATCGCCATCGAGCAGGGGATGTATACGCTGTGGCAGAACGGCCTGCGCCGCGCCATCGTCGGCCAGACGACGATCGAGGAAGTCGTCCGCGTGCTGGCGGCGGACATGGTGTGAGGACGGCGCGGACTTTTCAGGGGCGCATCCGGGAACCAGGCACGGGATGAACGCCGCGCTCCGGGTTGGCGCACTTGCCTTTTGAACGGCGGCCTCTATCCTCCGCCTGTCCCATGAACACGCGCCGCCATCTTCTCCCGCCGATGCTTTCGGTGTGTGTGGCGTTCGCACTTTTGGCCGCGCCCGGTCGCGGCCAGACGCTTCCCGGCACGCAGCCGCTGACGATGACTGGCGACCTCTCGGCGCAGATGGTCGCGGGCATTGACAAGTTTCTCGACCGCGAACTGGAAGCCTCCGTCGCAACGCGCGCGCAGTTTTGGAAGCGCGATTTCACTTCCGCCGAGGCCTACGAAAAGTCCGTCGCGCCCAACCGCGAGCGGCTCCGCAAAATCATCGGCGCGGTGGATGCGCGCCTGCCGGTGAAGGAACTGGAATTCGTCGGCGGCACCGGCACGCCCAGCAAAATTGCGGAGAACGCGGGCTGCACGATTTACGCCGTGCGCTGGCCGGTCTTCGACGGCGTCCACGGCGAGGGATTGTTGATTGAGCCGAGAGGCAAGGCGGTCGCGAACATCATCGCGCTGTCCGACGCCGACCAGACGCCGGAACAGCTCTGCGGCCTCGCGCCGGGCCTCGCGCCGGAGGGCCAGTTCGCGCGCCGCCTCGCCGAACACGGCTGCCGCGTGCTGGTGCCGGTGCAGTTGAGCCGCGAAGATACTTTCTCCGGCAGCACGGTGCTGAACCGCTGGACAAACCTCCCGCACCGCGAGTGGATCTGGCGCATGGCGTGGGAGCTGGGCCGCAACCCCATCGGCTACGAGGTGCAGAAGGTGCTCGCCGCCGTGGATTTTTTCGGAACGCCGAACTCCGGTTCGGCCCGTGCCGGTTTGGAAACCGGCGCTCCCATCGGCATCGCCGGCTACGGCGAGGGCGGGCTGGTCGCGCTTTACGCCGCCGCACTCGACCCGCGCATCAAAGCCACGGTGGTCAGCGGCTACTTAGATTCGCGCCAGAAAATTCCCAGCGAGCCGGGCTATCGCGCCGTGTGGAGCTTGTTGAAAGAGTTCGGCGACGCGGAAATCGCCAGCCTCATCGCGCCGCGCCCGCTGATCATCGAACACCGCCGCGCGTCGGAGACCGCCGGTTCGCCCAAGCCGCGCGAGGGCCGCCGCGCCATTGCCACGCCGGGAAAAATCACAACGCCGGACTTCAGTTCCGTCGAGGCCGAGGTGGCGCGCGCGAAGCAGCTCGCCGGGAAGTTTGGCGACAAGATTGAATTCATCTACGGCACGGAAGGCGCGACCATCAGCCCCAGCTCGGACAAGTGGCTGGCGTCGCTCTTCACTTCGCTTGGCTTGTCGCTGCGCCTGGTGGAACCGGCTCCGATGCCCGTGGACTTACGGAAGGATTTCAACCCGGCGGAGCGCCAGCGCCGCACGGTGAAGGAGCTGGAGGACTACACGCAAAACATCCTGCACGCCTGCGAGCGCACACGCGCGGCGAATTTCTGGAACACCATCAAGGCCACCAACGCCGCGACGTGGGAGACGCTGCTGCCGAAGTTCCGCCACGACTTCGATGAAAACGTGATGGGCCAATGGAACAACGAGCCGGTCGCGCTGAACCCGCGTTCACGCCCCGCCGTGAGCGTGCTGACGGGCGCGCCGTTGCTGCCGGACACCGTGTCCGTCGCGGCGCACGATGTCACGCTGGAGGTTTTCCCCGACGTGTTCGCGTGGGGCGTGCTGCTGCTGCCGAAAGACCTGAAGCCCGGCGAACGCCGCCCGGTCGTTGTCTGTCAGCACGGGCTGGAGGGCTTGCCGGAGCACTGCATCACCGAGGACAAAACCGAGCGCGCGTGGGCAGCCTACAAGGCGTTTGCCCTGCGGTTGGCCAAGCGCGGGTTCATCGTCTTCGTGCCGCACAATCCGTATCGCGGGCAGGACGCCTTCCGCACGTTGCAGCGCAAGTCGTGGGCGCTGGGCCGGCATCTCTTCTCCATCATTCACGCGCAGCACGGGCGCATCCTCGACTGGCTGGAGACGCAGCCGTTTGTGGATGCGAAGCGCATCGCGTTCTACGGCTTGAGCTACGGCGGCAAGTCGGCGATGCGGATTCCCGCCGTGCACGAGCGCTACCGCTTGAGCATCTGCTCCGGCGACTTCAACGAATGGGTTCGCAAGAACGCCGCGACGGATTATCCGAGCAGCTACCTTTACACCGGCGAATACGAAATTTTCGAGTGGAACCTCGGCCACACCTGCAACTACGCCGAGATGGCCGCGCTCATCGCGCCGCGTCCGTTCATGGTCGAGCGCGGACACTTCGACGGCGTGGGCGTGGACGAATGGGTGGACTACGAATACGCGAAGGTGCGCCGCTTCTACGCGCAACTCGGCCTCGCCAGCCGCACGGAGATTGAACACTTCTGGGGGCCGCACACGATTCACGGCGAAGGGACGTTTGATTTTTTGCACAAGCATTTGAACTGGCCGAAGAAATAGGAGCGCGGGCGGTCCGCCCGCAGACAGCAATTTGAACAACGGATAATTTCACATGAACACACACACAGTTTTCGCGCGGCGTAACTTCATCGCGGGCTTGCTGGCGGCGCTCGCATTCCTGCCGCTGCCGCACACGGGCCGCGCTGCCGAAATCAAAGTCGAGCTGCAGCCACGGCGCACGTGGGATTTTCCGAAGGTCGGCGTGAAGTTCAACAACGAGTTCTCCGGCGCGCGGCTCAATGGGGTCGAGCAGACCGGCGACCACGAGTTCACGCTCACCATCAATCCCGAGAACCGCCCCATCAACACCAGCCCGTGGTATGCGTTCCAGGTCGGCGCGGCGGAGAAGCAAACCGTCTCGCTCAAGTTTCATCTCACCTATCGCGGCACTGCCGCCCTGCCCAAGTTGAGCCACGACGGCGTGAACTGGACGCGCCTCGACACCAACGCGTGGATGCTGGCCGGCACCAACCGCGTCGCCAAGCTCACCATCGGCCCGCGCCCGCTGTGGGTCTTCGCGCACGAGCCGTTCGGGCTGAAGCCGCTGAACGCGTGGATGGATGCGAAGGCGAAGCTGCCGTTCGCGCGGGGGAAAATCATCGGTGAATCCATCGAGCACCGTCCGCTGCGCCAGTTCACGCTCGGCGAAACGGCCAACGCCAATTTCGTCTTCATCATCGGCCGCCAGCATCCGCCGGAAATCACCGGCACCATCGGGCTGATGAGTTTTGTGGACACCATCGCGGGTGATTCGCAGCTCGCGCGGAATTTCCGCAAACAATTTCAGACCGTCGTCATCCCGCTCGTGAACCCCGACGGCGTCGAGCACGGCCACTGGCGCAGCACGCTCGGCGGCCTCGACTCGAACCGCGACTGGGCCAAGTTCACGCAGCCGGAGCCGCGCGCCACGAGCCGGGCGATTTCCGCGCTCGCCAAGTCCCCGGGCGCGCGGGCGTTCCTGTTCGTGGATTTCCACTCGACCGGCGAGGATGTGTTTTACACGCAGAAGGATGACGAGCCGACGTTTCCGAAGGATTTCACGAAGCAGTGGATGGCGGCGATCCGCGCGCGTTTTCCCGACTACAAGTTCAAACGCGACGCGGGCCACAACGTGAGCCAGCCGACCTCCAAGCACTGGGCGTGGACGACGCTCGGCTGCCCCGGCATCACGTATGAATTCGGCTACAACACCGACCGCGCGCTCGTCCGCAAAATCTCCGCCGGCGCGGCGGAGGAGATGATGAAATTGCTGCTCAAGGAAGCCGGTGCGTCCGCCGGAAAGTGATTCGCCGAAACTCGCCGCCCGCGCCAACCCGCCGTTGCGCTCGCCCGGCGCTTTGAGTAATGTCCGGGCCATGAATTTTTCGCCCACAATCCGCCTCGCCCTCGTGCTGGCCGGCGCGCTGTGCTGGCAGGGTTGTTCGCCCGGCGGCTCGACCGCCGTGGACGAGCAGAAGGAGCCGCATTACCTGCGCGGCCTGGGCCTCGCCAGCAGCTTCGACCACAAGGGTGCCATCGCCGCGTTTGGCAAGGCGCTGGAGGTCAACCCGCGCTCGGCCTCGGCGCACTTCGAGCTGGCCCTGCTGCTGGACAAGCACGAGAACAACCCCGCCGCCGCCATCTACCACTTTGAAAAATTCCTCGAGCTCAAGCCCAACTCCGACCGCGCGGACATCATCCGCCCGCGCATCACGGCCTGCAAACAGGAGCTGGCCAAGTCGTTTCTGCTGACCACCGGGACGCAGAACGCCCAGCCCGAACTGGAGAAACTGAAGCTCGAGCTCGAGCGCATCGTAGCGGAAAATATGCAGTTGCGCCGGCAGCTTGAGCAGTTGCCCGTCGCGCCCGTCGCCCCAAAGGCCGGGGCCGCCCGCGCACCGGGCCCGTCGCCCTCCGCGCCGGCGAATCCGCCGCCCGCACCCAGGGCGGCGGGCGAGATGAAAACCTACGCGGTCAAGGCGGGCGACAATCCCGGCAGCATCGCCCGCCGGCACGGCATCACGCTGGAGGCGCTGAAGGCGGCGAACCCCAACTTGAACCCGACCAAGCTGCAGATCGGCCAGTCACTGAACATTCCGCCGCCGTGAGCCGCGCGGGAGCGGCATTCCAGTTCCGGCCATGATGAACCGCCTCGCCTTCGCCGCCGTCACGCTGTTCTGGCTGGCGATGAATTTCCTCCTCTGGCGCTCGGAGTTCGCGGGGCAGGACGACTCCGCCCGCCCGCTGCCCGCCGCGACCGTCTGGCAGAAGATGCTCACCGCGCCGGACAGCTCGAACCTCGAAATTTTTCACCGCAAGAAACGCATCGGCAGCCTGCGCTGGGCGCCGTCCGTGGGCGAAGCCCCCGCCGCGCAAAAATCCACCGATGACTTCGGGCCGGAAGGCCGTGTCGCCGCGCCGGTGGATTATTCGGTGGACATCGGCGATGGCAACCTGCTGTGGGGCGAGCCCGCGCTGTATTACCGCTTCAACTTCAGCGCGCGGTTTTCCACGAACCACGCGTGGCGCGAGGTTTCGTTCCGCCTGGCGCAAAAGCGCAGCTCCATCGAGGTGCGCGCCGACGCGGCGAAGGAGTCGCTGCGCCTGCGCGCGCTGAACGAAGACTCCGAGTGGGCGCGCGAGTTCACGTTCGCCGACCTGCGGAGCCCGGAGAAGCTGCTGGCGGAGTTGGCTGGCGGCTCGCTACCGGCGACGCTGCTGCTCGGCGCGCTGGGCGGCGCGGCCTCCCCGGCGCGGTTGAACAATTTTCAGCTCGGCTTGAACTGGGCGGCGCGCAATGACTGGCTCAAGGCTGGCCACTCGAATCTGCGCGTGTATCGGCTGCAGGCCCGGCTGCTGGAGCGGCACCGCGTCACGGTGTTCGTCAGCCGTGTCGGCGAAATCCTGCGCGTGGAGCTGCCGGACGAAGTGGTGCTGGTCAACACGGCCTTCACGATGTTCTGACGCATGATCGAGATCATCAACCTGGTGAAGAAATTCGGCGACCTCACCGCCGTCAACGATATCACTCTCACCGTCGGGCGCGGGGAGTTCTTCGCCGTGCTCGGCCCGAACGCCGCTGGCAAGACGACGATGATCAAGGTCGTCACCGGTCTGCTCAAGCCCACCGCCGGCACCGCGCGCGTGGCGGGCTTCGACATCCAGACGCATCCGCTCGAGGCGCGCCGCCGCCTCGCCTACGTGCCGGATTTTCCGTTCCTCTACGACAAGCTCACGCCATGGGAATTCTTCCGCTTCACCGGCCAGATTTTCCAGATGCCGGAAGGCCGCATGGAAGAGGCGGCGAAAGAGCTGATCGCCCGCTTCAACCTTGAGGATTTTCTCCGCAAGCCCATCGAGGGGCTTTCGCACGGCACGAAGCAGCGCGTGGCCATCGCCTCGGCGCTGCTGCACGACCCGGAGGTGTTCATCATTGACGAGCCGATGGTGGGACTCGACCCGCACCATGCGCGCGTGCTCAAGGACACGCTCAAGGAGCGCTCGCGGCGCGGCATGACGGTGTTCGTCTCCACGCACCAGTTGAGCGTCGCGGAGGAGATGGCCGACCGCATCGGCATCATTCACCAGGGGAAATTCATCGCCGTCGGCACGCGCGAGGAGCTGCGCCGACAGAGCGGCTCCGACGGCGCGCTGGAGCATTCCTTCCTCGCGCTCACGCGGCAGGAGGCGAACTTCACCGAGGAAGCGGCCGCGCGGAAGTGACGGCGAAACCGCCGCGCCTCCGGCTTCAAGGTTGACGCTTCCCCCGTCGCGCCTAGAATGGCGCGCGTTTCCAATAATATGAGCACTGAAACCAAATCCGCCGCGCCGAAAAACATCACCTCCTACCTCCAGGAGCACCGCGTCTTCAAGCCGTCGAAGGAATTTTCCGCCCAGGCGCACGTCAAGTCGTTCGCCCACTACAAAAAGCTCTGGAACGAGTCGGTGAAGCACCCCGAACGCTTCTGGGGCCGCACGGCGAAGCAGGAACTCGTCTGGTTCAAGCCGTTCGGCAAAGTGCTTCAGTGGCGCGAGCCGTTCGCCAAATGGTTCGTTGGCGGCAAGCTCAACGTGTCGGCCAACTGCCTCGACCGCTGGCTCGGCACACCCACCGCCAACAAGGCCGCGCTCATCTGGGAGGGCGAGCCGGCCACCGACGGCAAGCCCGGCGAGGAGCGCGTGCTCACCTACCGCCAGCTTCACCGCGAAGTCTGCCGCTTCGCGAATGTCCTCAAACGAAACGGCATCAGGAAGGGCGACCGCGTCATCATTTACCTGCCGATGGTGCCGGAGGCGGCCATCGCGATGCTCGCCTGCACGCGCATCGGCGCGGTTCACTCGGTCATCTTTGGCGGTTTCAGCGCGCAGTCGGTGGCGGATCGCATCCAGGATTCCGGCGCGAAAATGGTCATCACGGCGGACGGCGGCTATCGCCGGGGCGCGGTGGTGCCGCTCAAGAAAAATGTGGACGACGCGCTGCTGATCAAGGACGCGAACGGCCATTCGCTCACCAAGACCATCGAGAAGGTCGTCGTGCTCCGCCGCTGCGGCAACGAAGTTCACATCGCCGAGGGCCGCGACGTGTGGTGGCACCGCGAGCTGGAATACGTGGACGCCAACTGCCCCGCCGAGAAGATGGACAGCGAGGCGAACCTTTTCATCCTCTACACCAGCGGCTCGACTGGAAAGCCGAAGGGAATTCTCCACACCACCGCCGGCTATCTGCTCGGCGCGAAGCTCACTTCCAAATACGTCTTCGACCTGCGCGACGACGACGTTTACTGGTGCACCGCCGACGTGGGCTGGGTCACCGGCCACAGCTACATCGTCTATGGCCCGCTCGCCAACGGCGCGACGGCACTGATGTATGAGGGCGCGCCCAACTGGCCGGAGCCGGATCGCTTCTGGCGCATCATCGAGAAATACGGCGTGACGATCCTCTACACCGCGCCGACGGCCATCCGGGCCTTCATGAAGTGGGGCGACCAATGGCCGAAGAAGCACAACCTCGCCTCCCTCCGCCTCCTCGGCACCGTCGGCGAGCCGATCAATCCCGAGGCGTGGATGTGGTATCACCGCGTCATCGGCGGCGGGCGCTGCCCCATCGTGGACACCTGGTGGCAGACCGAGACCGGCAGCATCATGATCACGCCGCTGCCCGGCGCGACGCCCACCAAGCCCGGCACGGCAACGCTTCCTTTTTTCGGCATTCATCCCGAAGTCGTGGACGACCAGGGCAACGCCGTGCCGAAAGGCAGCGGCGGCAAGCTCGTCGTGCGCCAGCCGTGGCCCTCGATGCTGCGCGGGCTTTGGGGCGACCCGCAGCGCTACAAGGAAGTTTATTGGAGCGAGGTCAAGGGCAGCTACTTCACCGGCGACGGCTGCCGGCAGGACGAGGACGGTTACTTCTGGATCGTGGGCCGCATTGACGACGTGCTCAACGTCGCCGGCCACCGCATCGGCACCTCGGAAGTCGAGAGCGCGCTCGTGAGCCATCCGTCCGTCGCGGAGGCCGCCGTCGTGGGCCGGCCCGACGAGTTGAAGGGCCAGGCGCTCGTGTGCTTCGTCACGCTCAAGACCGGCCAGCACGCGACGCCTGAACTCAAGGTCGAACTTCGCAATCACGTCGGCAAGGAAATCGGCCCCGTCGCCAAGCCCGACGACGTGCGCTTTGCCGAAATGCTGCCCAAGACGCGCTCCGGCAAAATCATGCGCCGCCTGCTCAAGCAGATTGCCAGCGGCGTGGAGATCAAGGGCGACACCACCACGCTCGAAGACTTCAGCGTGCTCGCGAAGTTGGCGAGCGACGAGTGAGCGGGGCCTGCCGCGGGTGAGGGGGCATCAGCGGGGAAATCACTTCCCCGGACGGCGGCGGGATTTTCCCGGTCGGGGAAGTCACGTTCCCCTTGGGGATGATTGTTTTCCCTTCGGGGGAAGCCGCCATCCCCACGGGGTTGGCGATTTTCCCTGCGGGGAAAGTCATTTCCCCCTTGAGGAAAGCCGCCAACCCGTCGGGGGAAGTCGCTAACCCCTCCGGGAAAACCGTTTTCCCCTCGGGGGAAGCCGCAAACCCGTCGGGGGAAACCATTTTCCCCTTGGGGGAAACCGCTAACCCCTCGGGGGAAATCGTTTCCCCCTTGGGGAAAATCATTTCCCCCGTAACTATTTTGATCAGCCCGGATGGGGAAACCGCTGAATCGCAGCGAATTGCGCCGTAGTTGTCTGTTTTTGCCCATTTTCCATCCGTCCGGCCCGCTTTTGAGGTGAGGCAGCCTCCGACTGCCGACGGGAACACACGGCTGCGCGCCTCGCGGGGTGTAGTTTTGGATTGCTTGGGAAACATCCACGACGCACGTTTAGCGGCACAAACGCTGTCGGCATATTAAAATATGGCGACTACAGTCGCATAATCACAAGTTAGGCCACACTACGCGCTATGCCACTCACATGCTCCGATGGCCCAGAAGCGCTGGCTTGGCTGCGAGAGAATCGCAGCGCATCAGCACTTGCCGGCAATCGTTTTGAGTCCACTGCCGCTGCGATCGCTTTCGTTGAGGCGCTTTACCGAGCTGGCGCGACACGAGTTTTCATTCCGCAGGATTCGATTCGCGCCGACGAGATTGAGCTGAAAGAGTCTGGCGGCCCGTATGCCGATTCTCTCGTCATCGAGTTACCGACTGCATCGCCGCCGTCGCGGGTGCTATTCAAACTTTTTGAGGCAGAGGCAGAGTCGGAGGGTTACGGCGAGATGAAGGGCGAAGAGTCGGTGATTGACGGCAGATATTTATTTTTATGGTGGGATTAGCAGAGACCGTGTGGCCATGCGCTGCATCTAACCCGGCATGGCGTCAGGGTTTGCAATCCACGCGTCCCGAGTGCCGGGTCGCTGAGCTTGGGTCGTTGGCCGCTTCGCCGCTTGAATGCGGCGACGGTTCCTGCTCGTCTAGTTCCCGAACTTGATTTAACACCATGAACCAACTCATCCGCCCCTCCCGCCGCCAGTTCCTCAACACCGCGTCGCTCGCCACCATTTCCCTGCTGCTCGCCAAGCGCACGGGTTACGCCGCGCCCAAGCCGCGCCGCGTTTCGCCGAGTGATAAGCTCAACATCGCGGGCGTCGGCACCGGCGGCAAAGGCGCGGGCGACATCAGCGAGACCTCCGTCGGCAACAACGTGGTCGCGCTCTGCGACGTGGATGACACGACGCTCGCCGGGTCGCTCAAGAAGTATCCCGGCGCGAAGACCTACAACGACTGGCGGCGGCTGCTGGAGCAGAAGGACATTGACGCCGTGACGGTCTCGACGCCCGACCATATGCACGCGCCCGTCGCGATGGCCGCGATGCAGCTCGGCAAGCACGTGTATGTGCAGAAGCCGATGGCGCACACGATCCGCGAGGCGCGCCTGCTCACGGCGGCGGCGAAGCAATACGGCATCGTCTCGCAGATGGGCAACCAGAACCACAGCGGCCCCGGCTATCGCATGGTGGCGAAGGCGATCCAGAGCGGCGTCATCGGCAAGGTGAAGGAGGCGCACGCGTGGAGCAACCGCCCGATCTGGCCGCAGGGCCACACGCGTCCGCAAGGCAGCGACCCGGTGCCGAAGGATTTGCACTGGGACTTGTGGCTGGGCGTCGCGCCGGAGCGGCCCTATGTCGGCGCGCGTTCCGACGATCCGAAGAAGAAGGGGCGCGGGCCGTATCACACGTTCGCGTGGCGCGGCTACCTCGACTTCGGCGTGGGCGCGCTCGGCGACATGGGCTGCCACATCATTGACCCGGTGTTCTGGAGCCTCGGCTTCAAGGCACCCGTGCGCGTCTGGTCGGAAGGCCCGGCCACGAACGGCGAGACGTTTCCGGAATGGCAGATCATCCGCTACGAATTTCCCGCCACGCAGTTCACCGCCGGCCCGACGGTGAAGATGACGTGGCACGATGGCGGCAAACTCCCGCCGCGCGAACTCGTGCCGCTCCCCGACGACCAGAAGACGCCGACGAACGGCTGCCTGCTCATCGGCGAGAAGGGCACGCTGCTCTGCGAGCACGGCAAATCGCCGGTGCTGCTCGGCGCGGCGGCGGGCCGGGAACTGGAGAAGGTCGAGGGCGACAATCATTACCAGCAGTGGGCCAACGCCTGCAAAGGCCAGGGCGCGGCGACAGGCCACTTCGATTACTCCGGCCCGCTGACGGAGACGGTGCTGCTCGGCACAGTGGCGGTGCGGTTCCCGAACCAGAAATTGGACTGGGATTCCGCGAAGCTCAAGTTCACCAACTTCGCCGACGCGAACCAGTTCGTTCACAAGAAATACCGCGCCGGCTGGGAGGCGAAGGGGCTGGTTTGATGCCGAATTGAGAGATTGAAGCGATGAAATGAGGCGGAAGACACCACCGCTGGCGCTGATGTTTTCTTTCATCCTTCATCCCTCATAACTCATCCCTTCCGCCAAATGTATCATCTCACACGCCTCGACGGCGGCCTGACCATCGCCACCGCCGAGATGCCGCACATGGCGAGCGTGAGCCTCGGCCTGTGGGTCGGCGTCGGCGCGCGCTACGAGCCGGCGGAACTGGGCGGCGTCTCGCACTTCATCGAGCATCTGCTGTTCAAAGGCACCGAGCGCCGCAGCGCGAAACAAATTTCCGAAGACGTCGAGGGCGTCGGTGGCTATTTGAACGCCTTCACCAGCGAGGAGAACACCTGCTTCTACGTCCGCGCGCACCACGGCAAGTTCGCCGACGTGCTCGACGTGCTGATGGACATGTTCCTCCACTCGAAGTTCGACCGCGCCGAGGTGGACAAGGAGCGCGCCGTCATCAAGGAGGAGCTGGCGATGTATCGCGACCAGCCCGCGCAGCACGTCCACGAACTGCTCAACGCCACGCTCTGGCCCGGCCAGCCGCTGGGCCGTTCCATCGCCGGCACGGAACAGACGCTTGACGCGATGGCTCGAACTGAACTGCTCGCCTTCAAGCAGTCGAAATACGTCGCCGGCACCGCGCTCGTCGCCGTGGCCGGGCGAATCAAGCACGCGCAGGCCGTGAAAGCCGTTGCACGCTACGCGAAGAAATTTCCCGGCGGGAAGCGCCCGATGTTTCTCCCCGCCACGAACGGCCAGACCGCGCCGCGCGTTCATCTGCACACCAAGGACACCGAGCAGACACACCTCGCGCTCGGCATCCGCGCGTGCTCGCGGCACGACGAGCGGCGGTTCGCGCTGCGCGTGCTGAACACGATTCTCGGCGAGAACATGAGCTCGCGCCTCTTCCAGGTCGTGCGCGAGGACCACGGGCTGGCCTACCACATTTCCAGCGGCTGCAGCCACTTCGACGACACCGGCGACCTCGTCATCTCCGCCGGGCTGGACACCGACAAGCTGCCGCGCGCGCTCAAACTTGTGATGCGCGAAGTCCGCCGCCTCGCCGCTGCGCCGCCTGCCGCCGCCGAACTGCGCCGCGCCCGCGATTATCTGCTCGGCCAGACCGACTTGAGCCTCGAAAGCACCGAGCACCAGATGATGTGGATGGGCGAGCAGATGATTTGCTACGGAAAAATCCAGCCGCCCGCCGTGGTGAAGCAGCGCCTCGCCGCCGTCACCGCCGCGCAGGTGCGCGCCGCCGCCCGCGACTTCCTCCGCCCGGAGCGGATGAACCTGGCGCTGGTGAGTCCGCTGAAAAAGGACAGGCAACTGGTGGCGTTGTTGAATTTTTGAGATACGCTGGCACCGGCCATGAGCCTGTTGATTCAGGAAATTGAAACGATCCACACGCCGGAGTCGCTCGCCGAGCAGCTTCGCGGCGAGCCGGGCGTGGTGCTGTTGCGAAGCGCGCTGCTCGACGCGAAGCAGGCGCGGCATTCCTTCGTCGCCGCGCGGCCCTTTCTCGCCTTTCGCTCGTCCGGCTCACGCTGCGAACTCACCCAGCCCCAGACGCCAGACGCCAGACCCCAGACGCAATTCGGCAATCCGTGGCAAATCCTCGACGGCCTCATGTCGCGCTACGAGCTGCTGGACGAGGCGGATCTGCCGTTCCCGCTCGGCGGCTGTTTCGGCTTCTGGGGCTACGATCTGAAGAACTTCGTCGAGCCGCGCCTGCCGCGACGGGCCGCGAACGATCTCGAACTGCCCGACTGCCACGTCGGTTTTTACGACAGCCTTGTGGCCTTCGACCACTGGCTCGGCAAGGCGTGGGTGATTTCCACCGGCCTGAACGTGGACGGCTCGCGCAGCGAGCAACGCGCGGAGGAGCAGGCGGAGTTTTGGATTAAAAATCTTCGGAGTGAAGAGAGCGTCAAGACAGGACGCGGAACAGCGGCGGGTTCGGGTGCCGCCTTTCCCCTCACCCCGGCCCTCTCCCGGGGGGAGAGGGAGACAACTGCGCCAGCTCTCGAATCATCGAACGCCAACGAACTTGCCCAGACGCGGGGAACGGTTCTCCCTCTCCCTTGGGGAGAGGGCCGGGGTGAGGGGGAACGCGGCGCGCATTCGCCGGAAGTCTTCTCCAATGTTTCGCGCGCCGAGTTCATCGCCAAGGTCGAGCGCGCCCTGCGCTACATCCGCGCCGGGGACATTTACCAGGTCAACCTCGCGCAACGGCTCACGGCTCAAGCCGACATTTCCGGCTGGGATTTTTTCCAGCGGCTGGCGGCGGTTTCGCCCGCGCCATTCGCGGCCTTCCTCGACTGCGGGGATTTTCAAGTCGCCTCGTCGTCGCCGGAACTATTTTTGCGCTTGAGCGGCTCGCACATTCTCACGCGGCCCATCAAAGGCACGCGCCCGCGCGACAATGACCCGACGCGCGACGCGCAGCTCACCTACGAACTGCAAACGAGCGCGAAGGAAATGGCCGAACTCGTGATGATCACCGACCTGCTCCGCAACGACCTTGGCCGCGTCTGCGAATACGGCACGGTGCAGGTGCCGGAGCTGGTGCGGCTGGAGCGTTATCCGCAGGTGCAGCACCTCGTCAGCACCGTCGAGGGCCGGCTGCGCGCGGACGTGACACACTTCGCGGCGTTCGCGGCGTGCTTTCCCGGCGGCAGCATCACCGGCGCGCCGAAGATTCGCGCGATGGAAATCATTGACGAGCTGGAGCCGGTTTCGCGCGGGCCATACACCGGCTGCCACGGCTACCTCGGCTTCAACCGCGAGAGCCAGTTGAGCATCAGCATCCGCACCGCCGTGTGCCAGCCGGGGCAAATCCATTTTCACGCCGGCGCGGGCATCGTGGCCGACTCGGTGCCGGCGGCGGAATACGACGAGACGCTGGCGAAGGCGCGCGGTTTTCTGGCGGCGCTGGAGATGCCGGGTGAAGTTTCCACCAGCGTTGAGCCGACCGTGATTACTCCTGCCGCTTCAACGAAGGCGCGTCCGCCGGAAGTTTGATCGTCGGCTCGCCCTTGAGGTAGCCGAGCGCGGTCAGGAATTCATCCGCCTTCTTCGCCGTCACTTCCGTCCACGGCGGGCGGTTGAAGAAGCCGTGCGGCATCTCGGCGGCGGTGTAAAGCTCGGCGCGGTTGCCCAGCTCCTTCGATTTGGCCAGAAATTCCTCCCCCTGCGAAAGCATCCGGTCCGCCGTCCCGAAAAAAATGATGGCGGGCGGCGTGCCCTTTTTCAAAAACGGCGTCGGCCAGAATTTTTTCCCGATAGGCTTGCCCTCGGCGTCCTTGGTCGGGAAGTCGGGAAAATTTAGCGCGGGGTTGAACAGCACCAGCGCGGACGGCTGGCAGGAAACAGAGAGATTGTCCTCCTTGGCGTTGAAATCCTCGACCAGCGCCGTCGCCGCCGCGAGGTGCCCGCCCGCCGAGCCGCCGGACGCGATGACTTTGTCCGGGTCAATGCCCAGTTCGCCCGCCTTCGCGCGCAGCCAGCGCACCGCGCTTTTGGCGTCCTCCACGCACTTGTCCGGCGTGGTCTTGTGGATGGACTCGATGCGGTAATCCGCGCTCACCGCCACCAGCCCGCGGCTGGCGAAATACTCCGACTGCGAAACAAACTGCGTGTAGCTGCCGTTCTTCCACCCGCCGCCGAAGAAGAAAATAATTGCGGGCCGTTTGTCGCTGCTCTTCCAGCCCGGCGGGAAGAAGAAATGGAGTTTCAACTCGCCCTGTGGCGTCTGTTTGTAGAGGCGCTCGTCGGTTTTGATTTCGACGCTGGTGAGCTTGGGCGCGGGCGCTTTTTTGCCGCCGCCTTTTTTCCCGGCTGATTTTTCCGCCGCGCCGAGGTTTGCCACGGCTGCCGTGAGGCAAAGCGCGACGGCGAGAAAGAACGAGGAAGGTTTGTGGTTCATAAACAGATTGCTGATTCGAGTTGGGCAATGATTGCGACACCAGAGACGCAGGCTTCGGGTTTGCGGTTACGCCCTTGGGTAGCACCCGCCTCCGGCGGGTCGTGCCGGGCGTCGCGCCCGGCACTCCGGCGTGGCGGGGCAAACGGCTTTCGAATGGTTTGACGAGAACTCGGCGAGGACGCCGAGTTCAACCCGCCAGAGGCGGGTGCTACCCAACGCAACGAGCCTCACGCAAGGATGCCTTTGATAACTTCGCCGTAATCCATATCGAGCCGCTGCCGCCCCGGATACTGGAGGCGCCGCGAGTCGAGGCCCATCTGGTGCAGGACGGTCGCGTGAAGGTCGGTGACGTAGTGGCGGTTCTCGACGGCGTGGAAGCCAAGTTCATCCGTCGCGCCGTGGACGATGCCGCCCTTCGTGCCGCCGCCGGCCAGCACGCAGGTGAAACCGTGCGGATGATGATCGCGGCCCGTGCCCATCGCGCCCTCGTTGAAATCCGCGCCGGGAGTGCGACCGAACTCCGTGCCGATGACGACGAGCGTGTCATCGAGCAGGCCGCGTTGCTTGAGGTCTTTGATCAGCCCGGCAATGGGCTGGTCCACCTGCTTCGAGAGCTTGGCGTGATTGATCCGGATGTCCTTGTGCGAATCCCACGCGCCCGCGCTGCCGATGCCGCCGTGGAAAAGCTGGATGAAACGCACGCCACGCTCGACCATCCGTCGCGCGACGAGGCATTGCTGGCCGAACGTCTCCGTCTCTTTCTGGTCGAGGCCATACATTTTCTTCGTCGCCTCGGATTCCCTTTGCAGGCCGAGCGTGTCGGGAATCGCCGTCTGCATCTGGAACGCGAGCTCGTAAGACTTGATGCGCGCGCGGAGAAATTCGTCGTCCGGATAATCAATGCCGGAGAGGCGGTTCAATTTTCCGAGCAGCGAAAAATTATGCTCCTGCTCCTCGGGCGTCATCGTCGGGTCGGCGGGCTTGATGAACGCGAGCGGCTTCGACGGGTCCGTGTTGAGGCGAACGCCGGAATACTGCGGACCAAGGTAGGCCGCGCCGTGCGTCCACACGCCACCGCAGCAATCCGCGCTCGGCTCGCCGATGACGACGAACTGCGGAAGATTCTCCGTCAGCGAACCCAGGCCGTAACTCGTCCACGAGCCGATGGTCGGATGCGCGCCCTCGCGAACGTTGCGGCCGGTGTGGAAGGTGAGCTGCGCGCCGTGGTTGTTGTCAATCGTCCAGAACGAGCGCACCACCGCGAGGTCGTCGGCGCACGAGCCGAGATGCGGGAACCAGTCGCTCACCACCAGCCCGCTCTGCCCGTAGGCGCGGTAGCCGGTGTTCAGCGCCATGATTTTTTTGTAAACGTCGCGCTTCTGCGTGTCCACGTTCGGCAGGTTCGCCTTGATGAGCGCCTCGTTGAGCAGGCCCTTGTGCGGCGTGTCCTCGATGAGCTTGCCGGCGTATTTGTTCAACTCCGGCTTCACGTCGAAGCTCTCCAGGTGGCTCAACCCGCCGATGAGGAAAATCCAGATGACCGACTTCGCACGCGGCGTGAATTGCGGCTGGCCGTTGGGCGGCGTGAACGCGGGCGCTTCGTTGGCGCGCAGCACGCCGTCCTTGAACAGCATCGCGCCGAGGGCGACGCCGGTGAAGCCCATGCCGGTCTGCGTGAGAAACTGCCGGCGCGTGACGCCGCAGGCGCCGAAGGGGTTATGTGAATGTTGTTTCATGTGACAACCAACCACGGACAACCACGGGTGGACACCAAGGACAGACGCGCGGCTGGGGCGGTTTATGCGAAATAAAAGTGCGCCCAACCTTGGTCGTGCGCTTGTCCCTCACCCCGGTCTTCTCCGATGGGATGGAAACAATCTGCTGGATTACGACCGCCAAGGGCGCGCCGCCCACAAAAAACTTGCCCGCGCCCGGCAATCCGCCAGAATCCGCCGCACAATCAAACACAGGATTATTTATGGGCCGCATCTATAACGACATCGTCGAAACCGTGGGGCGCACCCCGCTCGTCAAACTCAACAAAGTCACCGCCGGCGTGCCGGCCACCGTGCTGCTCAAGTGCGAGTTCTTCAACCCGCTCGGCAGCGTCAAGGATCGCATCGGCATGAGCATGATCGAGGACGCCGAGAAGCGCGGCATCCTCAAGAAGGACACCGTCATCATCGAGCCGACCAGCGGCAACACCGGCATCGCCCTCGCCTTCGTCGCGGCGGCCAAGGGCTACAAGCTCATCCTCACCATGCCGGAGACGATGTCGCTGGAGCGCCGCACCCTGCTCGCGATGCTCGGCGCGAAACTGGTTTTGACCCCCGGTGCCGAGGGCATGAAAGGCGCCATCGCCCGCGCTGAACAGCTCGCGAAGGAGACGCCGAATGCGTGGATTCCGCAGCAGTTCGAGAACCCGGCCAATCCCGCCATCCACATGAAGACCACCGCCGTGGAAATCTGGGAGGACACCGACGGCAAGGTGGACATCCTCGTCGCCGCCGTCGGCACGGGCGGCACCATCACCGGCTGCTACGAGGTCATCAAGCCGAAGAAGGCGTCGTTCACCGCCGTCGCCGTCGAGCCGAAGGATTCGCCGGTGATCACGCAGACGCTCACCGGCCAGCCGGTCAAGCCCGGCCCGCACAAGATTCAAGGCACCGGCGCGGGCTTCGTCCCGAAAAATCTTCACCTCAAGGACAGTGCGGGCAACGCGCAGATCACCGAATGCCTCCAGGTCAGCAACGACGACGCGTTCGCGATGGCCCGCCGGCTGGCGAAAGAAGAGGGAATTCTCGTCGGCATCTCGACCGGCGCGAATGTCGTGGCCGCACTTGAACTCGCCCGCCGCCCGGAGAACAAGGGCAAGATGATCGTCACCATCGCCTGCTCCACTGGCGAACGATACTTGAGCACGCCGCTCGCCGCCGAAGCGCGGGCGGAAGTGGGCGGGTGAGCATTCGGCCATTCCCATTCTCGTTGCGTTGAGCACGGCGCTTTACACGCGCCGTTGCCCTTTCTACTTTCCTACACTGTGACATCAAACGGCAAAACCCGCGTGCTCCTCGGCATGAGCGGCGGCGTGGATTCGTCCGCGACGGCGGCCTTGCTCAAGGAGCAGGGCTACGACGTGGTGGGCGTCACGCTCAAGCTCTGGCCGCAGGATTGCGTGAACCGCGCCGAGGACAAGTGCTGCGGCCCCGAGGCCGTGAAGGACGCGCGCGCCGTCGCGCACCAGCTCGACATCCCGTATTACCTGATTGACGAGGCGGCGGAGTTTCAGAAGCAGGTCATCGCCTACTTCGCCGAGGAATACAAAGCCGGACGCACACCGAACCCCTGCGTGATGTGCAACGAGCGGCTGAAGTTCGGCACGCTGCTGCACCGCGCGGATCAGCTCGGCGCGCAGTTCATCGCCACGGGCCACTTCGCGCGGATTGAAAAAGATTCTTCCACCGGACGAACCCTGCTCAAGCGCGGGCGCGACCCGCGCAAGGATCAAAGTTATTTCCTTTTCTCGCTCAAGCAGTGGCAGCTCGAGCGCACGCTGTTCCCGCTCGGCGACATGACGAAAGCCGGCACGCGCGACGTGGCGCGCGACTGCCAGCTCAAGACCGCCGAGAAGGAGGAGAGCATGGAAATCTGCTTCGTGCCGGACAAGGACTACGGGAAGTTCCTCGAACAGTCCAAGCTCGCCGCACGGCATCGCGGCGACATCGTGGATGTCCACGGGCGCAAGCTCGGCGAGCACGACGGCATCGAGTTCTACACCATCGGCCAGCGCAAGGGGCTGGGTCTCTCCACGCCCAAACCCATCTATGTCGTGGAACTCGATGCGGCGCGCAACCGCGTCATCGTCGGCGACGAGACGATGCTCGACCGTGCGGAGTTCCGCGTGGAGCGCTGCAACTGGATTCCATTCGCCACGCCGCCCGCGTCGCTCGAAGTCACCGCGAAGATTCGCTACAACCATCCCGGCACGCCTGCGACGGTGACGCCCACGCCCGACGGCGGCGCACAAGTGAAACTGCACATGCCGCAGCGCGCCATCACGCCGGGCCAGGCGTGCGTGTTCTATCAGGACGATCTAGTGGTAGGCGGCGGGTGGATTGCGCGGTAGGGGCGCCGG
>JACRJY010000067.1 GCA_016235585.1 Verrucomicrobiota bacterium | reverse complement strand
TATGAGCACTCTGCAACAGTGCCGAAAGCGTGGGACAGGCGTCTCGCCTGTCCAGTGAGCCATGCGAATTTTCGAGCGATTCCGCAAAGCGGGCGTCCCACTGGACAGGCGAGACGCCTGTCCCACTGCCTTTTGCAGAGGTCTCCTTTTGCCTTGTCGCCGCGCGCGAGGGCGCGGCGGAGGAGACAATCAAACCCGCCCGGCGTGTTCCTTCATCAGTGCAATCCGAAGTCGGGAACCAAGCGGGGATAGCGCCCCGCGCCACCGGACGGGTTTGAAAATCGTGCCGCCCCCGGATGAAGCCGGGGAAAGGGCGGAAGGAGCTATGAGGCATGAATTATGAGGCATGAAAAGTGAAGGCAGCGCGCCGCCCTTGTGCTTCCTGCATCCTTGATCCTTCATACCTCAACCTTTTCCCCTCACGCCGCGACCGTGATGTTCACCTCGTCGCTCCACTGGCCGACGCGCTGGTCGCCCACGCGGAAGATGGCGCGATACGTCCACTTGGCGGCGCTCGCGGGCGGCGGCGCGGTGTCGAGGTAGTTCGGCGTGGTGTCAATGGTCAGCAGTTGCCAGCCCGCGCCGGTGCCGCGGTCCACCTGGATTTCCAGCGCGTCGAGGAACGCCTTCTTGTTCTGCCAGCCCCAGCGCACGAAGACATTCCCGCCGGAGAGTTCCAGCTTGAGGTCGGGCTTGAACGTCGTGAAGTCCGGCCCGCTCTGCACCTCGCCCTCGGTGCCCAGCGCCTCGCTGATGGCCGTGCTCCAGTTCGGGTGCGCCTTGTTCAATTTGACCAGCGCGCGGAAGCGCGCCTCGATGCCGGGGGCGACCGCCGGCACGGCGGCGGGCAGCGGCGGCTCGCCGGGCGCGCCGCCGACGGGCACCGTGCCGCCACCGCGCAGGGTTTCCTTCCACGCCGTCCACTGCTGGCTGCAGTTGTTGCACACGTCCACGCACGCCAGCACATAGGCGTAGTAGTCGGCGTCCGCCGCCTGCGCGGTCATCTGCCCGGCGGTCACGCCGAGCGTGGCGGCGAAGGTGCCGATGTTGTTCTTGTAGGTGTTGAGCTGTTGCGAGAACAGCGCGTCCGGTTTTTTGATCAGGTCTGATTTTGGCATTTTGCGTTTCCTTTCTCTTTGGTTGTTGGTCGGGGGAAAACTGGCGGAGGTCGGGTCGGCCACGTAGCCGGGGTCGCCCGGCTCCAAAAGGTAGCTGGGGTCGCCCCAATAGAGATTGGGGTCGTCGAAGTGAAGTCCTTCATCGAAATGGGCGATTCTCATGGCGGATACGAGGTTTGGATTGGGCGGGCTTGATGGGCGGGGGCGGGGCGAAGGAATCTTGATCTCAATCCGGCATCGGAGGGAAAATCCGTGGCCTTCCCCCTCACCCCAGCCCTCTCCCCAAGGGAGAGGGGGAAGCCAGCCCAGCGCGGCGACGTTCCAGCGCGCGTCCGAATCTCCCCGCGCCGACAAAATCGTCTCCCTCTCCCGGCGGGAGAGGGCCGGGGTGAGGGGGAATGGGGCGAAATACCTGAAAAGCTCACGCCGGAAGCCGTTTGGGGCTTGTTTTGGCCATTTTTGGCCATCCCGCCGCGATTCCGGGATGTCCCCCGGCGATTCCGGGATGTCCCGCTGCGGTTCCGGTGCATCCCGGAATGACGGCGGGATGTCCCCCGGCCATTCCGGCACGTCCCGGAACGGTTCCGGGATGCCCCGCGATGACGGCGGGATGCCCCCCGGTGATGGCGGCACATCCCGGAACGGCGGCGGGATGTCCCGCACCGACTCCGGGACATCCCCCGGCGCGGGCGGCGCACGGTGGACGCCGCCGTCGGCGCGGCGCGGCAGGCCGCCGGGGCGGCGCAAAGCCGGGGCCATGCCGCCCCGGCGGGGAGACACGAAGCTCAAGTGTTGAAATGTGCCGTTCACAGTTCGGACTTTGCCGGCCAACGCGCGGGAGAATACGCGCCATCCTCAAAATCCGTCTATACGTGCACACCCACCCCCCCACCCCCCCTCCGGGCTGGGCGCGGTGTCGTTTTTCCCACTTCAATAAACTGCGGGTAGGGTTCAAAAACTCCCGGCTGGACAGGCCGGAAACGGCGCTTTAGCGTCCCAAGCGATGAACGCGTTCAATGTTTATTCGTCGTTGAATCAGAGTTAAGCCACATGAGCCGCGTGCTGTTGATTGTGGCGTTCGTGGTGGTCGGGATTCCGTTGATGCTTTATGCGTTCTGGGTCACTCACATCATGTTGGGTCGCCTTTGCGTAAGACATGTTCAGCGGTTTTGCAGCCGGAGCGGTTTGGAGTTTCGTAGAGCCAGATGGCATCCGGAGTTCGAGCCATCAGGTATTAAGACGGAATTCACATGGGTTCAGCTTGATTGTCTCGATACCCAGAAGCAGCGCAGATTGGTTTTGTTATCAGTATGGGCGTTTGGAGTTCGCAAGATAGTCAATAACGAGCCATATCCAGATTCTTATGACAATCAATGGCCACAAGCATGCGCCTAACTGTTGATCCTCGACACGTTGTCCGCAGATTGGTTCGTTAGGCCAGCCTTCTCCTCCGCGTTTTCCAGTTGTCCCGCCCGCCGCGCCGCCGCACACTTCGCGCGCATGAAAAAGAATTTTGTCCGCGAGAAGCTCAAGCGCGGCGAGGCGAGCCTCGGCACCTGGCTCACGCTGCCGTGCCCCGTCGCCGCGCGCATGATGGCCGGCGTGGGCTTCGACTGGCTCACGGTGGAGACGGAGCACTCGCCCATCAGCATCGAGACGGCGGCGGCGCAGTTCATCAGCATCACGGCGGGCGGCTGCGCGCCCTTCGTGCGCCTGCCGATGAACACGACGGAGAACATCAAGCGCGTGCTCGATACGGGCGCGTGGGGCGTCATTGTGCCGCTGGTCAACACGCGCGCCGAGGCCGAGGCGGTGGTGGAGGCCGCGCGCTACGCGCCCCTCGGCAGCCGCACCATCGGCGGGCAGATGCACGCGATCAACTTCGAGACGGCGGCGGCGAACTATTACGAGAAGGCGAACGACGAAATCCTCGTGGTGGTGATGATCGAGCAGGCCAAGGGCGTGGAGAACGCGGAGGCCATCTTGAGCGTGCCGGGGATTGACGCGGTGTTCATCGGGCCGAACGACCTGCACCAGTCCTACGGGCTGAAGCCGGTGTTCGAGAGCGACGCGCCGCAGTTCGTCGAGGCGCTCCAACACGTCCGCACCACGGCCAAGAAGCACGGCGTCGCGCCCGGCCTGCACGTCATTGATGCGGCGACGGCACAGCGGCGCATGGCGGAGGGTTTTCAATTCATCGCCGTCGGTAGCGACGCGGGCATGATGCTCGGCAAGGCGAACGAGACGGCCAAAGCGCTGGGCTTGAGCGGCAAGTCGGCGATCAAATACTGACGGATGTTGGAGACAGATTTCATCCCCGCGCCAGACGCGGCGTCGCGCCGGCTCATGGTGGTGCTGCACGGGCTGGGCGACAGCATGGCAGGCTACCGCGGACTGCCGCCCGCGCTCAACCTGCCGTGGATGAGCTACCTGCTGGTGAACGCGCCGGATGAGTATTACGGCGGCTTCTCGTGGTATGACTACGCGAACAATCCGGGGCCGGGCGTGGAGCGCAGCCGCAAATTATTGTTCGACCTGCTCGACCAGCAGCGCGCGGCGGGCTTTCCGACGGAGCAAACGGTGGTGTTCGGCTTTTCGCAAGGCTGCCTGATGACGCTGGAGGTTGGACTGCGCTATCCGCATCGCTTCGCCGGGCTGGTGGGCATCAGTGGTTACGCGCACGAGCCGGAGAAGCTGGCGCGCGAAATGTCCCCGGTCGCGAAGGAGCAGAAGTTCCTCATCACGCACGGCACGCAAGACCCGCTCATCCCGCTGGACAAGGTGCGCGCACAAATCCAGTTGCTCAAGGCGGCGGGCGTGCGCATCGAGTGGCGCGAGTTCGAGAAGGAGCACACCATCGCCGGGCTGGAGGAGGTGGCGGTCATCCGGGATTTTGTGGCGGGAGTTTTCACCGCCATTATTGCCGCGCCTGAAAGTAGTTGAATTCGCCCCGCCGGCCCATAGTATCCCGGCGCGCCGTTTCACGGCGCGATGGTTCGGGGCGTAGCGTAGCTTGGTAGCGCGTCTGAATGGGGTTCAGAAGGTCGTGAGTTCAAATCTCACCGCCCCGACCATTTCTTCATTGCACTTCTTTTCCTGTTTCTCCCGGCCGGATATTTTTCAGACGTAGAAATACACGTAGATGGCGAAGCCCAGCGCGGCGAGGCCGGCGGCGGCGGCGAGCATCCAGAGGAAGCTGCGCTGCCGCGCGGCGAGCGAGAAGGTGGAGACAATCACCGCCGCCTGCGCCGCGAGCATCCCGAAGAAAAACCGCTGGCTGCGCCGGTGGTGCCGCTCGGCGGTGAGGTTGCTTTTCCGCACCTGAAGTTCGAGGAGTTGCGCGACGGACTGGTTGAGGCGCGCCTCGGCGTCGTAGCGGGCGGCGGTGTAACGCAGGCGTGCCGCCGTGAAATCACGGAGCAACTGCTTGTCCGCGCCGCCGAGTTTTTTTTCCAGTTGATCAATTGCCTGGTTGACCGGCTTCGTGGCGGCGTCGAAGGCGTCGGCGCGGTCGCGCGCGGCGCGGACGGCATCAATGAGGATTTGCGCGTTCAGGCTGGCGAGCAGCGCGGCGATTTCCTCGTCGGGCTTGGCGGCTTCGAGGAGTTCGAGCGCGGTTTTCACCGTTGGGTTCAATTCCACGGCGGCGGGCAGGGGAGGCAGTTCGGTTTTTTGCAACGCGCCGAGAACAGCGTTAAATTCCGCGCCGGATTTTCCCAATGCACTCGCGTCGAGCGGGCGGAGTTCGGCGGTCGCCTGCAACAAGTCGAGCGTGCTGCGCTGCATCGCGCCGCGCAGGCGCTTGGCCTGGAAGAAGCTCCACTGGTCGCCGGCCTTGCTCTGCTGCTGGGCGGCGAGGGAGCGGGCGTATTGGGCGCGGGTCATCTCGCTGGAGGCCAGGCCGGCGAGCATGGTGGCGATGACGGTCATGATGACCGGCGTGGCGGTGAGAATTTTTCCCCAGACGTTCTGGGGGGCGTCTTGTTTGAGGGCGTCGGGAATCTGGATTTTCATGTTGAAAGGCGCGTGCGGCTGCGGCGCAGGTTACACGAAGGCGCGGGGTGAACCACTCCAAAATTTGGGCAGGCCATCAGCGGGAGTTTGACATCGCCGGGGGAAACTGGCATTCAAGCGGTCGAAAAACTTCCGCGCCGGTGTTTGAAACAGCGCGGGGCGAAGCCGGGTTCAGTAAACATATGGTGAAACTTATAGACCGCGATGCCAAACGAGCCGCAGCAAGAGGAATTCAAGTATTGGGCGTTCATCAGCTACAGCCACGCCGATGACGCGTGGGCCTCGTGGCTCCACAAGGGGATCGAGACCTACGAGGTTCCCAAGCACCTCATCGGCAAACCCTCCCGCGAGGGCGTGGTGCCCAAGCGCGCCTTCCCCGTCTTCCGCGACCGCGATGAACTGCCCGGCTCGGCAAACCTCGGCGACAACCTCACCCGCGCGCTGCGGCAGTCGCGCTATCTCGTCGTCGTCTGTTCGCCGAACTCGGTGAAGTCCCAGTGGGTGGATCAGGAAATCCGCATCTTCAAATCCCTGGGCCGCGAGGATCGCGTGCTCTGCCTGATTGTCGGCGGGGAGCCGAACGCCTCCGCGCGTCCCGAACTGAAACTCGAGGAGGCCTTCCCGACCGCCGTGCGCTACTGGGTGGACTCGGACCGGCGCATCACGGAAATCCCGACCGAGCCAATCGCCGCCGACGGCCGCCCCGGCAAGGACGGCAAGGCCAACGCGCTGCTGAAAGTCCTCTCCGGCATTTTGGGCGTCAGCTTCGACGACCTCAAGCAGCGCGACGCCGAGCGGCGCGAGAAACGGCTGCGGATGGTGCTCGCCGGGGCGTTCTCGCTCATCCTGGTGTTCCTGTTCCTCGGCTTCCAGCTGATGGTGTCCCGCAACCGCGCGGTGGAGTCGGAACTCGAAACCAAGGCGGCGCTGAAGGATGCCAAGGAAGCCCGGTTCCGGGCTGACCAACAGCGGGATGCCGCCATCATCTCCGAAGGCAAGGCCGTGGCCGCCGAGAAAATCGCCAAGGAGTCGGAGAAAAAAGCCGTGGATGCGCTCGACGAGGCCAAGCGCGCGCGCGACGCGGCCGTGGAATCCGAGAAAGTCGCGCAGGCGGCCCGCGACGAGGCGCTGTTGCAGGAGAAGCGCGCCGTCAAATCCGCCGAGGTGGCGCGGCAGGAGCGCGAAAAAGCCGTCGAGTCCGAGAAGGCCGCGCAGGTCGCGCGCGACGCCGCGCAGGTGGCGCGCGACGCCGCCGTCGAGCGTGAAAAGGAAGTCCGCCGCGCCGTCTCCGCCGCCGATTTCAGCGAAGCCACGCGGATGATCATGGAAGGCAGCGAGGCCAAGGCGCTCGCCTCGCTCGCCCGTTCGCTCCGGTATGATCCCGGCAACAACGCCTCCGCCACGCGCCTGATGACGATGCTTTCGCAGCGCAACTGGTCGCTGCCAAAGGCCGAGCCGTTCAAGCACGACGCCGAGGTGCGCCACGCGGCCTTCAGCCCGGACGGCACACACGTCCTCACCGGCTCGACGAATTTTGCCCGCCTGTGGGACACGGCCACGGGAAAACTGGTGGGCGAGCCGCTGCGCCACGGGCTGGCCATCAACTCCCTGGCCTTCAGCCCGGACGGCAAGCTCGCGCTCACCGCGTCGCACGACAAGACCGCGCAGCTCTGGCAGGTGCCCGGCGGCGGCAAGGCCGCGGCCTTCAAGCACAACGACTGGGTTTATTACGCGCAGTTCAGCCCGGACGGCAAGCGCGTCGTCACCGCGTCGAAGGACAAGTCGGCGCGCGTGTGGGAGATCACCGGCCAGCAGGTGACGGAGCTTGCCTTGAGCGGCCCGGTGAGCTTCGCCGCGTTCAGCCCCGATGGCACCCAGGTGCTCACCACCTCCGGCAGCGCGGGGCAGGTGTGGGACGTGGCCTCCGGCAAGGCCGTCGGCGAAGCGCTCAAGCACGAGGGCGGTGTTTATTTTGCCGCGTTCAGCCCCAATGGAAAACTCGTCGCCACCGCGTCGGGCGACAAGACCGCGCGCGTCTGGGACGCCGCCACCGGCCTGGCCGTGGCTGATCCCATCAAGCACGACCATTGGGTGAATTACATTTCCTTCAGCGGCGACTCGAAGCTGGTCGCCACCGCGTCGAGCGACCGCACCGCCCGCGTGTGGGAGGCCGCCACGGGCAAGGCGGCGACGCCGCCGCTCAAGCACGACGGCCTGGTGAGCGTGGCCGTGTTCAGCCCGAATGCGAAATGGCTCCTGACCACTTCCGAAGACGGCACGGCCAAGGTGTGGGACGTGGCCCGGGGGCGGCTGGCCGCCGAGCCGCTCCGGCACCTCGGCGCGGTTTATTCCGGCGGCTTCAGCCCCGACGGGCAGTTTGTCGTGACGGCCTCCGCCGACCAGAGCGCGCGCATATGGGAGATCGCCAGCGGGCGCCCGCTGCTCGACCCCATCAAGCACGAGAACTGGGTGAGTGCGGCGGCGGTCAGCCGTGATGGAAAATATCTGGCGACCGCGTCCGACGACCGCACGGTGAAAATCTGGGATGTCGCGGCGGGCAGGCCGCTGCATGACCAGCCGCTGCGGCATGACGGGCGCGTCAACGACGTGGCGTTCAGCCCCGACGGGAGATTCATCATCTCGGCCTCGGAGGATCGCACGGCGCGGATGTGGGCGACGGCCACGGGCAAGCCGGTGTTTGCCGAGCCGTTCAAGCATGAAAGCTGGGTCAACTCCGTGGCCTTGAGCCAGGACGGCAAATTCGCCGTCACCGCGTCGGAAGACCGCACCGCTCGCCTGTGGAGCGTCGAGACCGGCAAACAGCTGTTTGAGGCCCTGCGCCATGATGGCGTGGTGAAGGGCGCGGCCTTCAGCTCCGACGGCAAGCTGGTGGTCACCGCGTCGCACGACAAAAGCGCGCGGGTCTGGTCCACGGTCACGGGCAAGCAGTCCTTCGCCCCGCTCAAGCACAACGGGGAAGTCAACGCGGCGGCGTTCAGCCCGGACGGGAAAAAAATCGTCACCGCCTCGCAGGACAAGACCATCCGCGTCTGGGACGCCCTCACCGGCCAGCCCCTCACCCCGCCGCTGGCGCATGACTCGGCAGTGTCACGCGCGGCGTTCAGCCCGGACGGCAAGTGGATGCTTTCCGCGTCGGACAAGACGCTGCGCGTCTGGGATGCGAGCGGGGACCGGCTCATCACCGAGCCGATTGTCCTGACGGAAACCATCAAGGCCGCGGGCTTCAGCCCCGACGGGCAGTTGATGATGGCGGCGGCGGGCAACAGCACCCGCCTCTGGGACGTGATGAGCGGCCTGCCGGTGGCCGAGCCGTTCACGCACGACGCGATGGTGCGCTTCGCCGCGTTCAGCCCCGATGGGAAATTTCTGGCCAGCGCCTCCCAGGACAACACCGCGCGGCTGTGGCCGCTCTCCTACGCCGGCGAACTGCCGAAATGGCTGAACGATCTGGCCGAATCCGTCGGCGGCTACCGCCTCGGCGAATCCGGCGCCGCGCAGTCCATGGCCCAGCCGTGGAAGCAGTTTGCCGAGGCCCGGGCCGGGCTGGAAAAGGCGGCGGCGAACGATCCCTTCGCCGGCTGGGGCCGCTGGTATTTCAGCCCGCGGCTGGCCCGCACCGTCGCGCCGTTTTCCGCGCTCAAGCTGAACGACTACCTGGCCCGCCGGATGGAGGAGCCGGGCGTGGGGGCGATGAGCCAGGTGCTCGAAGTGCAGCCCGACAACGCCGTCGCGCTGGCCCGCCTCTCCCGCGCCACCAAGGACAATGACCAGGCGGATTTCTATTCCCGGCTCGCCGAGCGATACGACCCGAAGAATCCCGACGTGCTCTGGGTGCGCGCGGCGGTGCTCCAGCAGCTGACCAACTTCAATGCCGCGCTCACCGTCATGGAAAAAGCCCTTGAACTCGATCCCCGCGCCAAGGCCGAGTTCGGCGCGGCGGGCGCGGAGTTCACCGCCGTCAACAAGGACGGCCAGACCTCCAAAGGCTGGCTGCCCAGGGGCTGGAGCGACGCGAACGCCGCCTCGCCCATCAGTGTGACCTACGAGAAGCTCACCGATGCGCCGCAGTCCGATGTCGCCGCCGTCCGCATGACGGCCAGCAGCACGGCGCGCGGGCAGGCCGCGCTGCGCGGGCCGCGCTTCATCGCCCGGCACAACGTGCGCTACACCATCGAGGGCTGGGTGCGCAGCGCGGGCCGCGCGGATCTGGGCGTGTCCGCCCGGCAGTTCATCGAGCCGTTCCAAAAGTTCCAGGATCAGAACGTGCGGACGACGGCGGACTGGAAGGCGTTCAAGGTGCAGTTCACGCCCACGCAGGATTTCGCCGCCGATCTCGTGCTCTCCATCTCCACGGGCGGCGCGGTGGACATCGCCGGCGTCACCATCCGCGGCGAGTGACGCACGGGTTGCGGCGGCTGGAAGTCGGGGTGGAGGAAATCAAGGCCGGTTTAAGCTTTGCTGTAGCCGCTGGCGAAGATCCGTTTGCCAGCCGGGCGCCTCCTCCACTCCGCCTGGTGGAGGTGCCTGAAGGGCCGGAGAGGAGGCGGCTCTCGTTCACCAGTTGGTGGCTTGAAACCGCTCCAACTGCGAACTGCCTTCACAGTTTCACGGCCCGGCCGGCTGCCAGCCGGCGAAACAGCAGGAGGCCATCCTGCGCCACCGGGCGGGCAACCGGTGCCAGTGCCATTTGAAAACGCGACCGAGTCTTAACCGCCGATGCTGGCCAGATCCACGTTGGTCAGCGCGTTGACGATCTTGAACTGTTCGGCGTGGAACGCGGGGTCGGCGCGGAAGGAGAGTTTGCCGAAATACTTTTTCTCCATCTCGATGAGGATTTTTTCGTCCTCGTGGCGCAAGCGCTCCAGCACGGTCGGGTGGACGACGATGCGAAGCTGGAAGTCCGACTCGTCACGGGCGCGCTTCTTGAGCAACTCGGCGAGCTTGCGCTGGATTTCCACGCTCATCGTGAGAGTGCTCTTCACCTTGCCACGGCCCTTGCAATACGGACAGTCGTCATAGACGGCGGAGCGCACGCTTTCGGTGTGGCGCTGGCGGGTCATCTCCATGAGGCCGAGCTGCGAGAGCGGCAGGATGTGCGTCTTGGCCTTGTCGCGGCGCAGGCCCTCCTTCATCCGCTGATAGACCTGCTGCTGGTCGCGGCGCGATCTCATGTCAATGAAGTCGAGCACGATGAGGCCGCCCATGTTGCGCAGGCGGAGCTGACGGCAGATTTCTTCGGCGGCCTCGAGGTTGACGCGAAGAATCGTGGAGTCCTGATCCTTGCCGCCCTTGTGGCCGCCGGTGTTCACGTCAATGGCGACGAGCGCCTCGGTTTCATCAATGACGATGTAGCCGCCGCCCTTGAGGTGGGCCTGGCGCGAGAAGGCGTTCTCCAACTGCCGGGAAATGCTGAAGCGGTCGAAGATGGGCTGCGACTCGTTGTAATGTTTCACCTTCGACATCGAGCGGGGGGAGATTTTGGAAATCATCTCGCGCATCCGCTCGCTCTGCTTCGAGTCGTCAATGACGATGCGCTCGACGTCCTCGGTGAGGAAGTCACGCACGGTGCGCTCGACAAGATCCGGCTCCTGGAAGACGCAAGTGGCGAGGGGCTGGGTGTTGATGCGCTCCTGAATCTGCTTCCACTCGTCGAGCAGCAGGGCGAGGTCGCGCACGAAATAGCGCGCCTGCTGGCCCTCGCCGACAGTGCGGATGATGACGCCCATGCCGTCGGGAATGGTGAGATCGCGCAGGATTTTTTTCAGCCGCTGGCGCTCCTCCTGGTTTTCAATCTTGCGCGAGACGCCGCTCTGGTCGGAGTTCGGCAGCAGCACGAGATAGCGTCCGGGCAGGGCGAGGTGCGTGGTGACGCGCGGGCCTTTGGTGCCTATCGGCCCCTTGGTGACCTGCACGATGAGTTCGCTTCCCGCGGGGTAGAGGCGCGGGATGTCCTTCTGCGTGATGCGGGGGCGGTCGCGGTCGCGCTTTTTATTGTCGCGCTCGACCAGCTCGACGCCGCTGTCGAGGTTCGACGGCACGATGTCCCAGTAGTGCAGGAAGGCGTTCTTCGTGAAGCCAATGTCCACGAACGCGGCCTTGAGTCCGTCCTCAAGGTTTTTCACCCGGCCCTTGAAGACGCTGCCGACGAGGCGCTCCTCGTTGGTGCGCTCGATGGTGAACTCCTCGAGCTTGCCGTCCTCGAGCACCGCGACGCGGATTTCCAGCGACTCGGCGTTGATGATGACTTCCTTGTGAACTTTTTTCTCCGGCTTCATCAGTTTCCGCACCTTGGTGACGACTTTTTGTGCGGCGTGCCGGAGGGAATCCATCAGCCCCTTGGGCTTCTCCACGACGGGCACCGGCTCGAATTCCTCCACCACTTCGGGCGTGTCCTTGTGCGGCTCGCGGAAGTCGTGCTTGTGCACGCCGGGATGCTCCGGCGCGGCGGCGCGCTGATCCGGCGGCAGGCCGGCGGCGATGTTCTCGGCGCGCTCGATTTCGTGCTCGTGGCGCTTGCCGGAGAAGACGGCTTCTTCGCCGCCCTGTTTTTCGCCGGTGGCCACGTCGCGGGCGTCCTGGGCGGCGCGGTCGGGGCGCTGGTTTTGCATGCCGCCGCTGGGGCGGAAGCGCATGCCGCCACGGCGGCCACGGGAGGAGAATTTACGTTCGTTCATAATTATTTAATAAGCCCTTCGATAGAGGTGAATGTTTTGCAGGACGCCTGCGGCGATCAACGAGCACAGCACTGAAGACCCGCCGTAGGAAAGCAGCGGCAGTGGGACGCCCGTCACAGGCATGAGGCGAATGTTCATGCCGATGTTGATGAACACATGGCTGAAAAGGAGGGCAACGATGCCCGCAGCCAATAGTTTGCCCAGGCGGTCGCGCGCCTGGCCGGCGATTCGTATTCCGGAGAACAGAACCACCGCATACAGCGTGAGGACAATCACGCTGCCGACGAATCCACTCTCCTCGGCAATGACGGAGAAGATGAAGTCGTTGTGCGCCACGGCGCGGGGCAGGTAGCCGAGGGCGTTTTGCGTGCCCTGGCGCCAGCCCTTGCCCGTCGGCCCACCCGAGCCGACCGAAATCAGCGCCTGCTCGACATTGTAGGATTTCTGCCTTTGCAGTTCACGAGCGCGCTGACGCTCCGCCGCCGTGGCCTGGGGCGGAGCAAAATCTTTCCCGAAATAAACCATCAGCCGGTGCCGCTGGTAGGACTCCAGCTTGATGAACTGGAATTTCTCCGGCGCATACAGCACGTCCACCAGCACCAGCGCCAGCACCAGCCCGAGGCCGCCGGCCAGCCGGAGCAGAAACTTCTTCGGCACCTCGGCCACGACCATCATCGCGAAGCCCACCAGCGGGAACATCAGCGCCGAGCCGAGGTCCGGCTCCTTGAGCACGAGCGCGAAGGGCAGCGCGATCAATCCGAGCGCCTTGAAAAACTGCCGCGGCTCGCGCAGCTCGTTCAAAGGCCGGCTCAAGAAATGCGCCATCACTAAGATGAACGACAGCTTGGCGAACTCCGACGGCTGGAGCTGAAACACGCCGAGGTCAATCCACCGCCGCGCGCCGAAGCGCATCGAGCCGATGCCCGGCACCAGCACCGCCGCGAGCACCAGCACGTTCGCCCAGTAGGCCACGAGCGACCACCGCGCCAGGCTGCGGTAGTCCACGAGGCACAACAGCACCGCCGCCGACCCGCCGAGCAGATACCACACGATTTGCTTGATGTGCCGCTGCTGGATCAGCGGCAGGTCCGCCGCGCCGGCGTTCGCCATCGTCGCGCTGTAGATGAACGCCGCGCCGATGCTCATCAACAGCAGCAGCGCGCCGAGCATGACCCCGTCGGGGCGCGGCGCGCGTTCGTTGTAAGTGGCGGCAAACATGGTCCGGTCGGGGTCGCCACAGTCTCCGGCCCGGACGTCGCGTTCTCCCTCCCCCCGGGCCTCTCCCGCGGGGAGAG
>JACRJY010000066.1 GCA_016235585.1 Verrucomicrobiota bacterium | reverse complement strand
TCGAGGCCGTGCAGCAGGCGCGCTTCGCGCTGCAATTCATGGCCGGAGAGCTGCGCGAGGCGAGCACCGTTCCCGGCGCCATCATCGTCTGGTCGACTGACGAAGGTGCCGCGCAGGACGGACTCGGCTTCCTCACCGGGCGCGCGAAGCCGCCGCCGGACGCGCACTATTTTCAGGCCGCGCAAATCGCGCTGGCGAGTGACGCCGAAGTGCCGTTCGAGATGGAAGGCGATTTGGCGGGGGAGCTTCCCGCGAGCATTTCCGTGAAGCCGCTGGGGCTGCGGCTGGTTGTGCCGTGAGCGCGGAACGTCCGGTTCGGTTTATCCCGCGAAGCACGCGAAGCACACGAATCGGAATCCGGGCTTTGGCGTCTTTCGCGTGGTTCGCGGGCAAATTGAAATGGCCGGAGCCGTCGTCAAAAAAAACTCCACCCCGCGCCGTGAAAATTTTTCTGGCCGTCGCGCCCCTCTGCGGTGGTAATCCCCTCATGGCCCACACGGACAACGCCGCCGCCCGCTGGCTCGCCGCCGCGCCGCCGGTGCCGGAGTTCACCGCGCCCGCCACGCGCGCGGCGTGGGACGCGCGCCGCGCGGAGATTCGCGCGACGCTCTGGCACTTGCTCGGCCCGTTGCCGCCGCGCCCCAAGCTGCCGGTGGTGAAAACGCTGCGGCGCGAGGACCGTGGCGATTACTTCTTTGAGAAGTTCGCGTTCGACAACGCGGCGGGCGCGGTCGTGCCCGGCTACATATTTCTGCCGAGGCAGCCGAAGGGGAAGTCGCCCGGCGTGCTCTACTGCCACTTTCACGGCGGCCAGTATGACAATGGCAAGGAGGAGATGCTCAAGACCAGCGCCGCGCCGGAGCCGCCGGGGCCGGCGCTCGCGCGGTGCGGCTTCGTTGCACTTGGTGTGGATGCCTGTTGTTTCGGCGAGCGCAACGGCGCGGGGCCGGGCGGCCCGCAGGAAAAAGGCAATGCCGGTGAAATGACGGCGGCGAAGTTCAACCTGTGGCTGGGCCGCACGCTGTGGGGCATGATTTTGCGCGACGACCTGATGGCGCTGGACTGCCTCTGCGCGCGCCCCGAAGTGGACGCCGCGCGCGTCGGCGTGACCGGCATGAGCATGGGCGCGACGCGCGCGTGGTGGCTCATGGCGCTGGACGAGCGGCTCCGCGCGGGCGTGGCCGTCGCGTGCATGACGCGCTATCAGGACTTGATCGCCGCCGGGCAATTGCAGGCGCATGGCATCTACTACTTCGTTCCGGGAATGCTTCGCCACTTCGACACCGAGGCCGTGCTCGCGCTGGCCGCGCCGCGCGCGCTGCTGTTCCAGACCGGCGATCAGGATGCCGGCTCGCCCCTCGCGGGAATCCGCACTTTGGAAAGCAAGGTGAAGCCGGTCTATGCGCTGGGCGGCGCGGCGGAAAAATTTCAGAGCCTCGTTCATCCCGGCGTCGGCCACGTGTATCTGCCGGAAATGTGGGCCAAGACCACGGCATGGCTGAAGCAGTATTTGCCGTGAGGAGCGCGGCGTTCACACCGCTGCCCCCGGAGCGCCGGACTCCGATCCGGCAGGGGGGAACCCACGACCCGCGCCGATTCAGAGATTGGCGCTCCGCCCGGCCTGACGGATCGAGGATGCGTCCCGCCGCAGTCCACGGTTGATTTCGGCCCATGCCTTCGCCACGCTCCGCGCATGATTCGCCTTTTGCAGATTGTATTCGGACTGTTTCTCGCCACGGCGCTCCACGCGCAGACCGTCCTCGTCAAACCCTACGTCCAGCCCGGCGACGGCTCGACGCTCGGGGAAAGTGATGTGAAGGTCATCGCGTGGCTGACCGACCAGACGCCGGGCGAGTTCGTCGTGGAATACGGCGTGACGCCCGCCCTGGGCAAAACCGCCCAGCCCAAGCGCGTGGCGCTTGACCTTTCGCCCAGGCAGAAATACTTCAACTACTCCGCCACGCTCCCCAGGCTGCCGTTCAACAGCACGGTTCACTACCGCGTGCGGCTGGGCGGCAAGGCCGTGCGCGAAGGCAAGTTCGCCACGCGCAAGACCGCCGATCAATCAACACGCTTCATCGTCGTGGGCGACACGGCGGACGGCAAACCCGACCAGCGCAAGGTGGCCTACGCAATGGCGCAGACCGCGCCGGAGTTCATGCTCATCGTCGGCGACATCGTTTATTCCAAGGGCCGCGTGAGCGAATACATGACGAATTTCTGGCCCGTCTATAACAACGTCGAGAAGGCCGGCCCCGCGACCGGCGCGCCGATGATGGCCTCCATTCCGTTCTACGGCGTCATCGGCAACCACGACGTGGGCGCGACAAACCTCGCGGCGTATGCCGACGGCTTTGCGGCGTTTTATTTTTTCCATCCGCCGCTCAACGGGCCGAAGAACAACCCGTGGAACACGCCCATCGCCGGCCCGGCGGAGCAGGTAGCCGCGTTCAAGGCCGCCGCCCCGTCGTATCCGGGCCTGTGCAACTACTCGTTCGACAACGGCGCGGGCCATTTCCTCTGCCTCGACGCGAACCGCTACGTGGCCGTGACGGACGCCAGTTTGCAAAAATGGATTCGCGACGACCTGACGAAAACGAAGGCGCGCTGGAAAATGGTCTTCTTCCACCATCCCGGCTTCAACTCCTCGGCCAAGCACAACTCCGAACAGAAGATGCGCCTGCTTGCGCCGCTGTTCGAGGAATGCGGCGTGGACATGGTCTTCGCCGGGCATGTGCACAACTACCAGCGCTCCAAGCCGCTGAAGTTCCAACCGGCCAACGCGACCCGGCTCAACCCCAAGGGCAACGTGGCGGGCCAGTTCACGCTCGATGAAAAATTCGACGGCGCGGCCAACACCCGGCCCGACGGCATCCTCTACATCGTCACCGGCGGCGGCGGTGCGAAGCTCTACGACCCGGAGTTCACCAACCAGCCGGACAAGTGGAAGAACGACGAGGGCCACACCGTGCCGTTCACGACAAAACTCATCGCCGACCGCCACTCGTTCAGCGTCGTCGAGCTGGATCAGCAGACGCTCGTGCTGCGCCAGGTGGATGAGGACGGGAAGGAGATTGACCGCATCACCGTGACCAAATGAATCCATGAACCGCCGCCACTTCTTCCAGACTGCCGGGATTGCAACGACCGGCGCGGTGCTTCTGCCGGGGCAGCATCCAGTCATCGCCGCCGCGCCCGCCGCCGACGCCTTCTCCTTCGTCCTGCTCGGTGACCTGCACTTCGACAAGCTGGCGCACCACGACATGGCGTGGCTGGAGAAACACAAGGCCGGCGACCTCTCGCAGATCAAAAACTACTCGCGCATCACGGCGGAAATCATGCCGCGCCTGTTCGCCACCGTGCGCGAAACCATCGCCGACTTGAACAAGTCGCCAGAGACGCGCGCGGCCTTCACGCTGCACGTCGGCGACTTCGTCGAGGGTTTGTGTGGCAATGAAACACTCGCGGCGAAGCAGAACCGGGAGGCCATCCAGTTTGTCGAGAGCACGAAGCTCGGCGTGCCGTTCCTGTTCACCAAGGGCAATCACGACGTGACCGGCGACGGCGCGGTGGATGCGTTCAAGCACGTTTTTCATCCGTTCCTCACCGCGCAGGCGCGGCGGCTCGCACCGGGCTTTGGCGAGCTGAAGAGCGCCCGCTACACCGTCGAGCACGGCGGGGCGCTGTTCTGCTTCTTCGATGCGTATGACAGCGAGAGCCTGCCGTGGCTCGAAGCGGTGCTGGCGAAGCGCACCGCGCGGCACTGCTTCGTCGTCATTCACCCGCCGGTCGTGCCTTACGGCGCGCGCGCCACGTGGCATCTCTTCTCCAGCGCGAAGCAGGCGGCGCAGCGCGAGAAGCTGCTGGACCTGCTGGGGCGCAATCACGCGTTCGTCCTCGGCGGGCACATCCACAAGTTCAACACCCTCGCGCGCGCGACGCCGCGCGGCGGCCGGTTCGTCCAGCTCGCCGTCAGCAGCGTCGTCAACGCGGCGGACACGCAGGCGAAGGATTTGCTCTCCGGCGTGCCGGATTACACCGGCGACCAGATCAAGGTGGAGCCGAAGCACTCGCCGGACACGGAGCAGGAGCGCCGCGCGGTGTATGAAGTGGAGCGGCCCTTCGTGAAGTCGTTCGCGTATGCCGACCTGCCCGGTTACGCCGTGGTGACGGTGGATGGCGCGCAGGTGCGGGTGAAGATGTTTTCCGGCTGTAGCCGCGACGTGTGGCGGACGGTGGATCTGTCGCGCGAACTGGCGGGTTGAAAATCACCGCACCTGAATCCGGTAGAACTGCGGGCAGGTTTCGTCCGTGGCCGATTATGATCCCGTCATCAGCTTCAGCACAACTACCAAGCCTGTGCCTCAAGGAACCAATGTGAGCTTTTCGGTGCCGGCGATTGGCGCGCCTCCGTTCTTCTGCCAATGGAGCTTCAAGACGAACCCGATTCCCGATCAGGCGAACTCGGTTCTGTCGCTGGCGAATGTGCCGACCTCTGGCGCCGGCTACTATTTCGTCACCGTGACCAGCCTTTACGGCGCGGCGACCAGCGGGGTCGTCAGGTTGGCCCGTGAGCACGGTGGCGAAGTTGCGGGAGGAGGCACGGCGGCGCGCAGACTTCCGCTGCGAGTATTGCCGGATGCCGGACCAGCACGCGGAATTGCGCTTCCAACTCGATCACAATGTTCCCGAACAGCACGGCGGCCCGTCCACGCCGGAGAATCTCGCCTGGGCCTGCCCGCGCTGCAACAAGCACAAGGGGCCGAACCTCGCCGGCCTCGACCCGGAGAGCGGCGCGATGACGCCGCTTTTCCATCCGTGCGTGGACGTGTGGCGGGAGCATTTTTTTCCTGGCGGGGTGCGCGGCTTGCCGGGATGACGCCCAAGGGCCGCGCGACGGTGCGCGTGCTGCAAATCAACCGCGCCGACGCCGTTCTGGTGCGGCAGGCGTTGATGGAGGAAGGGGAGCTGTTTGATCCATCCGCCGGTGTTTGATCAATGACCCGGAGTTACCGGGCAAACCGCCGCGTTGCCACCTCCCGGTGCTGCTGCCGCAGGGCGTCTCTCTGCCCTTGGTGGTTCACCGCTTCAGCATTTCCACCACGAGCACGCCGATGGGCGTGCCGATGACGTAGCCCCAGATGCCGGCGAGGATGCCCGGCAGAATCAGCCGCGACCAGCCGCACGAGGTCGCCATCGCCGCCGCGCTGGGCGCGCCGCCGAGCGTGGCATTGACGGACAGGAGCAACTCTTCGAGGGGCAGGCGGAACATTTTCCCGACGAGCAGGGTGAAGGCGAGGTTCACCACGGCGATGATGCCGCAGAAGACGAAGAACAGCGGCGTCTTGAACAGCACCGCCACCACGTCGGCGGGCAGGCCGATGACGAACAGGAACAGGTAGAGCAGGTAGGTGCCGATTTCCTCCGGGCCGTTCACGTGGGCGAGCGGCTGGTGCAGCAGCGTCGCCAGCGCGAGCGACATTGCGGTGATGAGGACGAACTTGTTCGTGCAGAGCACCTGGAGCATTTGCAGGGCGAAGCCCGCGCGCGTCACGTCGCCGAACGCCGCGCGGGTCAGGCGGCCCGTCAAGTCCGCCGCCGCCACGACCATGAAGGCGAACGCGAGCGCCTTGGCGAGGTCGAGGAGCGAGATGCCTTTGCGCTGCCAGTGTTTCGCGGCGAGATTCTCCGCGCCGCCCACGTCCGCGTCGAGCGTGTGCGGGTGTGGAAAATGTTTTCGGAAAAAAGAACTCGCCGCGATGCCGAGCAGGGCCACGAACATCCCGGCCATCACGAAATTGTCCGCGACCAGGAGCGGGTTCGTCACCGCGTCGCCCACGGCGTAGCTCGTTTTCACCGCGAAGAAATTCACGCCGCCGCCGATGTAGCTCGCCGCCATGATGCCGGAGGCGTGCGCCACGGCGGGATCGCCAATCGCCTGCCGCAGCGCGAGCCACGCGAGCACGGTGCCGAGCAGCGTGCCGACGGCGGCGATGTGGAAGCACACCATCACCCGCCCGGTGCTGCGAAAAATTTGCAACGCGTTGGCGCGGAAAAGCAGCAGCGGAATCGCCAGCGGCACGAGCCAGTCACCGACGAAGTCGTAGGCCGGCGCGTCGGTGGGCATGATGCGCGTGTTCGAGAGCGTTATGGCGATGAGCAGCGCCACGACCGGCCCGCTCAACTTCGCCGCCCAGCGCTGCGTCTGCTCCAGCCAGATGGCCGCGCCCGTGCCGCCAATCATGATGGCCCAGAGCGCCCAGTGGTCGGTGGGCTGGAGGAGGGATGTCATAAGGCCTCGGCAAAACGTAGTGGGACAGGCATCTTGCCTGTCCAGTGGTGGGTGTGTTCGAGCCAACTGGACAGGCAAGATGCCTGTCCCATTGCCTTGCGGCGCTTTTGCAAAAATCTCGTCATTTGAACTCCGGCAGCAGTTGCACGCCATTGCCATTCTCATTCGGAAAAATCGCGCGGCCTTTTTCCAGGCGCACGCCGCTGGCGATGTCCTGCGCGATGAGCACCGCGCCGTCCATGTCCACGTAGTCGAGCAGCGGCAGCAGTTGTGCGATGGCCGAGATGCCCACGCTCGACTCGGTCATGCAGCCCACCATCGTCTGGAGGCCCAGTTCACGCGCCCGGCGAATCATGCGCCGCGCGGGTGTGAGGCCGCCGGCCTTGGTGAGCTTGACGTTGATACCGTGAAAATGTCCGGCGCAGCGGTCAACGTCCTCCGGCACGAGGCAGCTTTCGTCCGCGATGATCGGTAGCGCGGACTCGGCGAATAGTTTCTTCGCGCCCGCCCACTCGCCTGCGCGCAGCGGCTGCTCGATGAATTCGACGCCGAACTTTTTCAACTCCGGCGCGAGGGCAAGCGCCTGTTCGACCGTCCACGCACAGTTGGCGTCCACGCGGAAGATGGCGTCGGTGTGGCGGCGCAGCTCGCGCACGATGGCGAGGTCGTCGGGCGTGCCGAGCTTGATTTTGTAAATCGGCCAGCCGTCGAACTCGCGCATCTTCGCCACCATTTTTTCCACCGGGTCAATGCCGATGGTGTAGTCGCTCAACGGCGTGCCGCGCTGTTCGAGGCCCCAGAGTTTCCAGACGGGCGCGCCGCGCTGCTTGCCCCAGAGGTCGTGCGCCGCCTCGTCGAGCGCGCAGAGCGCGAAGCGGTTGTGGCCGAGCACGGGCAGCAGGCGATCCCACAGCGCCGCCGGATCATCAAGCTGTTCGGCCTCGATGCGCGCGCGCGCGGCTTCGAGGTCGGCGCGCATGACCGGCGCGGTGAATTTCTTGTAGGCGTGCGAAGACGCGCCCTCGCCGTAGCCAGTGAAGCCGCCGCCGCGCAACTCGACGAGCAGGTTTTTCTGCACCGTCGTCGTGCCTTGGGAAATGGTGAAGGCGTGCCGCAGCGGCAGGTCAATTTCGCGTAGAAAGAGCTTCATGGAAAATTTTCAACGCCGCTTTAGCACCATGCCCGCGAGGCTCACCGAGTGCGGTTTGCCGTCGCGGCCCGGCAGAATTACCAGATGCTCGTCCACATACATCCCCGGCGGGAGGAGGAAGACGTGGCGGTTCACGGGCGTGAGCCGGTAGTCCACCATGTTCTCCGTCATCGCGTAGAGATGCCCGTGCCGCGCGCTGATGATGAGCGGGATGAACTCCGGCCCGTAGCTGCCGAGCCACGCGCGCCATTCCTTAGGGATGTCCGGCGCCGCGTCCGGCACGCGCGAAAAATTCTGGATGCCCAGTGTGAAGCCCGTGACCTTGCCCGCCGCGTTGCGGGTGAACGTCACCGGCGCGTCCGCGTCGAGGCGGCTGTTGACGAGGAACTTTCCACCTTCAATCGGCGAGAACTGGAGCGGCTGCCCGGACATCACGCCCACGAGCCGTCCGTTTTTCACGTCGAGTCGCGCCCAATAACTCTGCGACTCGTAGTCGCCAGCGAAGGGCTTGAGTTCGTCCGCCGACAGTTCGACGGCGCGCGGCGCGGGCGGCGGCGCTTCACCGAATTTCGCCTCCAGCATCAGCGACAGCGCGAGATTGGCGAGTTTGCCGATGCGCCCGTTGACGATGTCCTCGTTGCCCAGCACCACGACGCCGAGTTTTTCCTTCGGCAAAAAAGTCAGCGCCGACGAGTAACCATAGACCGCGCCGTTGTGGCCGACGGTTTTGCGCCCGCGAAACTTGCCGATGGAAAAGCCCAGCCCGAAGCCCGCCTCGCCCTCGACCAACTGCGGTGTGAACATTTCCTTCAGCGTTGCCGCCTTGAGCACACGGCCGCTTTCAGTTTTCCCTTCCGCCGCGAGCATCATCAGGAACCGCGCGAGGTCGGGCGCGGTGGTGAACAGGTTTCCCGCCGGCACTGTGCCGAGATCAAACAGCGGCGTGCGCCGCCGGGTGAAGCCGCCGTCCGTCCTCGCCACCGGCATGAATGACGACGCGATCTGCGTGCGGGGAATTTCCTTCAACAGCCAGCCGCTGTGCTCCATGCCGAGCGGCGCAAGAATGTTCTCCCGCTCGTAGTCCTCGAATTTTTCCCCGCTCACACCCGCCACAATGTGGCCGGCGAGGCTCGGCGCGATGTTCGAGTAGCGCGTCTTCGCGTTTGGCGCGGTGGCGAGCGCGCCGCCGGACAGGCTGGTGACGGTGCGGGCCAGCCCCGGCTCCGAACCGTCGAGATAGCCGCCGACGGGCGACTCGCGCGGCAGGCCGGAGCGGTGGCAGAGAATTTGCCGCAGCGTGACCGGCGGCGAGTTGGGAAACGGATTCACCGGCACCAGCCCCGGCGCGTAACGCTCCACCGGCGCGTCGAGGTCGAGTTTGCCCTGCTCGACGAGCTGCATCACGGCGACGGCGTTGAACAGCTTGGAAATGGAGCCGCAGCGGAACACGCTGTTCGTCGCCACGCCGCCATAGGCCGCCGCGTGAACGACGCGGTCGCCGTCCACGAGCGCGGCGGAAATGCCCGTGATGCCCCAGGCCGCCATCTCGGCGCGCGCGGCCTCGGCAAACCGCCGCGCCGCGTCGGTGTAATCGGCGGCGGAAGTTTTCATGGGAGCGGAAAAGAAAAGGAGCGGCAGCAGAATGGCTGCGGCGCGCGCGGGCGGCGAAACAGTGCGGCTCATGGAACGCCGGCAAGTTCACAAGACTTCACGCCCCGCCGCAAGGCGTGAATTTGCCTGCGCTCCAATTGGGGCGCATCCGGATCCCCACCGCCAGCGGGCGCGATGGAGCGCCGATCTCCGAATCGGCACGGGGCCAGCCCTTTTCCATCCCAGCCGGATCGGCGTCCGGCGCTCCGGGGGCAGCTCGGAGGCGCCCCTTCAATTGTTTTCCGGCAGGCCTTCCTTGTGCCCCAGGTTCTTCACCGGGGCGAAGATGGCCTGAACTTCCTTCAACAATTCTTGATCCAACGGCTCCGCCGCCCATTTGGCCCAGTTGCGGATGTTGTCCGGGTTCGCGCTGCCGCTCACGGTCGTGGTGATGTCGGAATTCGCGAGGCTGAATTGCAGCGCGAGCTTCGCGATGTCCACGCCCTTGCTGGCGCAGTGAGCAGCGGCGGCGCGCGCGGCGGCCTTCACGCTCTCCGGCTCCTTGAGCCAGGCGGGCAGCGGCGCGTTGGTGAGCAGGCGCGCGCTGAAGGGGCCGGCGTTCATCACGCCCACGCCCTTGGCCTTGAGATACGGCACGATCTCGTCGGCGAAGCGCGTGTTCTGGAGCGTGTATTGGTTGTAGCTCAACACGCAGTCCACACCCGTCTGGTCGAGGATGAATTCGAAAATCTTCATCGGATAACCGCTGAAGCCGATGAAGCGCACCTTGCCCGCCTGCTGAATCTTCCGCAGCGCGGGAATGGTTTCATCCACGATCTGCTGCATCGGCACGAACTCGATGTCGTGGCACAGCACGATGTCGAGATGGTCAGTGCCGAGCCGGTGCAGGCTCACGTCCACGCTTTCGGCGACGCGCTTGGCGCTGAAGTCGAAGTGCGTGAGGTCGTAGCGGCCCAGCTTGGTGCAGAGCGTGTAGCTGTCGCGGGGAACGCCCTTGAGCGCGATGCCGAGCAATACCTCGCTCATGCCGCGCCCGTAGAAGGGCGAGGTATCAATGAAGTTCAACCCGCAATCGAGCGCGACGCGCACGCTGTCGAGCGCTTCGTCGAGCTTCACGCTGCGGAAGTCCGCGCCGAGCGACGATGCGCCGAAGGAGAGGATGGGGAGTTGGAGTCCGGTTTTGCCGAGGGGGCGGGTTTGCATAATTATTCTAGCCACAGATTGAACACAGATGAAACACGGATGGGAAGTGCTTCGGGTCTGTGTTCAATCTGTGTTTCATCTGTGGCTTAAATTGAAGTGTTCGTTCGTGTCACCAGATGAACAACGGCTTCATGTGGCGCTCATAGATGTTCTCCGTGACCTGCTTCGCCACGATGGCTTCGTTGGCCTTGAGCAAGTCGAGGTAACGCGCGCCGGCCTTGGCCGCGAGCTTGAACGAGACGTGCAGGAGCTGGCGCACGTGGGCGTTGAACTCGGGATGCGTCGGGATGTGCCGCAGCGCGCTGGCGAGCTGCGGGCCGGTCCAGCCATTCACCGTGGCGGCGTCCGGGAGCTTGGCGCGGTCAATGTCAATGACGCTGGCGTAGGGCGCGCAGAGTTCGTCCACGTGCGCGAGGGCATAGGCGTAAATCTCCTTCGCCAGCGCGAGTCCGTCCCCGCCCGCCTCGGCGAGACCGATGAGTTCCTCCAGCCACGTCGTGCCGGCGGTCTTGAGATGCACGCCCGCGCCGGTGCGTGCGAGCGCGCGACGGATGATGGGGTAGAGCGAAAACTTGTCGCTGCCGCTGTGGACGGAGAGCTTCAGGTTCCTTGGCAACCCGTAGGCCTTGACGGCGTGGGCGATGACGGCGAGGTCGTCGTTGAACTCGCGCTCGAACTGCGCCAGGTCGCCGACGTAGTCCACCCCCTTGTTGAAGCGCCCGGTGAATTTCGGCGCGATGGTCTGCGGATAGACCCCGGCATCGGAGAGCAGGGCGAGAATGATGAGGAGTTCGGGAGGCGTCTGCGGTGCGTCGGTCTCGTCCATGGAAACCTCGGCGATGAACTTCTTCGCGCCTTTCGATTTCTTGATGTGCTTGTAGATGAGTCCGGCTTCCCAGGTGGCGTTGAGGTATTTCCGCGTGATGGCGGCGACGGAGTCGGTGGTCGTGTGGAACGGCTCGCTGATGCCGGCGATGGTCACGGTGCCGATGAGTTCCGGATGCTTGGCGAGAAACCGCTCGACGTAGCGCTCCTCGGGCGGCTTGCCGATGCTGTCGGCGACATCAATCGTGAAGAAATCGGAGCAGGGGAGGAATTTGTCCACCGTTTCGAGGCGGATGTGGTCGGCGTCCACGTGCCAGCCCTTGTCCCAGCCGAGCGCCTTCACCGCCGCCTGCGCGGCGTCGAACACACTCTGCGGTTCCGAGCCGATGAAGGTGTGCTCGCGGTTGGATTTGTTCCAGACCGGCGCGACTTCGACGCCGTCCTTGGCGAGCATCTGGAAGGCGGCAAGTTGCGCCTTGGCCTGATGCGCAAAGCGATCTCCGACGCCGAAGGAAAATCGTTCAAGAGTCAACATAGGGGCCGGAGAATAGGAATCGCCGCAGCGGGTGGAAAGCGCATTGTGCTTTCACCCATACGGTGCGGACGGGCGCAAGTTCCATTCCTCGCGCAGTTCGGCGGGGATTTCCTTGAGGAAGCGCGAGGGCTGCTGGAAGGCGTCGCCAAGGTTGCCGGGCGTGACGCGGATAAGCGGGTGGGTGAGGTAAAGCTCGTCCTTCGCGCGCGTGATGGCGACGTAGAACAGCCGCCGTTCCTCCTCCTCGCCTTCGACGTCGTCGAGAGAGCGCGCGGACGGAAACAATCCGTCGCACAGCATGATGACAAACACGACGCGGAACTCCAGTCCCTTCGCCTGATGAATCGTGGAGAGCTTGAGGCGCTCGTCGTCCTTGGGCGCGGTTTGGTTGTCCTCGGCCTCGACGTTGGTGAGCAGCGCGAGCTGCGTGAGGAACTCCGCCGTGGTGGCGAAACGCTGCGCGAAGCCCGCGAGTTCCTCCAAGTCTTCGAGGCGGTTGCGGTAGTTGGTGAAGCTCTCTTTGAGGTAATCCTCGTAGCCCGCCTCGACGATGAGCTGAATCATCTCGCCGGGCTTGCGCGCCAGTTCCGGCGCTTCGAGCTGCGAAATCGTGGCGGTGAACTGCGCCCACGCGACGGCGGTCTTCTTGGGGACGGACTTGGAACAGGACTGGAGAATGGGCGCGATGCGAATGCCGTGTTCCCCCTCACCCCGGCCCTCTCCCCCTCCGAGGGGGCGAGGGGGAATCGTTTCCCGCCCTGGCTGCGAATCATGCGCTTCGGTCAGCGACGCACTTTTCATGGCATCCCTTATTTCATGCGGCGGGATTCGTTTCTCCCTCGCCCCCTCGGAGGGGGAGAGGGCCGGGGTGAGGGGGCCAGCGCTCGCTTCCTCGTCCACCGACCAATCCGGGTCGTCATTATCCACACTTCCCATCTGCGCCGCCGCCTCGCGCCAGTTCGGATACTTCGCCTGAAATCCCGCGCTGAAATTCTGCCACAGCTTGTCCGCGCCCTTGCCGCCAATGCCGGGCAGCATCCGCACCACGCGCTTGAAGGCGAGTTCATCATGCGGATTCGTCACCAGCCGGAGATACGCGGACACATCCTTCACGTGCGCCTGCTCGAAGAAGCGAATCCCGCTCGTGATGCTGAACGGAATGTTCCGCCGCGTGAGTTCGAGCTGAAGTTCCAGCGCGTGGAAGTGCGAGCGATACAGCACGGCCATGTCGTTCAGAGCGAATCCTTCGTCGCGCAGCTCCAGCGCGCGCTGCGCCACGAACGCCGCCTGCTCATGCGCGTCGCCGCAGACGACGAGCGCGGGCTTCACGCCGGACTTGCGCGCGGTCGCGAGTTGCTTGGCGAACTGATGCACGTTCGCCGCGATGGCCGCGTTCGCCAGCGCGAGAATCTCCGGCGTGCTGCGGTAGTTCGTCTCGATGCGATAGACCGCGCAGTTGAAGTAGCGCTGCGGGAAATCGAGGATGTTTTTGAAGTTCGCGCCGCGCCACGCGTAGATGCTCTGCGCGTCGTCGCCCACGACCATGAGGTTCTTGTGCCGCGCGGCGAGCAGGTCAATCAGCTCGCCCTGGAGCTTGTTCGTGTCCTGGTATTCGTCCACGAGGATGAACTCGAAGCGCCGCTGGTAAATCTCCCGCAGGTCGGCGAACTCGCGCAGCAGCCGCAGCCATTGCGTGAGCAGGTCGTCGAAGTCCATGCCGTTCGTCGCCTGCTTGCGGGCCTGGTAGCGGCGCGCGATGTCCTCAATCTGCGGCGTGAGCGCGGTGAAGTAATCGTAGTCCTGCGCGATGACTTCGGCGATGGAGCGGTTCGTGTTGACCGCCATGGAAAAAATGTCGCCCAGCACGTCGGCCTTCGGGAAGCGCGTGGCCTTCACGTCAATTTCCGCCGCGTCCATGCACGCCTTGACGAGATCCTCGGCGTCCTCGCGGTCGAGGATGGTGAAGTCACTGCGCCAGCCGAGCACGTCGGCGTGGCGGCGCAGGATGCGGTTGCCGACGGAATGGAACGTGCCGCCCCAGAGCCGTGAAATGTCGTTGTTCAGGAGGTCGCTGCAGCGACGCATCATTTCCTTCGCCGCCTTGTTCGTGAACGTGAGCAGGAGAACGCGGTCCGGCGGAATGCCCTGTTCCAGGAGAAACGCCACGCGAGAGGTCAGCGTCCGCGTTTTGCCTGAACCCGCCCCGGCAATGACCAGAGCCGGTCCGGGCGGCGCGGTGACGGCGGCGAGCTGCTGTGGGTTCAGCGCGCGCGCGTAATCAATCTGCAGCTCCACCGGCGGGCGGAAGGGTTGCAGATTGTAGTCGCGCGACATGGCGCGATTCAAAGGGCAAAAGGAAAAAGGCAAAAGGAAAAAGGGCATCGTCTCGGCCCCGGACTTCAGGGTGAATTCGGAAAACCGGAACCACGCGGGGCGTTCGCCCATGGGAATGCGCGCAGTTGAAGAACTTTATACTGTTGGAGCGGGTGAAGGGAATCGAACCCTCGTCTCAGGCTTGGGAAGCCCACATTCTACCATTGAACCACACCCGCGCTGACGACAGTTTCATACCAAACGCCCCGCGCCAACGCAACGGTCAAGTGCAATTCAATCCGGGCTAAATTAACGAACCTGTTCACGGATGACCGGCACGAGCAGTTCGGCGACGAGCTGGTGGCCCTGGTCGTTCGGGTGCATCCCGTCGAGCAGGAGCGCGTCCACGGACTTCGCTTTGGAAAAGGCGGCGTGAACGTCCACGAGCGGCACGTTCAGTTCGGCGGCGAGCCGGCGGACAATTTCGTTGTAGCGCGCGAGGACGGGCTGATCGAAGCCGTCTGCGTCGTCCGGGCGATAGGGTAGTTTGCCATACATCTCCTTCAGCTTCGGCGTCCAGCGGAGCGGATTCGTGGTCATGAGGATCGGCTTCGCGCCCTGCTTCCGAAGCGCGGCGATGATCCCGCGCAGGTTGGCCTCGAAGCCGGCGAGCGGCACGCGCGGCGCGGTTTCGGGCGGATTCTTCCACACGTTCACGGCGGCGTCGTTGATGCCGAACTGGATCACCACGACGCGCGGCTGGTGGGCGAGCACGTCCTTGGCGAGACGGTCACGCGCGTTCTTCGTCGTGTTGCCGCCGAGGCCGGCGTTGTGGACGCCCATGCTGGAGCCGATGCTCTGCAACGCCTCGCCCACGCGCTGGGCATACACCTTCTGCACCGCGCCGGGGCGCACCGCCGTGGTGGAATCGCCGAACATGACGATGCCGCCCGGACGCGGCGGCGGCAGCGGCGGGGCTTTGTAGATGGGAAGCTCGCCTTGATTGAGGCCCGCGACGTTCACCTTCATCCGTAGCCCGCCCTGCATCGTGGTAATCCACAGTTCGCCGGGCTGCCGCTCGTAAAGGTAGGGATACGCCACGCGCGCGCCGGGGCCGTAGCTGCCCGCGACGACGCCGGGCTTGCTCCACGTCGCGCCCTCGTCGGCAGAGAAGGCGAGGAACAATTCCTCGCGGCTCGTGCGGCTGGCCGGCGCGTGGCGCGGCGGATTATTCCACAGCAGCGCAATGCGGCCATCCGCCAGTCGCGCCATCTGCGGGCAGCACGTCACGGACGGAATCTGCGACTGCTTCAGCCCGTCCCACTTCAATCCATCGCGCGAAGTGGCTTCCCACAGGAAGCCCGACTCCGTGCGCAGCAGGAGATACAGCGAGCCATCCTTGCGCTCGACGACGCTGCCCTCGATGGAGCCGGCGTGGTCGTGCGCGCCGATGCCGTAGTCGAGCACGTCGCCGCGCCGCCATGATTTGCCGAGGTCGTCGGAGACCCACATCACCGTCGCGTGCCGCCACGCGGGGATGATCTCCTGCCCGACGAGCACGATGCGTCCGCTCCGCATCTGGATCATCGAGTGGATGCAGCCGCACCACGGGACACTCAACTTCACGGGCGTCTCCCATGTCTTCCCGTCGTCAGTGCTGCGGCAGGTGTAGGTCGGCAGCACGAATTCCTTCCAGCTCACGTCCTTGTCGCCCCAGCGCCAGCCTTTCGGCTGCTGGCGTTCGGCCAAGTTCATCCATGCGGAGATGATTGCGCCCTCGCGCGTCCGCAGCAGGGCGCGCTCGCTGCTGATGCTGAACTTCGCCGGCTCCACGAAGACGGGCGTGCTGCTCCAGGTGCGGCCTTCGTCGGTGCTGCGGAGCGCGTTCTTCGCGTCCACGCACAAGACGCCGCCGTCCGCCGTCGTGACAAACGGCCCCTGGTGCGTGAACGGCAGCGCCTGCGCCTTCGGGTGCAGCACGGGGGACGCGGCAAATGATTGAACGCAGAGTGTTGTGAGGAGAAGTGCGATTCGGAAGTTCATGGCGGCTATTTGACGAGAAACTCCGTCTTCTCCTTCGCCAAGTCGGCCTCCCACTCGGCGAGGCGGCGCTTGAGGTCGGCGAAGATTTCCGGGTGCTGGAAGAACACGTCGCGGCGCTCGCTGATGTCGTTGGCGAGGTCGAAGAGCATCTCCACGTTGCCGTCCTGAAGGTATTTCCACTGGCCGTGGCGCACGGCCTTCTGCTGGCGGCCCGTGCGGTCAATGCGCCAGAAGAGCGAGCGCGTCTGCTCCGGCTGCTCGCCGGTGAGGATGGGCAGGAGGTTGATGCCGTCGAAGTTTGGTGTCCCGGCTTTAGCCGGCAAGGGACCGCCTGAAGGCGGGACACCGAACGCGACGGCGGCGAACGTCGCGCTCAAGTCCATCGTGATGCCGACCTGCCCCGTCACTTTTCCCTTCGGCAGCTTCGCCGGCCAGCGCATCAGGCACGGGACGCGGATGCCGCCCTCCCACAGCGTGGACTTGTGGTGCGCGAGCGGCGAGTTGTCCGAGTAGCGCTCGCCGCCATTGTCGCTGCTCAACACGAAGAGCGTGTGGTCGGCAATGCCCTGTCGCTCCAGTTCCACGAGCAGCATCCCCACGCCCTCGTCCACTTTCTCCACCATCGCAGCGTAGGCGCGGCGGTCGCCGTCATACATATTCGCCTTGGTCACGCTCGGCTTCGGGCGGTCGGGCGGTTGGAACGGGCAATGCACCGCGAGATGCGGCACGTAGAGGAAGAACGGCTCGCGCGCGTGCTTGCGGACGAACTGCACGGCGCGCTGGTTGAGGAGGTCGGTGAGGTAGCCCTCGACCTTCACGGGCTTGAGGCCGTCGCGCAGCGCGTAGGTGCCGTCGTAGTATTCGTGCGTGTAGTAGTCGCAGTGGCCGAGCAGCTCGCCGAAGTATTCGTCGAAGCCGTGCTTGGTGGGATTGTATTCGTCCTTGAAGCCGAGGTGCCATTTGCCGAACGCGCCCGTCGCGTAGCCAGCGGCTTTGAGCATCTTGGGCAGCGTCGGCACGCTCGTCGGCAGGCCGAGCGCGTGAATGTCCGGCTCCTTCACCCACTCGGTGCCCTTGCGGCGGAACGAATCGGCGGAGAAACCCATCGCCCACTCGAAGCCCAGGCGTTGCTGCCAGCGGCCGGTGATGAACCCGCAGCGCGTCGGCGTGCAGACGGGCGCGTTGGCGTAGAAGTCGGTGAACTTCACGCCCTCACGCGCGAGCCGGTCCATGTGTGGCGTGCGGATGTCCTTCGCGCCGTAGGGGCCGGAGTCCGCGTAGCCGAAGTCGTCAATGAGGACGAAGACGATGTTGGGGCGCGGCGTCGCTGGCGCGGCGAAGGCTAAAGAATAAAGGCTAAAGGTTAAGGGAAGGAGCAGGAGCCAAATCCAGGAACGCGGCCGGGTGTGTCCAGCAATGATTGGCGCTTGGCCTTTGGAGCTTCCCTTGAGCTTTAGCCTTTGGACTTTGCGCTTCATTTGATTCCGTGACTGATCCTCGGCCCCGCCGTGTGCCCGCCGTCCACGACGAGCGTGTGGCCAGTGACCATGTCCGCGCCGATGAGCGCGAGGATGCCCGCCGCGATGTCCTCGGGCGTGGAAACTTTGCCGAGCAGGGCGTGTGCGGCCTTCGCCTGCCTGGCCGCCTCGTAGTCCGCGCCGAGGCCGTTGCGCAGCCATTCGCCCTCGATGAAACCGGGCGCGACGGCGTTCACGCGAATCTTCGGTCCGAGCGTGCGCGCGAGGGCGAGCGTGAGGTTGATGACGCCCGCCTTCGAGGCGCAGTAGGGAATGGAACTGCCCGCACCCGTGAGGCCCGCGACGCTGGCGACATTCACGATGACGCCGTCGCCATTCGCTTCGAGCCAAGGCCGTGCGGCGCGAGCGCATTGGAAGGGGCCTTTGAGGTTCGTGGCAAAAATGTTCGCCCAGTCCGCGTCCGTCACCGCGTCGAGGTCTGGGAAATTGATGAAGCGCGTGGTGCCGGCGTTGTTGACGAGAATGTCGAGCCGTCCGAATTCGTTCGCCGCCTTTTCCATCATGCCCCGGCAGACGTTGTCGTCCGCCACGCTGCCCTGGAAGGTGATGGCCCGCCCGCCGAGTGCGGCAATCTCATCAGCCGTCTCCTCAGCGGCGGCGTGCGAGGTGTTGTAATTGATGAGCACCGAGCAACCACCCCGCGCCAGCGCGAGCGCCGTCGCCCGGCCCACGCCGCGCGCGGCCCCGGTGACAACGGCGGCTTTGCCTTGCAGGTTCATCGCTCCAAAGTTCCGTTCACTCCGCCGCGCCGTTCACTTTGGGCGCGGGCTTGTAGACAAAGAACACCAGCAGCCCCAGCAACACTGCCTGCGCCACGCCGGCGACAATCCATTTTACTGCGAGGTCGCCCGGCAGCGGCTGCACGGCATAGGTGATGAGCGTGTTCGCCGAATGGAACAGCCCCATGAACAGCCCATACATCACCGCGCAGACGATGCAGGCCTTTTCCGCAAAGCCCCGCGCCCACAGCACGACGAACGTGGCCGCCGCGAGGAACTGGCCGAGCATCAGCCAGCCCATGTGGCCCTGCATTTCCTTTTCCGTCCGCCACAGGCTCATGGTGGCCTTGTAGGTGTCCTGCAGCCAGAGGCCGTGGATGAGAAAGTCCGTGACCCAGATTCCGAGGAACACGGCGATAATCGCGATGACGAGGCGTTTTGGATTCATGGCCGGAAGGATGAAATAATATTCACCCCACGGCAACGTCGAATTCCACTCGCCGGCGGCAGCCCGCTGGAATTCCGGCGGGCGGGCGGCTCACTCGAACGTCACCGCGAACGCCTCCGCGCTCTCCAGGTGCAGGCGAACCAAGTAGGTCGCGCGGGGTAGTTTGTTGATGCCACCGCCCTTCCACTTGAGCACGTGGCGCAGGTTGTCGCCTCGCAGCGCCGCCGAATCTGCCTTCGTGAAGCCGGGCACGCGATAGCCGTCCGCCGTGAGCAACTCCGCACGCACCGCGCCTTTGGAGGCATCCGCGTTCACCGTGATCTGGCGGCACTTGTAGAAGTCGAGCGGCTTGAGCGTGATCTGGCCGATGTTTGGCGGGGATTTCACCTTCGCGCTCGCCGGCTGCGGCTCGGAGCGGAGGCCGGCGAAACGATCCAGCGGCAGGGTCGCCAGGCCCACGCCACTTTTCTGCTGGTCGCCGGTGATGTTGGTGCCGCCGCCAATCGCGCCGCTGCTGTAGGCGCCGTAGTAAAAGCGCATCTCGTTGCCGTGGGTGATGAAGCTCGCGGTCGTGACAATCGTGCCGCTGTCGAACTGTTCCCCCGGACTGCGCGGGATGAAGAACGGCGCGCGAAACGGCCGCTCCCACTCGAAACCGTCGCGGCTCACCATCAGTTCCACGTCCATCATGCCCTGGTTCGCACGGTTCAAAATCTGGTTCAGGCTGAAGTAGCGTTCGCGATGGATGAACACCGGCGACGTGTGGAATTCGAGCGCGCCGTCCTCGTCATCGGGCCAGCAGACGAGCTGCGGCTTGGACCAGTTCAGGAAATCCTTGCTCTCGCTGCGGCCCATCGCGTGTTTCCAGCCCATGCCGCCGTCCGGGCCGTCAATCCACATCTTGCCGTAGATCACGAACGCCTTGCGCTTCGGGTCGTAGATCACATCCGCCGCGTCGGAGTGCGTGAGCGGCAGCAGCGCGCGGCGGCGGACACGACCGTCGGGCAGCTTGGTTTCGCCGTAGGGATTCTCGCCGAGCAGGGGCGGCTGGACCTGCTTCGCCCCGTAGAAGGAACGATGAAGCGGCGGCCCGGGATGCTTCGTCCAGCGGATGCCGTCGGGCGAAAACGCGACGTGCATGCCGACCCAATACTCGCCCTTGTCGTCCACCGACCAATCGCTGAACGCCATCTTGTAGCGGCGATTGGGATCCGGATCGGCCGCGTCCACGATGACCGAGTTGCAATAGCGGTCGCCATAAACGCCACTGCCGATCAGGACGATGTTGTTGCTCCTGTCGCCGTTGAAATCGAACAGGCCGAGGTTGGGCTTGGTGAACGTGATCCCGTCGTCCGACTCGGCGTAGGCCACGGTGCACTCGTGCGTCTTCAACTGCGCGCGCTTGCCCGCGTAGGCCTGATACCAGAGCTGATATTTCCCCGTCTTTGCGTCGCGATGCACGCTCACCCAGCCGATGGCCAGTTCCCACGGCTTGTCTTCGGTGATGAGCGGATTCTGCGGATGCTTGGTCGGCGGATGCAGCACGCGCCGCGTGCCGGAGCGGTAGAGAATGTCGTGGTCGTCCGCGAAGACGAGCGTGCGCCCCTTGGCGAGGACGGGCTTCGGCTCGGCGGCGGGGGCGGCGCAGAGAAAAGTCACGGTGAGAGCCGCGACGCAGGGGAAGAGAGTTCGTCTATTGGTTTTCATGGTTTGCGCTCATTCAGTTCGTCCGCCGTGAGTTCATTCCACAGCGGTTTGCCGGCGAAAATGTTTTTCACATTGTGCAGCACGATGTCCCACATTCGGTCGAGGAAATGCGGCCCCATGTCGGAGCCGGAAATGTGCGGGGTCAGGATCACGTTCGGCATCCTCCACAACGGGTGCGCCGGCGGCATCGGATAATGGAAGTGCGTGTCGAGCGCGGCGCCGGCGAACCATCTTTCCTCCAGCGCGCGGACGAGCGCCGCCTCCCGCACGAGCGCGCCGCGCGCCGGGTTGAGCAGGAACGCCGTGGGCTTGAGCGCGTGCAATTCGCGCTCGCCGATGATGCCGGTGTTCGCCGGCGTGTGCGGCATCGCGAGCACGAGAAAATCCAGGCCGCGCAGAAACTTCTCTTCCTGTCCGGCGGTGAACACCCGATCCGGCAGCTTGCCGTCGGAGTCGCCGGTGCCGGGCACGCGGTAGAGATTATCGCGTGGCCCGATTCCCCGGCGCGTGAGCGCGTGAACGGTGAGGCCAAGCGCCTTCGCCAACCGCGCTGTCTCGCGCCCGATGCCTCCGTAGCCCCAGATGCCGAGCACACTGCCGCGAATCTCGCTGGCGAAGCGCGGCGCGCGTTCCCAGTGGCCGCGCTCCTGGTTGCGGATCATCCCGCGCAAGTCGCGCCCGAGGTTCACCATCATCGCGATGCTCCACTCGGCGATGGCCGTGTCATAGACGCCGCGGGCATTGCACGCGCGCACGCCGCGCCGCATGAGGTCGAGCTTGTAAAGCTGCGCAAAGCCGGCCGAGGAGAGCTGGATGAATTTCAGCGTCCGCATCTCGGTGAAATTCTGCGGCGGCAGCAGACACACAAGCGCGTCCACGTCGCGGATGAGTTCAGCGGGCAACTCGTGTGGTTCGCAGTGCGGCCCGACGCACGTCACGCGCGCGCCCGGCAGCGCTTCGAGCCGGTGCAACGCCTCGGGCTTGACGCGGATATCAATGAGGATGTGCGGCATCGTTGGTCATCCGTTCGTTCAACTGCGTCCGATGCTGACAGAAAGAACACTGACAGAAAAAAACCCTTTTTTCTGTCCCCTTCTTTCTGTCATGTCCCATCTCATGCTCAATCCACCAGCACCTTGCCCGGCACGCTGTTGAACTCGCCGCTGCCGGGCACGAACGGATAGCGGTTCTTGATGTCATCGGTGAGCGTGATGCCGAGGCCGGGTAGTTGCGGCGGCAGCACGTCGCCATTTTCAAAATGGAAGTCGCGCGCGATGTCGAGATGGATGCCGCCGAGCGCGGGGAGGATTTCGCAGATGACCGTGTTCGCGCACGCGAAGCCGCAATGGAGGTTCTGCATCAACGCCCCGCCCGCGCCGGCCGCGTGCGTGGCCACCTTGCGTCCGCGCTTCTCCATCATCGCCGCCACGCGCATGAACTCGCCAAGGCCGCCAGTGTAGGCCGCGTCGGGCTGGCCGATGTCGAACGCATTCGCCTCGGCGAACACGCGCCATTCGTAGGCCGCCGTCAGCACCTCGCCGCCGGCGATGGGCACCGTGGTCTCGCGGCACAACTCCGCATATCCCCACGGGTCGGTGTAGTGCAGCGGCTCCTCGAAGAAAAACAAATTGAACGGCTCGACCGCCTTCATCACCGCGCGCGCGGTTCCGAGCGACCACGTTGTGTCGGGGTTGTTGCCCATGTGACCGTCGAGCATCAGGCGCACGTCCTTGCCGACGTGGGCGCGCGCGAACGTCAGCTTGTCCGCCTCGAAGTCCGCCGCCTCCTTCGGGTCGAGCGGCATGTGCCAGCCGCGTCCCTTCGTCAGCGAGCCGGTGGCGATTTTCACGCCGCGAAAGCCGAGGCCGAGATAGAAGTCGAGCTTCGCCGCAAGCTGGTCCTTCGGATAATTGCTCGGCCCGCCCGAGGCGTAACAGGGCAGGCGCGCGTGCTTGCACCCGCCGAGCAGTTGATGCACCGGCACGCCGTGCATCTTCCCGCGCAGATCCCAAAGCGCGGCCTCGATGCCATTCATGATCGCGACGCCCAGCCCGACGCGGCACCAGTAATTCCCGCAGCGATACATCCGCTGCCACAGCACCTCCACGTCGTCCGGCGATTGCCCGACAAGGATCGGTTTGAAAAACTCCACCACGCCCGGCACCGACTCGGGGAAAAAATATCCCGCATACGTTTCGCCCCAGCCGGTCAGTCCGCCATCCGTGTGAATCTCGATGAACGCCGCGCTCCGCCGCGGCCGCGACGCGCAGATGTAGGGATCGTTGCTGTAGGGGCCGGTCAGCAGGATGGTGCGGACATCGGTGATTTTCATGGAAGGGAGTGCCGCACTTGGACACGCGCGAGCGTCTTGGACTGCGCCAGTCCTCTGGCGCTTTTGGGTCGGCGCGGCGTGCAAAAGCGGCGGAGGGCCGCCGCACTCCAAGACGCTGGCGCGCATTCCGAGGCACAGGGCAACAAGGTCATCGCTTCTCTGGAAATTGTTTCCTGAACCACTCCGCCGCCTTCTCCGCATAGCCGGCAGGAACCGTATGGCCCTTCGGCTCGGAGACAACGTGCAACTCCACCAGCGCCGGCAGCTTTTTCTCCAGCGACACCGCCGTGACGTGCCGCGCGAAACGAATCGCCGCGTCCGTGCTCACGCGCGCGTCGCGATCACCGATGACCAGCCACAACGCGCGGCCGGCGAGCGCGTCGGCGTGGCGTTCGAGTGCGAGGCGTTGCACGAGCGCATTCGTCTCTGCGAAGCGAAATTCCGAGAGCGCCGCGAGGTCCGTGACCGGCGCAAAGCCCGCCGCGCACTTAACCCGCTTGTCCGCCGCCGCGAAATGGAACGCCACGAATCCCCCGCGCGACGTGCCGAGCGCCGCGATGCGCTCGGAATCAGCGAGCTTCTCCGTCAGCAGATGATCCAGCACCCTGCTCAAACGGCCCGTCACGTCCGCCACCGGATCCTCGCCGTTGTTGATGCGCGCGCGCCAGCCGCCGAGGCCGCTGTCGCCTTTGGGCCGCATCTCCTGTCCGTGCGAGGGCAAGTCCACCGAGACGAGCAGCCAGCCGTCCTTTGCGAGAAACTCGCCGGCCTGGCGGAAGTAGGTGGAGCCAAGCGTGTCCTCCAGTTTGCCGGAGAGGACGAACATCGTGGGCGCGGGCTTCTCCGGTCGCTTCGGCCAGATGCCGAAGCGCAGGCCGCTCTTGGTCGCGAGCACCTCGATCGGCTCGGCGGCGGAGCACGCCGCGACCACGGTCAGCGTGAGGAGAAGGGCGAGGCGGCTCATGCTTTCCTTCGCAGGTGGCAGCCGACGTAAGGAGGCTCCGAATTCCTCACCATGAAAAAAGTGAGCCTCCTCACGCCGGCTGCTGCCAGAATTGATTTCACCATTCACCCTCGCGTTTGAATTTCGCCTTCACGTTCTGGCTGAACTGGGCGACGGCGTGGTCGAGGTTCGCGAGCACTTCCTCGCTGCTCCGGCCCGCCGTGTCGCGCGCGGCGGGGATGACGGTGTTGCACTCGTTGCTGTCCATGAACCGCGCGGCTTCAAGGATGCCGGCTTGCTCCTCGGGCGCGATGACGAGGAAACCGTGCTTGTCCGCGTGAATCAAATCGCCGGGCGCGACCTTGCGTCCGAACACTTCGACCTCGCAGCCGAACCGCACCGGCGCGACGAACGCATGGCCGACGCAGAGCCGCCGCGCAAGCGCCTTGAACCCGGCGTTGGTCATCTCATCAAGATCGCGAATCGCGCCGTCGGCGATGGTGCCGACGCAACCGAGCGAGCGGTGCATGTTGCTGCTGACCTCGCCCCACAACGAGCCGACGACGCGCGGTTTGTCGAGATCCTGCACGACCACGATCTTCGGCCCCGGCACGCTCGCGATGTAGCGGCGATATTCAGCCCAGCCGTTCAGATTCGTCTCACGATGCTTCTTGTTGCTCGGCTCGATGACGACGGTGACCGCGTAGCCGACCATCGGCCCCATCTGCGGCATGAAGTCGCGCGTCTCCTCGAGGTTGAACGCGTCGGCGGCGGGGTTGCGTTTGGTGATCTGCTCCCAGCCGTTGTAGATGGTCGGCGTGTTCCAGCGTTTGAGTTGGAGGAGGTCGGAGTGGGTGAGGGTGCGTTGAGGGTTCATTGGTAATATGTTTGCGCGGCGGTGAAATCTATTTCCAATCATCAGTCCGAAACGGCGACGCTGGCAAGCCTGCGCCGTTGATGAGATTGCACTTGGGATTTGCCGCCCAGCCGTAACGCACGGCGGCAGGTTCTTGCACCGATTCGCTCCAGAGGACGACTTTTCCGCCGTCAATCCGCGCCCTGGCCCAGACGAACTTCTGGTCGCTGCCGGCGATGGCGAAGCCTTGAAGCTCGCCCGCCGGGGCTTTGATCCCGCTCGCGTGGTCGAAGGTCAGCACCATTTTGTCGCCGTCGCGCTGCGCGGTGCGGAAGAGCGGGCCGGATCGGATGGGGATGTTCTTGGCATAAACATCGTGGAGCACCAACGGCGAAAGGCGCGCGGCGAAATCGGCCTTGTTCGTCGGGTGGCCGTCCTTTTCGCCGCCGAGATCAATCGTGATCGCCATGCCGGTGTGAGGGACCGAGAGCGTCTTGCGCATTTCGTCGCGGACGGCGACGCCCCAGCCGGTGGGTTCGCTCGGCAGCCGCTGCTCTTTTCCGAATCGCGGCAATTGGAACCACGCGAAATAAAACTCGTCGCCCCAGCGCACGCGCCAGTCGGCGATGAGCGTGCGCAACTGCGCGCCGTAAAGCCCCGAGAACGGCCCCGCGGCATTGCGCTCGCCCTGATACCAGATGCAGCCGCGAATCGTGTAGGGCGCGAGCGGCGCGATGACGCCGTTGAACAAGCCGCCGGGCCGCATCACCTGGAGATTCTTGTATGGCGACGGCGCTTTGGGCGCGGTCTCGCCTTTCTTGGTCGCGACGGCGCGCTGCTTCAGCCAGACCCTTTTCTTATCCAGAAAATCTTTCTGCTCGCGCTCCGGCTCGAAGTTCGCCGTCCGTTTCTGCCAGTCGTCGAGCAACAGCCTGAACGCTGGCACGGCCTGCTGCGCTTCAAGAGTCGCCCAAGCCTCGATTGGCGTGCCGCCGACCGGAGCGCTCAAGATGCCGACCGGCACGCCGAGCTGCCGGTGCAAATCGCGCGCGAAAAAATAGCCGATGGCGGAAAACTCCGCCGCCGTCTGCGGCGAGCACACCCGCCATTGGCCCGGCCGGTCCACGAGCGGCTCCGACGGCGGGACGGCGAGCGCGTAGATGTCGAAGGGCGTGTCGTGAACGAACATCCGAATCTGCGGGAACTTCGCCGCCGCGATTTCCTCGTCCGCACGATCCACCGCGCCGTGCAGGCCCTTGAGCTGCATCTCCATGTTTGACTGCCCGGATGCGAGCCAGACTTCGCCGATGAGCACGTCCTTCACCGTGAGCGAGTTTTTCCCCTTCACCGTCAGCGTCTGGGATTCGCCCGACGGCTTCAGCTTGTCGAGCTTCACCTTCCACCTGCCGTCGGCCCCGGCCCGCGTGCTTATGGACTGGCCGGAGATTGACACCGTCACCGCTTCGCCCGCCTCGGCCCAGCCCCACACCGCCACGGCGGCGGCCGCCTGCAACACCATGCGGTCGGAAAAAACGGCGGGCAGCTTTACGTCGGCGCGGGCCGAGGCGGCGCAGAAGAGCGCGATGAAAACCAAGGCGCGGCCAGCGCGGCGGGACTGAATAATATCGAGAGTGTTCACGGTGACGGTCAGCGCGCGGCGGGCTTCGGGGCCGCGAAAAGTTTGTTCGGCGCAGCCCAGATGATCCTGGCGAGCAGCACGCGGTTCGGCTCGGCGCTCCGCTCCTTGGGGAAGGCCATTTCGGAACTGATGACCCACGTTTCGTTGGCGCTCACATTCACGGGCGCGAAACCGCCCGCGAGATCGAGGCCCGTCTCCGGCATCAGAATCTGCTCGGTGGCGCGCAGCACGCACAGGCGCTCCGGATCCACGCGCGCGATGAACAACGGGGCGCGGTTGCGGAAGACGTGGTCGTTGTTCGCGCCGCGCCGCGAGTAGATCAGGTAGAGCGCGTCGCTGTGCGTGATCCAATGCTGCTGCGCGTTGGCGCTGCCGAGCGGCTGGTCGTCGTCGAACTTCCACTCGACAACCGGTTCGTAGTGGATGCCGTCCTTGCCGCGCGCGACGTAGCCGGTTTCCTCCGCGCGCATCGTGAGGAAGTAGTGGCCCTGAAAACCGCAGACGGACGGCTCATACAAACCGCGCGGCTTCGGGACGTTGAACTCCGAGCCGTGCTCGCGGTAGGTGAGCGTCTCGCCATCGAAGGTGCAACGCGCGACGATGGTGGTGTAGACACGGCTCTTCGGGTCTTTGCGGTAGCGGACGGGCAACAGCACGTCGCCATTCGGCAAATCCCAGCGCTGATTGCAGCCGGCGTTTGGTTCGAGGATCGTCTGCCCCGCGTGATCCTTCTCCGGCATCGCCATGATTTTCATGCCGCTCCACTGCTGCTTCGCGGGCGAATACACGGCGTAGGCGACTCTTTCCATCGAGCGGTCGTCCTTGGCCTTGCTGTCATTCGCGTTGGCGAGAAAGCCAAACGTCTTGCCCGTGGCCAGCAGCGTGCGAGTGGCGTGGTGCCACTGCGGGCAAACATCACCAAACACGCGCTCGACGCCATCCGCTCCGCGCGCGCGGCGCAGACTCTCGATGCGCTGCGGCGCGCTCCATGTCTTCGCGCCATCGGTGGTCTCCGTGACGAAGAGGTCGCGGTAGCCATGCGAGCCGAGTTTTTCAATTTCCTGTGTGGTGATGATGACCCGCGCCGGGTGGCCGGGCATCAAGGCCGCGCGCGATTGCGACCAGTGATAGTCGCCCGCGCTGGTGAGCACGGTGCTGCGCTCGATCTTGAGCATGGTCTTCACCTGCTCCTGTGACCGGAGGGGCAGTCCACCGTCCGCGACGAGGAACACCAGCATCGGCAGCCACCAGCCGACCCGGTTCGATGCAAGTTCGTCATTCATGGGTAAAGGTTCATTTTCAGCGTGGCTCATCCGCCATCCAGCACGGTGAGTTGCGCTTCGACAACTTGGACTTTTGTGCGGGCGTCCGGTGCTTGGAGACGCAGACTCAGCTTGTTGCGGCCCGCGCGGAAGACCGCGCCGTCGGTCACGCGCACTTGCAGGTAGGTCTCGACACGCGGCGGATTGAGCCTGCTGGGCTGCGATTCGCGGCCCGACACTGGCGTGGCGATTTGGGCGACCGGGCCATCGTAGATCGGACGACCATTGATCTCGATGCGGAGGTTCGGCTGCTGTTTGCCCAAACCGTGCAGGCCAAGTCGCAGCGCGGCGTGCGTCTGGTTGCACAAGTCGCGCCCGGTGAGATCTTCGCCGACGATCAACGTCAGCTCGGCGGGTGAAGCGGGCGAGAGTGCGACCGGAATCTGTTTACGATACTCGGTGTCCTCGCGATCCGAGGCGTAGGCCTGGGTGATGGCGTAAATCCTCTGCCCGTTGCGCGGATTGGCCAGCGCCGCAATGGCGTCGAGCGTGAACTGGGCAGGCGGCAGGTTGAAGTTAAACAACTCAAAGCCGGCGGCGCCCATCGGCAGGTAGTTCAGCGCGGCACCACGCACCTGCGCGGCGGTCACGATGTGGCTGGGACTGCGACGGTAGCTGTCTGCGGTCGGCTCGGTGGTGAACGGCCAGATGAATGGCGTGTGACGAAACACCGCCGGATATACTTTCGCGCCCGTTGGTTCAGCGAGCGCCACGAATTCATCCACTGGCATGTCGTGCGCGAGCGTCATGGCCGGCGAGAGCACGAGCACGTTGACCAAGCGCCGATCAAGCCAAGCTTTCACATCAAGGCCGGCCCAACGGCAGCCTTGCAACGTGGGCGGCACCCGCACGCTGAGGCAAAGGAACCGGCCTTGTTGCTTGCCCGCCTCGTCCAGTTTCGCGCGCACCTGCGCGATGAACTCCGTCATCAAATCCCGCCGCGCCTCGCCGGTGCCGGGCGGAAACAGATACGGCTGACGCATGAAATCCAGTTGCACGCCATCCATGATGTCCGCGTAGCGCCCGATGATCTCGCGCACAATCCCCAGCCGGTGCGCCCGCACCTCGGTGTGGCTGTAGTCGAGCAGGTTGGCGACAAACCGCATTCGCTCGCTGGGCGCGCTGCCGATTTTGAAACGCTCGTGGTTCTCGATCCAGAACCGCCCGGTCGCCGGATGATCGAACGGCTTGCTGGAAAAATGCGCGTCGTTCATCCGGTAGCCGGGCATGAAGCGCAGGCCCATCGCCCGCGCCTCCTCGCCGGCAGTGCGTCCGGCATCCAGACCGTTGGTCACCGCCGCGCGGAGAAACGGCATCTGCTGGTTCCACGGCGACGCGCTCTCGCCCGGTGCCTTGCGCCAGCCCCACATGCTCCCCACTTTGGTCGGGTAGAGTGCGATCTCCGAGCCGGCCACCACTTGATAGATCAGCGTCCTGACCGCCGTGCCTTCCAGCGAACGAATCTTCACGCGCAACGCCGCCTCTGATCGCTTGGGATCAAGGTCGGTGAAAGATTGACCGCCATCGTCGTTGAGCATGATGCCGAAATCCGGCACCGACGGCGCGCTGCCCGCTTCAGCGGCGACTGCCAGTGAGAGGGCAATAGCGAGCGGGAGTTTCATTTCAATGCATCTTTGCCTTCCGTCAGCCATGCGAGGTTGAAGCGGGCGACAGTAAGGAAGGCGTATTGCGAGCGCGTCTTCGGGTCGTTGTCCGTCTCGCCGCCGCGTTCGTAGAAGCAGAGAATGGTTCCGTCGGGGAGAACCGCGAGGTCGCTGTAGGCGCTGTTGCCGGGCTCCAGACTTTTGTTCACCGCCCACGTCGCGCCCTCGTCGTAGCTCAACTTGACGGAAAGATTCCTGCGCTTGTTGTTGCCCACAGCCTCCAAGTTGTGCGGGTTGGCAAAGAGAATCCGATTCTTGTCCGCCGCCGGCTTCGCCGAAAGCCGCACGATGCTGGCCATGCACACCGGTTCCAGCAGCGCGTCGTCGAGGCGCGGTTTGGCCCAGCGCGTCGCTCCGTCCATGCTCGTCGTGACAACGCGGCGATGCGCGGCGGCGTGGGTGCGCGCGTTGAGCATCACGCGGCCATCGGCGAGCTGCACGACGACGGTTTCGCTGGCGTTGGGCGTCTCCCCGGTGTTTGGCACCGCGATGTCGCCGCGCTGCCAGGTGCGCCCGTGGTCGTCGCTGTAGATGACGGAGTTGACGGAGGGCTTGTGGCCGTTGCTCTCCGTGCCGGGCGAGAGCCAGACGGGGACGACCAGCCGCCCGTTCTGGAGCTGGATGCCATGCGCCGGGCCGGTGGCGAGTACGCGCCAGTTGGATTCGGGCCGGAACTTTTCAAACGTGGCGGTGATTTCAACCGGCCTGGAAAAAGTCACGCCGTCATCGTCGCTGCGGAGGTAAAAGCAGCGCGCGTATTCGAGGCAGAAAAGGAAATGCACCGCGCCGTTCGCATCGGGGATGGCGACAGGATTGTTGTAGGTCACGTCACGCGCATCAGCCTTCTTGTCGTTCTCCAGCGCGGCGGGGTTCTTCGCCTTCGGGCCGGGCACGTCGGCGATTTTGACGCGCGGCGACCACGTCTTCCCACCGTCGGTCGAGCGGCGCAGCAGGATGTCAATGGCGTCCCAGTCGCTCTTGCCGGTGACGCGCGCCTCGCAGTAGGCAAGCACGGTGCCGCGCTTCGTCACCACGATGCCGGGGATGCGGTAGAGCGCGTAGCCGTCCTGCTGGGCGTGGAAAAGGTCAATCTTCTCCAGCATCGGCGTGGCGGCGAAGCCGTGCGTGGCGACCGCCACCAATAGGGCGAAAAACAGCAGACGTTTCACTTCGGCGAATCCTTTCCGTCCGTCAGCCACTCAAGGTTGAAGCGCGCGAGCCGGAGGGCGTCGCCGGCGAAGTTCGGTTTGTCCGCGCGGCCATAGAAGCAAAGAATGGTGCCGGCCTTCGTGACGGCGAGGTCGCTGTAGGCGCTCCAGCCAGCTTCAACCGTCTTGTTCGCCGCCCATGTCCGGCCCTCGTCGTAGCTGATTTTCACGGAGACGTTCTTGCGGTCGCGGTTTTTGCCCGGCTCGGCCTTGCCGTCGGCGCGTTCGAGGTTGTGTGGGTTGGAGAACAGGATGCGGTTCCTGCCGCCGATCTTTTCCGTGGAGTAACGAACAATGCCGCCCATGCAGATCGGCTCCAGCAGCGCGTCATCAAACTTCGGCGTGCTCCAGCCGGTCGCGCCATCCTTGCTCGTAACGACGAGGCGGCGGTGCGTCTTGGATTCGTTGCGGACATTGAGCATCAAGCGGCCATCGGCGAGTTCGATGGCGACGGTCTCGTTGGGGTTGATCCAGTCGTCCGTGTTCGGCACCGCAATTTCGCCCGCGTGCCAGGTCTTTCCCTTGTCGTCGCTGTAGATCGTCGCGGTCACGGACGGGCGATGCGCGTTGCCGCCGGTGCCGGTCGAGAGCCACACGGGCACGACGAGCCGGCCCGTGCGGAGCTGGATGCTGTGGTCGGGGCCGGTGGCGAGGACTTTCCAGTCGTATTGCTGGAGCCGCCGCCGGGCGGCGGCGGAACCGTCGGCGGTATCCGCCGTGTCGTCCTGGCGGTTGCGAAACTTCTCGAACGTCGCCGTGATTTCCACTGGCTGGCCCCAGCTCACGCCGTCGTCCGTGCTGCGCTGGTAGAAGCACCTCATATATTCGAGGCAGAAGACCATGTGCACCGTGCCGTCGCGGTCGGCGATAAGCACGGGGTTGTTGTAGGTCAGGTCGTTGGTGTTCACGTTTTTGATCCGCAGCGCGAACGGATTCTTCGTCTTCGGCCCCGGCACGTCGGCGATGCTTTTGGGCGCGCTCCACGTTTTGCCGTCGTCGGTCGAGCGGCGCAGAAGAATCTTGATGTCATCCCAGTCGCCGCCCTTCTTGCGCGCCTCGCACCACGCCAGCACCGTGCCCCTGGCCGTCACGACGATGCCGGGGATGTGATAGACCTTGAAGGCCGGGTCGTCGCCCACGGTGAACAGGTCGAGCTTTTCGAGGAACGGCGCGGCGGCGCGGGCGCTGAAGTTTGCGAGCCATGGCGCGGCCACGACAGCCAGCAGACAAGTGAAATTGCGGAGTGCGGGGTTCATCAAGGTTTTCATTTGGCGGTTGAAACAGAATCGCGCCCGGCGGTGAGCCATTCAAGATTGAAACGCGCGAAGTGAAGTTCATCCCAGTAGTGCGTGCTGCCCTTGTCGGCGCGCTCGTAGATGAAGCCGATGGTCAGGTCGTCGAGCACCACGAGGTCCGAGTAGGAGGCGGGGTGCGGCCAGATCGTCTTGCCGGCGGCCCACGTCGCGCCCTCGTCGTAGCTCAAGCGCACCGTGAGATTGTAGCGGCCGTAGGGATGTTCCTTCTGGCGGAACGGCGACGCGGGACTGGAGAACAGCAGGCGATTCTTGCCGTGAGTTGACGCGAGCGTGAACCTCTCCGTCGCGCCGTGGCAGCGGGGCGTGATGAGTTCCTCGGCGCGGCGCACCGATCCCCACGTCTCGCCGCCGTCGCGGCTGATGGCGCTCAAGTGGCGCAGGTTGTCGGGCGAATCCTCGGAGCTTTCGTTGCGCGACATGACCATCACGTCGCCGTTCACCAGCTCAACCAACTGACATTCGCTGGTATTCATGCCGATGTTGCCGCCCAGTTTCCAAGTCGCGCCGCGGTCATCGCTGAAGAACGTGTGCGCGAAACTGCGGAGCCGGCCTTTGCCCGTGTCCTCACGATGGCGTGCCGGAACAACGAGCCGGCCCTTCTTCGCGCCGAACTGGAGCTGAATCATCGCGTTGCCGGGGCCGACGCCGTAGCGCTGCGACCAGCCTTTGGCCCACGCGGCTCCACGTCCCGCACTCGACGGATCGGCCCCCTCGTCGGCTTTGCCCTGAAGTTTGTCCCATTCAGGCTTCGTAACTTGCCCGTGAATCATCACCGGCCCCTGCCACGTGGCGCCGCTGTCGGTGCTGGTGAAGTGGGCGTATTGTTTTTTGTCGCGCAAAAAAAGGAGCCAGAGCTTGTCACCCACCCGCCCGACGGTGATGTCAGTGCAGACGCGATCCTCGTCGTCGAAGATGACCTGCTCGGCGCTCCACGTCCTCCCCTTGTCGCGGCTGCGCTTGAAAACAATGTCGTGGTTGCCAATGTCGCCGATGCCGTCGTTGCGCTTCTCGGCGAAGAGGTGCACGTCGCCGTTCGGAGCTTGAAGAATGGCCGGGATGCGATAGTTCGGCTTGTTCTTCGGCGCATTCGGAAAGACCAGGGTCGTCTCGAACAGCGGTGCCGCTCCGCGCGCGGTGAGCGGCAGCACGGCGGCCAGAAACAGGCGGGCGATAAATCGGGCGGTCATGGTCAAGGCAGACGGGCAACGGCGTTCAATGTGGGAATTCAGACGCCGCCGCGCCAGCCTGTCAAACTGGTCATTTCGGTTGACCAGCAAGGAAGCCCGGCGGCATCGTGCGGCTTATGCGACTGATCGCCCAACGCGCCTCGCTCGTCGCGCAGGCGGCGCAGTTCCTGCGCGACGCCCTCGACCACGGCCAGTGGTTCGGCGAACTTCCCGGCGAACGAAATCTGTGCGCGCGTTTGGGCGTGAGCCGCCCGACGCTGCGCGCCGCGCTGGAGCAACTGCGGCGCGAAGGCCGGCTCGCAGTAACCCACGGACGGCCCACGCGGATTCTCCAGCCGCGAGCGAAGTCCGCGGGCGCGCCCCGTTCCGTGGTGGCGATGTTAAGCCCGGTGCCGCTGCGGGCGATGCCACCGTTTGTGATGCATTGGGTGGACGAACTCCGCGAGCAACTGGCCGCCGCCGGCTGCCCGCTCGAACTGCACGTGAGCCGCACCGTTTATTCGCCCCGGCCGGCGCGCGCGCTGGAAAGCCTCGTGCGGCGCGCGCCGGCGGCGGCATGGGTTTTGTATTTGTCCAGCGAGGTGATGCAGCGGTGGTTTCAGGAACGCGGCCTGCCCTGTCTCGTCGCGGGCTCGTGCGTGCCGGAGGTGAAGCTGCCCTCCGTGGACGTGGATTACCGCGCGGCCTGCCGTCATGCCGTCGGATTGCTGTGCGCCGCCGGCTGCGCCCGCATCGCGCTCGTGCTGCCGCACGGCGGCTATGCGGGAGACCGGGAGGGCGAGGAGGGTTTTCGCGAGGCGCTGGCCCGCAGTTCCACGAAGCCCGCCGCATCGCGCATCCTCCGGCACGACGGCACGGTGGCGGGACTCTGCGCCCAACTGGATTCCGCCCTCGGAACGTCGCCGCCCGTGGACGGATTCATCGTCGCCCGCTCCGGCCATGCGCTGACGGCGCTCACGCACCTGTCGCGGCGCGGCGTGCGCGTGCCGCAGGAGGTGGCGGTGGTTTCGCGCGATGACGATGCGTTTCTGGAGTTCGTCGTGCCGCGCATGGCACGTTACACGAGCGACCCGGCGCAGTTTGCGCGGCGCGTGGCGCGCGTGGCCATGCAACTGGCGCAGCAGGGCTTCGCCGCGCCGCGCGCCGTCCGCCTCATGCCGCGCTACCTCGCGGGGGAAACGGTCTAGCCGGCAGTTTAATCCACTGGCTGCTTCGGCCCGGGCGGCGGGAAGCCCAAGGCCAGATCGAGGGCGGGCTCGTGAGTCCCGCCATTGGAGTTGTCACGCCGCCGCAGACGGGAAAGCCCTCCCAGCGGGCGAGCAACGGTGAAAAAGCCCCTCCCCCTCACCAGCCGGTTCCGCCGCCGCCGGGAGGGGTTTCTTATTCTTTTCCACTTTGCCTGCCGCGCCGCGTCTGCTTTCATCGCCGCCATGCCATTCATGCCGCTCACCGTCCTCATCGCCCTCACGTTCGCCGCCGTCGCGGCGGAAAAGCAAAACGTCCTGTTCATCATGGCCGACGACTACCGGCCCGAACTCGCCAGCTACGGCTCGCCCGCGCTCACGCCGAACCTCAACCGGCTGGCCAAGCGCGCTCTCCAGTTCGACCGCGCCTACTGCCAGCAGGCCGTCTGCAATCCCTCGCGCTCCTCGATGCTCACCGG
>JACRJY010000064.1 GCA_016235585.1 Verrucomicrobiota bacterium | reverse complement strand
GGGCGGCGCGTTCACCACGGCGGGCGGGAGCAACGCCAATTTCAGCGCGCGGTGGAGCGGCGGCGCGTGGTCGCCGCTGGGCGCGGGCATGAACGACAGCGTCTATGCTTTGGCCTTGGACAGCACGGGCAATTTATTTGCCGGCGGCTGGTTCACCACCGCCGGCGGGGGCAGCGCCTTTCGGATCGGCCAGTGGAACGGCGGCGCGTGGTCGGCGCTGGGCGCGGGCATGAACGACTTCCTCTTTGCGCTGGCCCTTGATCCCGCCGGCAATCTTTACGCTGGCGGCTGGTTCACCACGGCGGGCGGCGGCGGGGCGAACCGTGTGGCCAAATGGAACGGCAGCGCGTGGTCGCCGCTGGGCGCGGGGATGAACAGCAACATTTTCGCCCTCGCCGTGGACGCGGCGGGCAACGTGTATGCCGGCGGCGAGTTCACCACGGCGGGCGGCGTCAGCGCCAAATACATCGCCAAGTGGAACGGCAGCGCGTGGTCGGCCTTGAGTTCGGGGATGAACGACCGCGTCCTTGCCCTGACGGTGGACGGCGCGGGAAACCTTTTTGCGGGCGGCGATTTCAGCACCGCCGGCGGCATCAATGGAAACCATGTTGCCAAATGGAACGGCGTCAAATGGTCGGCGCTCGGCGGGGGGGTGGACGACTACGTCTATGCCCTCGCGGTGGATGGCGCGGGCAACCTCTACGCGGGCGGCGGCTTCACGACGGCGGGCGGCAACGACGCGAGCGGCGTGGCCAGGTGGGATGGCAGCGCGTGGTCGCCGCTCGGATCGGGAATGGATTACATCGTCCGCGCGCTGGTGGCGGACGGCGCGGGCAATCTTTACGCCGGCGGCGCGTTTCTGACGGCGGACGAAGGCCCGGTCAATTACGTGGCCAAGTGGAACGGAAACGCGTGGTCGGCGCTCGGTTCGGGAATGGACGGCGATGTCCACGCGCTGGCGCTGGATGGCGCGGGCCGTTTGTATGCCGGCGGGCGGTTCACGACGGCGGGCGGGGGCGCGGCCAGCCACGTGGCCGTGTGGGACGGCGACGCGTGGTCGGCGCTCGGGGCGGGGGCCGATCATTGGGTCGAGGCCTTGATCACCAGCGGCACGGGACGGCTGTATGCGGGCGGCCTGTTCACCACGGCGGGAGGCGCGGTGTCCGGCTACGTCGCCACTGCCAGTCTCCCGCCTTCGCCGCCGGTGATCGTGGCCCAACCGCAGGGCCAGACCAACACGCTGGGCGAGACGGCCATCCTCACCGTGGCGGCCACCGGCGACCCCGCGCCGGCCTACCAATGGCTGTTCCAGGGCCAGGTCCTCACGAATGCGACCAACTCGATCCTGACGCTGACCAACGTGCAGCGAACCAACGCCGGCTACTACCGCGTCGAGGCCGTCAACGCCGCCGACCGCGTGGCGAGCAGCGACGCCTTCCTCCAGGTGCGCGCCCCCCAGCGCCTGCTGCCCCTGACGCCGCTCGGCGGCGGCCGCTTTCGGATGTCCTTCACGGATTTCAACGGCGCGCCGCTCAACGACTGGGATCTGGCCAGCCTGGAGGTCGAGGGATGTTTGGACTTGAACGGCGCGCCCTGGCTGACGCTGACCAACGCCGTCCTTATCTCCAACGGCGTCGGCCAGGTGGAGTTCGTGGTGACGAACAGTCCGCCGCAGCAGTTCTATCGGATTCGGATGTGGTAGTTTTCTACCGGTGGCTCCAGCCGAAGCGACTGCTGACGGGCCAGTAGACGAAGGTGGATTTGCCGATCACGTTCTCGCGCGGGAAGTCGCCCCACGCGCGCGAGTCGTAGCTGTTGAGCGTGTTGTCGCCCATGACGAGGTAATGGTGGGGCCGTAGGGTGCGCTCCTGCGCGCCGTCGTCGAAGAGCGGGGCAATTGGGCCATGGCCCGGCTTGCGATACGGGGTGTAAATCTTCTCGTTCAAATGCCCGGAATAATGGCTATCCTTTGGTTCTCCTTGGAACGAGTAAACATTCTCGAAGTGCGGCGTGGCGGCGTCGAGCCGCTCGCCGTTGATGACCAGATGTTGATCGTCGCCAATGCGCACGCGCTCGCCGCCGAGGGCGACCATGCGCTTGATGTAAAACTGGTCCTGCGGCAGGTCGGGGATGCCGCGCGTTTCGAACACGATGATTTCACCGCGCCGGGGCGGGCGGAAATTGTAGGTGAGCCGGTTCACAAAAAGATGATCACCGGCGATCACCTTCAATTTCAGGATGCTCTCGCCCTTCTTGAACGGCTGGCCGGGGGACACGCCGCTGCGGTTGTTCCGGCCACCGAAGATTTCATTTTCGGGCGAAGTCCAGATCGTGTAATCGCGGGAGCCGATCGTGAATTTCTGCCGGTGAAAAAACGGTGCGATGCGCTTCGGCGGCTCGACGGAGGTCAGAACGCCGTCCTCCTCGCAGACGATGTCAAAATAGGTGGTGCCGCGAAACCAGCTGTCCACAAAGCGCGCCACGCCCGTCGGGAATTTCACGTCCGGCTGGTTGCGGTAATTTTCGCTCGTGATGCCGTAGAGCGTCGGCTGCATCGAGCCGGTGGGAATCTTGAACGGCTGCACGAAGAACGTCCGCACCGCGAGCGCGACCGCCACCGCCACGAGGATGACCTCGACGTTCTCGCGGATGCTGTGGCTGGGATACGGCTTGAGCCACTTGTTCGCGGCGGCTTCGAGCTTGTCCATCTCGGCCTTGAGCGCGGCGGCATTGGCCCCGCTCGCAATCGCGGCGCGCATCGCCGCCAGGCTTTCCTCCAGCGCGGTGACGGCGGGCGGCGCGAGGATGTCGCGCTGGGCGTTCAGAAGTTTTTGGACGTGGCTGCGCATGTCCGAGGCCTGCCGGACGGCGCGGGAGATGAACCAGCGGAAATTCATAATTTGTCGAGTGTCACAGTCGCGTCTTCAGTCCCGGCGAAATGGCGTGGCATCCACCACTTTGAGTCCGGCGACGCGTTGAAATTCCTGAAGGTTGAGGGTGGCGACTTCGTGGCCGAGCGCCAAACCCGCCGCCGCAATCAGCAAGTCATGCGGGCCGATCATCTCTCCGCGCGCTTCCAGTTCCGCCCAGATGCGGGCGTGAACACGCGCCTGGGCCAGATCGAACGGCTGGATGGAAACGGCGGCGAGGACTTGCTCGACGTGGCGCTGCCGGCGCGCTTTGCGGGCGGCGTCCCGCGCGCGTTCGACGCCGTGCAACAGTTCGGAGGCGGTGATGGCGGCAATGACCGGTTGCAGGCCGGAGAATTGCCGGAGAAAACCCGCCATGTCGAACCGGCCCCGTTCGTCGGCAATCAGCAGGGAGCTGTCGAGGATCAATCCCATGCGGATTTCATCGGCGGCAGGCTGGCGCGGGCTTGTGCAAGGTCATCCGCAAAGGCACAGCCTTCGTCGGATGGCAGCCGGTCCAGTCCGCCCCAGCGTTCGGCCAGTTCGCCGCAAGTCCGGGCGGCGGGCGGCGCGCTGGAATCCAGCAGGGTCAGCAGCGCGTGCGCGTTGGCGGGCAGCATTTCCGGGCCGCAGGGAAGCACGCGGCCATTGTCCAAGGTTACTTCGAGCGTCTTGTAGCTCATGGGAAAAAACTAGCAGTTAATCCTTCAGCGGCAAGCCCGCGTTTGTTGCGAATCTTGCGTAGCCGAAGTTTCTCACGCCTTCAGCACCTCGATGAACGCCTCCTGCGGGATGTTCACGGAGCCGAACGACTTCATGCGCTTTTTGCCTTCCTTCTGTTTTTCGAGCAGCTTGCGCTTGCGCGAGATGTCGCCGCCGTAGCATTTCGCGGTCACGTCCTTGCGCATCGCGCCGACGCTCTCGCGGGCGATGATTTTCCCGCCGATGGCCGCCTGGATGGCGACGCCATATTGCTGCTTGGGAATCACGTCCTTCAATTTCGACGCCAGCGCGCGGCCCCGTGACTCGGCCTTGTCGCGATGCACGAGGCAGGAGAAGGCGTCCATCACCTCGCCGTTGACGAGCATGTCGAGCTTCACCATGGCACTGGCCTCGTATCCAATCGGCTCGTAATCCATCGAGCCGTAGCCGCGCGTGATGGATTTGATGCGGTCATGGAAATCAATCAGGATTTCGTTGAGCGGCATCTTCGCCGTAAGCATCACGCGGCGGGCGTCGAGCGTCTCGGTGTGCTGGATGTCGCCGCGCTTTTCCTTAATCAGCGACATGATGTCGCCGATGTTGTCGTTCGGGCAGATGGCGAAGGCCTTCACCATCGGCTCCTGGATTTCCTCGATGTAGGTCACGTCCGGCAGGAACGCGGGGTTGTCCACTTCCTTCATCTCGCCGTCGGTCATCTTCACCTTGTAGACCACGCTCGGATAGGTGGCGATGATGTCCATGTCGAACTCGCGCCGCAGCCGTTCCTGCACGATTTCCATGTGCAGCAGGCCGAGGAAGCCGCAGCGCAGGCCAAAGCCGAGCGCCGCCGAGCTTTCCGTCTGGAACGTGAGCGCCGAGTCGTTCAACTGGAGCTTGGCGATGGCCACCTTCAGCGCCTCATAGTCGGCGGTGTTGATGGGGTAGATGCCGCTGAACACCATCGGGTGAATTTCCTGGAAGCCCGGCAGCTCCGGCGCGGGCTGGCGCGGGTCGGTGATGGTGTCGCCCACCTTGACCTCGCGCGGCGTCTTGATGTTCGCCGTGAAGTAGCCCGTCTCGCCCACAGTGAGTTTGTCGCGCGTGTAGGGCTTCGGACGGAACGACCCGACTTCCTTCACCTCGACGGTCTTGCCGGAGTGCAACAACTTGACTTGAGTGCCGGCACGAAGCTCGCCGTTCATCACGCGCACGAGGATAACCACGCCCTTGTAAGTGTCAAAAAACGAATCGAAAATCAGCCCCTGCAACGACGGCACGTTCGTCGGCTTCGGCGCGGGGATGCGCGCCACAATCGCCTCCAGGATTTCCTCGATGCCGATGCCTTCCTTCGCGCTGGCGAGCACCGCCGTGTCGCCGGGGATGGCGAGGATGTCCTCGAGCTGCCGCCGGGCCAGCGGGATGTCCGCGTGCGGGAGGTCAATCTTGTTGATGACCGGGATGATTTCGAGGTTCTGCTTCGTTGCGAGGTGGACGTTCGCCACCGTCTGCGCCTCGACGCCCTGCGCGGCGTCCACGATCAGCAGCGCGCCCTCACAGGCCGAGAGCGAGCGCGAGACTTCATACGCGAAATCCACGTGGCCCGGCGTATCAATGAGGTTCAGCTCATACTCTTCGCCGTTCTTGGCCGTGTAATACATCGTGACCGGGTGCGCCTTGATGGTGATGCCGCGCTCGCGTTCGAGATCCATCGCGTCGAGAAGCTGGTCCTCCATGTCGCGCGTCGCCACCGTGCCGGTGCGGTGCAGCAGCCGGTCGGAGAGCGTCGTCTTCCCGTGGTCAATGTGGGCGATGATGCTGAAATTTCTAATGTGTGCCGCGTCCATGTCTGCTTGCCAAAGGCATAAAACCAAGTGTCCAGAGCGTTCTCATCGCCATCCGGGCCGAATTGTGAGAAACGCCGCGAGTCAATCGCCCGCAGACCATACCGGCGCGGCGGCTGAATAAAAGGGGAATTTTATGTTCGCCATCGAACTGGGATGATGCCACCTGCCGGAGCGCCAAAGCCGCGTCCGTGCCCGATGTGGGATGTTGCGCGACCGGGATCGCCCGGGTATCTTCCCACCCATGAAACTTGTGGAAATTGAGCAGGAGGTATTGGCGCTTCCCGATCGTGATCGCGCCTCGCTGGCCGCCAAACTTCTCGACACCCTGCCGCCGCCGGGCATGGATGTCTCCGATGACGAAGTGGAGCGGCGCGAGCAGGATCTGGAATCGGGGCGGGTGGCGGCGATTTCGCACGAGGAATTCATCCGCCGCGTCGAGCGGGAACGCGGACGATGAAGGTGGTCTACCACCCGGACGTCCAGCGCGACGTCTCCCGGATCCTGCGCCATTACGATGCCATCAATGATCGGCTGGGCAACGAGTTCTGGGACGAGTTGAACTCCTTCATCCGCCTTGCCGCCACCAATCCGCAACGCTTTCACTTCGAGGGGCCAACCCGGCGCCGAGTCAACCTGAAGCGGTTTCCCTATCATTTTCTCTTCCGCGAAATTCCCGGCGGCATCCGTGTCACGGTTGTGCGCCACCACCGGCAGCATCCGGCCACCGGGCGGGCACGCCGGTAGCGCTACCGCCGGAAATGGACAAGGTCACCCCGACCCGTTAGCGTCGGCGCGTGTCCGCCTCCCACGAAACACCCGCGCCCTCCGCGCCGAAGCCCGCCTCCGGCCTGCTGCGCCTGCGGATCCGCCCGGCGGCGGAGGGCCATGTGCGCTCCGGCCATCCGTGGGTCTACTCGGACAGCATCCGCGAGGAAAACCGCCCCGGGCGGCTCGGCGAACTCGCCGCGATTTACGACAAGAAAGACCGCTTCCTCGCGATGGGCTTGTTCGATCCCGACTCACCGATCCGCGTGCGCGTGCTGCTCGCGGGCAAGCCGGAGAAAATTGACGCCGCGTGGTGGCGCGCCCGGCTCGACCGCACGCTGGCCCGCCGCGCGGGCTTGTTTGACGCACAGACCACCGGCCACCGCTGGATCAACGGCGAGAGCGACGGCTGGCCCGGCCTTGTGCTGGATCGCTACGACACGACGCTGGTGTTGAAAATTTACACCGCCGCGTGGCTGCCCCGAATCGAGGAGCTCAAGAGCCTGCTGACGAACGCGCTTTCGTGCGAACGGCTGGTGCTGCGGTTGAGCCGCAACATACAGCCGCTGGCCGAGGCGCAGTTTCAGTTGCGCGACGGAATGGTCATTCACGGCAGCGCGTTGAATGGCGTCGTGATTTTTCAAGAGAACGGCCTGCGCTTCGAGGCCGACGCGCTGCGCGGGCAGAAGACCGGATTCTTCCTCGACCAGCGCGAAAACCGCCGCCAGGTCGAATCACTCGCGCGCGGACGGGAAGTCCTGAACGCCTTCAGTTTTTCCGGCGGCTTCTCGCTTTACGCTGCACGCGGCGGGGCGCGCGCGGTGACCGACCTCGACATCAGCCCGCACGCGCTGGCCGCCGCGCGGCGGAATTTTGCGCTCAACCAGTCCGTCGCCACCGTCGCCGCGTGCCAGCACGAGACCGTGCAGGCCGACACGTTTGCCTGGCTGGAGCGTGAAACAGCCCGGCAGTTCGATTTGATCGTTCTCGATCCGCCGTCGCTCGCCAAACGCGAGTTGGAGCGCGAACGCGCCGTTCAAGCCTATGGCCGGCTGGCCGCGCTGGCCATTGGGCGGCTGCGCGCGGGCGGCATTCTGGTCGCCGCGTCCTGCTCGGCGCACGTGACGGCGGAGGAATTCTTCGGCGCAGTGCGGGACGCCGCGCGCCGCAGCCGCCGGCGATTCGAGGAATTGCAGACCACCGGCCACGCGCCGGATCATGCCGCGAGTTTTCGCGAGGGGGAGTATTTGAAATGCGTTTACTTGCGCTTCCATTAGTCCAAACGCAACCAAGCCCAACCTTGCCAGCCCTGCTCGCCGTTGCTAGGTTCACCGCTCCTTTAGCGAGAAAATGGACTACAAGAACACATTGAATCTGCCGCGCACGGACTTCGCCATGAAGGCCGACCTGGTCACGCGCGAGCCGCAGCGGCTCGCGAAGTGGCAGCAGGAAAATCTTTACGCGAAGATTCAGGCCGCCCGAGTCGGCGCTCCGAAGTTCGTCCTGCACGACGGCCCGCCCTTTGCCAACGGCGACGTTCACGTCGGCACCGCGCTGAACAAAATTCTCAAGGACATCATCGTCAAATACCAAACCCTCCGCGGCTTCGACGCGCCCTACGTGCCGGGCTGGGACTGCCACGGGCTGCCCATCGAGTCGAAGGTCACGCAGGAGTTGCGCGCCGCAGGCAACACCAGCGCCGACGCCGCGACGATCCGCACCGCGTGCGACGCCTACGCGCGCAAATACATCGGCGTCCAGCGCGAGCAGTTCAAGCGGCTCGGCGTCTTCGGCGACTGGGAAAATCCCTACCTCACGCTCGACAGGGAATACGAGGCGGACGAATTGCGGATGTTCGCGGACATCGTGGAGAAGGGCTTCGTGTATCGCGGCAAGAAACCGGTGTATTGGAGCATCCCGTTCCGCACCGCGCTGGCGGAGGCCGAGGTGGAATACGCCAACCACGTGAGCCAGAGCGTGTATGTGAAGTTCCGCGTGAAGGGCGAGCCGAACACGTTCCTCCTCATCTGGACGACGACGCCGTGGACGCTGCCCGCGAATCTCGCGGTGGCGTTCAACGCGAAGCTCTACTACTCGCTCGTTCACGCGAACGGCGAGAGTTTCTACGTCCTCAACTCGCTGCTCTCCACCGTCGCGGCGAAGTGCAAATGGGAAGGCTACGAAATCTTTCGCACGGTCGAGGCCGACGAACTGGCGCGGCTGGAATACGAGCATCCCTTCTGCAACCGCACGGGCAAACTGTATCCGGCGGAGTTCGTGACGAGTGACACGGGCACGGGGTTTGTGCACATCGCGCCCGGTCACGGCGCGGATGACTACAATCTCGGCCGCAGCGTCGGGCTGCCGATCTATTCGCCGGTGGATGACAACGGCTGCCTCGCGCACACGAACGACCTGCCCGTCGAGCAGCAGATTTCCACCGAGCTGGTCGGCAAATCCATTCTGGAAAAGCACGGGCAGAGCGACGCGAACAACGCGGTGCTGCACGAGCTGCGCGTCCGCAACGCGCTGGCGCACCAGGAGAATTACCACCACAGCTACCCGCACTGCTGGCGCAGCAAGACGCCGATCATTTTCCGCGCGATGGACCAGTGGTTCATCAAGGTGGATCACGAGGTAGGGACGCGGTGCTCCGCGTCCCAAACTTCTTCCCCGTCAGCATCAACGATGCCGACGAAAGATGGGGACACGCAGCAGCGTGTCCCTACCACGTTTCGCCAAGATGCCCTTGCCGCGATTGACTCGGTGAAGTGGATTCCCGACTGGGGCAAGAGTCGCATCGAGGCGGCGGTGAAAACTCGCCCCGACTGGTGCATCTCGCGCCAGCGCACGTGGGGCGTGCCGATTCCCGCGTTCTACGACGCGAAGGGTGAACCCATCCTCGACGCGCAAATCGTCCGCAACGTGGCGGCGCTGGTGGAACGGCACGGCTCGAACGTGTGGTTCGAGAAGAGCGCCACCGAACTCTGGTCGCTCGCGCGCCCGAAGGACTGGAAGGGCGCGGAAGCCGTCGCCAAGTCCAACGACACGCTCGACGTGTGGATTGATTCCGGCAGTTCCTCGCGCGCGGTGCTCATGCGGCGGCCTGAATTGAATTCAAAATTCAAAATTCAAAATTCAAAACTTCCCTGGCAGGCGGATGTCTATCTCGAAGGCAGCGACCAGCATCGCGGGTGGTTCCAGTCGTCGCTGCTGCTCTCGCTCGCGGGCAACGGCGCGCCGCCGTTCAAGACCGTGCTCACCCACGGCTTCATGGTGGACGAGGATCGCGAGAAGATTTCCAAGAGCAAGCAGTCCGGCTACGTGAAGCCGCAGACCGCCGACGCCTACATCAAGTCCTGGGGCGCGGACGTGTTGCGCCTCTGGGTGGCGTCGCAGGATTATCGCAACGACATCGTCGTGAGCGAGGAGCGGCTCAAAAAGGTGAGCGAAACCTACCGCGGCATCCGCAACACGCTGCGCTACCAGCTTTCCAACCTCTACGACTTCGATCCCGCGAAGCACACGGTGCCGGACGACCAGCTCACGGGACTCGACCGCTGGATTCTCGGCGAGTTTGCGAAGCTCGAAGCCGAGGTGCTCGCGGCCTACGACGCCTACGAGTTCCACGTCGTGTATCAGAAGGTCAGCCAGTTCATCGCGGTGGAGTTGAGCGCGATCTACCACGACGTGGTGAAGGACCGCCTCTACACCGACGCCGCGAACTCCCCGCGCCGCCGCTCGACGCAGACCGTGCTGCACCGGCTCGTCACCGACCTGTGCGAAATGCTCGCGCCCGTTCTCGTCTTCACCGCCGACGAGGCGTGGGAATTCATCCCCGGCAAGCCGACGGCGTCCATCCACGAGGCGAAGTTCGCCGTGAAGCCCTTCGCCCGTCCCGAAGCGGAAGTCAGCGCGTGGGAGGGGCTTTTCCAACTGCGCACGCAGGTGCTGCCCGAGTTGGAAAAGGCGCGGCAGGCGAAGGAAATCGGCAAGGCGCTCGAAGCGAAGGTCACGCTCAACGGCAGCGGAAAACTTTTCGAGGACGCCCAGACGCACGGCGAATTTCTACGCGAACTCCTCAATGTCTCGCAGCTCGAAGTCCACGCCAACGGCGACGCGAATCCCGCCATCGTGGTGGGCAAGGCGCTTGGCCAGAAATGCGAGCGCTGCTGGCACTGGGAGGAGGACGTGGGCGAGGAGCCGGCGCACCCGACGATTTGCGGACGGTGCGTCGAGGCGGTGAAGCAGCCAGGCACGGCAGGTTAAGCCGCCGAATCCGCCGGTCTGGATGGCATCCTGATTTGCAAACGTCTCCGCGCCCTTTGCGGAATCCTCCGCGTCCTCCGCGTCTTTTTTTGCGCAGAGGGCGCGGAGGACACCGCGGAGGAACGACAGCAACGCAAAGGATTTCGCAAAGGTCGCGGAGGTGGATCCAAATCAGGACACTCCCGCTCGGGCGCATCCGGGCACTGCCCCCGGAGCGCCGGACTCCGATCCGGCAGGGGTGGAAAAACCCCCCGCCCCGCGCCGATTCGGAGATCGGCGCTCCGCCCGGCCTGACGGCGCGGGGGCAGTGCCCGGATGCGCCCCTCCCGCTCCGGTGAACTGCTGGACAATCCGCCGCCGGCCCGCCATCCTGTCAGGCAAATGAAACGGGGGTGTTCCATCCTGTTTGCTCTGCTGTTTTCCGTCGCCACCCACGCCGGAGACCCGCTGGACACGTGGCACTGGCGGAATCCCGTGCCGCTCGGCGTGCCGCTTTACGGCGTCTGTTTCGGCAACGACCTGTTCGTGGCGGTCGGCAACGCGGGCACGGTCTTGGTTTCGCCGGACGGGGCAAACTGGGTCGCGCGGACAACCGACACTTACGCGAACCTGCGCGACATCGCCTACGGTGACGGCTTGTATGTAGCCGTTGGAGACACGGGAACTATCCTGACTTCCTCCGACACGAAAGTCTGGATGAGCCAGGCGACCAGCGCGTTTGCCGATTTGAATTCCGTCACCTATGGTGGCGGCCAGTTCGTGGCTGTGGGTGACGCTTCGTTCATCCTTTCCTCGGCCAACGGCACCAATTGGTTATTGCGCGCCTCTGGCACGATTCCGCTGTTGGATGTCACGTATGCGAACGGTTTGTTTGTGGCGGTAGGAAGCCAAGGAGGATTCTATGTCCCATGGGGAAACGTCACGCTTACTTCCACAGATGGAGTTGTCTGGACATCCCGCGAACCACTCGTGAGTGGATTATTGAAAGCCGTGACCTACGGCAACAACCGATTCGTCGCTGTAGTTTACGGTCAGCCATATTCGGACATGACGAGTTTCATTTCCTCCATTGATGGCATCCATTGGGAAAACCAAGCGGATGCCATTTACAATTATGGCGGCATTAACACGCTCGCTTACGGGAATGGAGTCTTCACGACTTATGCTGGATCGCCGTCAGTTTATGCGATTGTTCATTGGCGGTCGGAAGATGGCTTGAAATGGTCTCAAGTCCCTACAGAGGCATATTCCGCAATTCAAAGCGCCACGTTTGGACAGGATCGGTTCGTGGCCGTTGGCGGGACATCCGATTCTTATGCTTGGTCTTCTTTCATCTTAACGGTTTCCAGCAGTAGCAATTTCCATAGCCGAGTTAAGGGTGGTGGGCTTTACGGTGGCAGTCACCCGGCATCTCACCTTGTTCACACCGGGGACAAGTTTTTCGCCTTTGCCGGATTTGAAGGCTATAATCCAGACTATGGAAACACAGTTGCAGTTTCCTCGAACGGAACCTTCTGGACGACGAGCTTGGTTCACACCAACTGGGGAATAAAAGACGTCGTTTTTGGAGGTTCAGAATATGTTGGGGTTGGGATTGAGGGCAAGACAGCCACTTCCTCCAACGGCTTTGCTTGGACATTGCGAGAGACAGGAGAAGGTAAAACCCTTGAGGGAATCACCTGGGGCAAAGGCCAGTATGTTGCAGTGGGTGCGGAAGGGACGGTGATGACCTCGTCCAATGCGCGGAACTGGGCCAGCCATGTCCAACCTGCATCGAACAACCTTGTCCAAGTGGCCTTCGCAAATGAATTTTTTGCCTGTTTGGATTACAATGAGGGAAGCGTGCTTGTTTCAGCCGACGGGGTAGTTTGGAATCAGCAGCCGCTGACAAATTCAGGGGTTCTTCGCAAGCTTCGATCCATAGGAAACTATTTTGTTGGATTGGGAGATTGGGGGCGCGTGGTCACTTCAGTGGATGGTGTTTCGTGGAAAGAACTACGACCTTCGCAAACAAACACGCCTTATTACGATCTGACCTACGCCAACGGCACGTTCGTTCTTGTGGGCGGGAATTACAACGGCCAGTTCTGGCGACTGTTGACTTCGACAGACGGCACGAACTGGACTCAACGAACGATTTCAGGGGTCAGAGACCTGCTAAGCGTCGCTTATGGTAGTGGCACGTTCGTTGTTGGTGGCACGGCTTCAATCTTGCAATCCGACCCGCTCACCAACACTGCGCCCGCGCTGGCCGCCGCGCCAGCCACGGTGTTCCCGATGCCGGGGAGCGAAGCCACGCTTTCAGTTCTTGCAACCGGGAGTTCGCCGCTGTCCTTCCAATGGCTGCGTGATGGCGCGTCCATCACGGGCGCGGAGGAGCCGTTCCTTTATCTGACCAATCCGCCCACCACGTTCACGAACCAATTTTCAGTGGTGGTCAGCAACGCCTTCGGCGCAATCACCAGCGCGCCGGTCAGCGTGGTGGTGGGCGTGCCGGCGGCGCTGGGGCTGGGCAAGGATGCGGTGACGCAATTGAGCATCGCCGGGACGCCGGGACGCCGATACCGCGTCGAATGCGCCGACAGCATTTCGCCGGGCACTACTTGGACAGTGCTGACGAATTTGATTTTGAGTTCCACACAGGAAATCGTCACGGACAGTTCTGCGGAATCATCCACCAAGCGCTTCTACCGCGCCGTGCTGGTGCCTTGATTCCGACGCCTGCCGCGCTCGACAAAGGGAAGCACGATTGCCATGATGCGCCGCGCATGAAGCAGACCATCGTCACCTTGGATTTGGAAGGCGTGCTCGTCCCGGAAATCTGGATCGCCGTCTCCGAGAAAACGAAGATTCCCGAACTACGCCGCACCACGCGCGACGAGCCGGACTACGACAAGCTCATGCGCTACCGCATCGAAATCCTTGACCGGCACGGCATCAAGCTGGCGGACATCCAAAACGTCATCGGCACGCTGAAACCCTTGCCGGGCGGACAGGAATTCCTCGACGAACTGCGGACGCTCACGCAGGTCATCATTCTTTCCGACACCTTCGAGCAGTTTGCCCAGCCGCTCATGCGCCAGCTCGGCTGGCCGACGCTGCTCTGCCACCGGCTCATCGTGGAGGACGACCGCATCGCCGGCTACCAGCTCCGCCAGCCCAACCAGAAGCAGAAATCCGTCGCCGCGCTCAAGAACCTCAACTACCGCGTCATCGCCGCCGGGGATTCCTACAATGACACGGCGATGCTGTGCGAGGCGGACGTGGGCATCCTCGTCCACGCGCCGGAGAACGTGAAGAAGGAGTTCCCGCAGTTCGCCGCCGTCGAAAGCCACGCGGACTTGATGGCGCGCATCAAGGCGGCGATGTAATGCTGGTTCGTTAATGTTGGGCCACTTCGCACATCATGCACTCTTCGAATCACTGGACTGTAAAGAAGGAAGAGTCGGGCTATATGCTAACTCGTCGACGTCCGTCAGTGTTTGCTGAGACAGTCAACCTGCACATTCCTTCATCAGCCGCCTCAAAATGGCGTGCCGCATTTTCGCGGATTGCTCAGCGAGTCCGTAGCGGTCGGTCTCATTCGCTGCCGGTCACGCTTGGCTTGCGATGTATGCTCGGTTGCTGGCGCGGCGTTCAGAGTGTTCGCTGCTTCGGCGGTCTGCCGCGCTATTCTTGCCATGTGGTCGGCGTCGGTGATTCATTGTTCTTGCTCGTTGATTTATACAGTTGGGCGGCGTATCCCATTTCACGTCATGAGTTGGAGTCCATTGCATCCCAAGTGGCTTAACCATCCACCGAAGTTCATCGGCATTGGGTATCATTCGGCGCGACTATGAGCCGCCGCGCGAAACAACGGCCCGCCGTTCCGCCGCCTCCGTCAAACAAAGGCTGGCTGATGGCTGCCGCCGTGGCGGTGCTCGCCGCGGCGGGCGTGGCCGCGTGGCTGCTGATCAGCCGCAGCACGGTGGATGTTTCCGAAACAGGCCCGCCATCCGCCCCCGCGTTTCGCCTCGCGCCGGAGAAGGAGGTTTTCGCACGCTACGCCGGCTCGGCGACGTGCAAGGATTGTCATCCGCAGGCCTACGAGGCGTGGCGCAAGTCGCATCACGGTCTCGCGGAACGCGCGGTTGATCCGCAACTGGATCAGGCCGCCTTCGACCCGCCGCACACGATCAAACACGGCACGCAGACTTCCGAGGCCCGCCGCGACGGAGACCAATTTCACATCACGACCGCCGGTCTGGGCGGCCATCAGATGAACTTCACGCCCGACCGTGTGATCGGCGAAAGCCCGCTGCGGCAGTTTCTCATTCCCACCAGCGGCGGACGCTGGCAGACGATGGAACTGGCCTTCGATCCGGCGAAGCGCGACTGGTTCGACATTTTTGGGAACGAAGACCGCCAGCCCGGCGAGTGGGGCCACTGGACGGGGCGCGGCATGAACTGGAACCAGATGTGCGCCTCGTGCCACAACACGCGCGTCCGCAAAAATTACCAGCCCGCCACGGACACTTACCGCACCACGATGGCCGAGCAGACGGTCAGTTGCGAGTCGTGCCACGGGCCGATGGGCGACCACGTCGGGTGGCAGAAAAAATATCCCGGCAAGAGCAACGACCCGACGGCGCGCAAGCTCTCGCGCGACCAGATGCTCGACGCCTGCGGCGCGTGCCACGCCCGGCGCGGCGAACTGACGGGCGACTTCCAGCCGGGTGACGCGTTCCTCGACCACTTCACGTTGAGCATTCCCGACGAGTCGGATTTGTTTTATCCCGACGGCCAGGTGCGCGACGAGGACTACGAGTTCACCTCTTTTCACAGCAGCAAAATGCACACGGCGGGCGTGCGCTGCGTGGACTGCCACGAGCCGCATTCGAGCAAGACGCTCATCGAGGGAAACCTGCTGTGCCTCCGCTGCCACGGCCCGCCGCTCCCGCCGTCGGTGAAGATTGATCCCATCGCGCACAGCTTTCACAAGGAGGGCACGCCGGGCAGCCATTGCGTGGACTGCCACATGCCGCAAACGACCTACATGCAGCGTCACGCACGGCGCGACCACGGCTTCACCATTCCCGACCCGCTGCTGACGAAGCAGCACAACATCCCGAACGCCTGCAACCGCTGCCACGCCGACAAGTCCGTGGACTGGGCCATCGAGGCGGTCGAGAGGTGGTATGGCCCGCGCATGAACCGCCCGACGCGCACGCGCGCTCAATGGATTGCCGCCGCCCGCGCCGGTGCGCCGAACGCACACTCGAACCTACTGCGGCTGCTCACGGACGAAAAAATTCCGCTGTGGCGCGCGTCCGCCGCGAATCTGCTGCGCCCGTGGGCGAGCGACCCGGTGGTGTCCGGCGCGCTCGCGCGCGTGGCGCGCGACACGAACGCGCTCGTGCGCTCGATGGCCGCGCGTTCGCTCGGCTCGACCGCGCCGCAACTGGATGCCGGGGCGCGGGCGGCTTTGCAGGCGTTGCTCATCGATTCCACGCGCGCCGTGCGCGTCGAGGCGGCGTGGGGACTGCGCGCGACGCTCGACACGAATTCACTCGCCGGATCGGAACTGCTGCACTCGATGGAACTCAACCGCGATCAGCCGGCGGGACTTCTACAGGTGGGCCAGTGGCTCTCGGATCGCGGCGACGCGGCGGGCGCGCTGCAAACTTTCCAGAAAGCCGTCGAGTGGGACGGCGGTTCCGCGCCGCTGCGGCAGACGCTGGCGGTGGCGTTGAGCACGGCGGGCCGCGCGGCGGAGGCGGTGAAGGAGCTGGAGGCCGCGTGCAAGCTCGCGCCGCGCGACGCAAACCTGCGCTTCAACCTCGCGCTCGGTTTGAACGAGGCCGGGCGCGTGCCGGAGGCGACGCGCGCGCTGGAGCAGACGGTGGAGCTTGACCCGCAGTTTTCCCGCGCCTGGTATAATCTGGGGCTGGCGTATCAGGCGCGGCAGGACACGGAGCGCGCCCTGCGGACGCTGCTGCGCGCGGAGAGCATCAGCCCGAATTTTCCCGACGCGCCGTTCGCGCGGGCGACGATTCTCGCGCGGCTGGGCCGGAACAACGAGGCCATCGCCGCCGCGCGGCGCGCATTGGAGATTTCGCCCGGCCACTCTGCCGCGACCGCGCTGCTGAACTCGCTCACGCGCGGGCCGGGGTTGTGAGTTTCGGAGCGCGGCGTTCACGCCGCAGAATGCCCCGGTGGAAATGTGCATTCGGAAAGCCCATGGCTTGTCCGCGTTTCTGCGGCGTGAACGCCGCGCTCCGGCCTGAAAAACTACTTCCCCGCTGGAATCATCTGGTTGGCCACGCCGCGCTCGGTTTGTTTGCGGCGGAATTCCAGCCACGCCTGCCGGTGCTTTTTGTGCCTGGCACCCAGGACGGACGTGGCGAAGAGCGCGGCATTGACCGCGCCGGCCTTGCCGATGGCGAATGTCGCGACCGGCACGCCGCCGGGCATCTGCACCATCGAGAGGAGTGAATCCAAGCCGTCGAGCGACCACGCTTTCATCGGCACGCCGAGCACGGGCAGTTCCGTGAGTGCCGCCGTGACGCCGGCGAGGTGCGCCGCGCCGCCCGCCGCCGCGATGAGGATTTCGAGCCCGCGACCGGACGCGGTGGTGACGTAGTCGTGGAGCAGTTGCGGCGTGCGATGCGCGGAGATGACCCGGACTTCGTGCGGCACGCCGAGGTCGGCGAGCTGTTTCGCGCAGTGCTGCATGGTTTCCCAGTCGGACTGGCTGCCCATGAGGATGCCGACGAGGGGCTTGGAATTGTTCTTCGCTTTCACGGGGGCGACTTAACCGCAGCGGTGGACAAAATGCAAGTGAAGCGGGAGCCGGGCGGCACGCTTGACCAACCTTTCTCAACGCTTCGTCAGCATCATCGTGCTTTCATCCGGCAATTTCCACGGCACTTCAAAGACGCGCAGCGGATCCTTGATGCCCTTGACCAGCACGGGATCGAGTTCGCGCACGGTCGCGGCCAGCGCCGGATCGAGCCGCTGGAGTTCGTGATACGTCGGCTCGCCGATGACGATGCGGCCGCGGCCGGAGACGCCTTCGAGGCGGCTGGCGATGTTCACCTCGCGGCCAAACACGGTGTAGTTGAGGATGTGCTTGTCCGAGCCCATGAGGCCGACGATGGCCCAGCCAGTGTTGATGCCGGTGCCGAGAGCGAGCAGCGTGTGCAGGGGCAGGAGCGGCTCGCCGCGTTCGGCGCGCCGGCGGTTTTCGGCCTCGAGGCGCTGGTTGTCCTCGGCGCGCTGGCGGTTGATCTCGGCCATCGAGCGCTGGGCGTCAATGGCTGCGCGCACGCAGTTGAGCGCGTGGCCGTCGTGCGCGGCGGGCGCGCCCCAGAAGGCCATCACGCAGTCGCCCATGTATTTGTCGAGCGTGCCGTCGTGCTTTTTGACCATGTCGGCGATGGTGCTCAAGTAGATGTTGACCGTGCCGAGCGTCTCGCGCGCGTGGCGGTTGTGATAGGCCTCGAGGTTTTTTCCGGCGAGGCTGTGCTGGCGGACGTGTTCCTCGGCCTTGACCTGGGCTTCGTCGGTCATGGTGGTGAAGCCGCGCACGTCGGCGAAGAACACGGTGATTTTCATGCGGCTCCCTTGCAGGTCGAGCTTTTCGGACTTGAGCAGCTCGCCGACGATGTTCGGCGAGACGAGCTTGGAAAAAACGTCCTTCACCCGGCGCTTCTCCGTCTGCTCGAAGAACACCTGGTAAGTCACTTGCACGGCGTGGTTGAGCAGCAGGCCGCCGGCAACCGGCATCACCATCGGCAGCCAGTAGCGGTGCGCGAGATAAAGATAAACCGCTCCGGCCACATAAGCCGCAGCCAAGGCCAGCACGGTCACGGTAGGCCACGGCGCGTGCAGATTCCACGTGAGCAAGACCGCGATGAAACCAAGCGCCACAACGAGCAGCAGCTCGGTGAAAAAGGAACTGCGCTGGATGAACCGGCCTGTGAGAACGGAATTGGCGACGTTCCAGTGTTTGCTGACGAGGTAGGTCTTGCCCAGCGGCGTGGGGCCGATGTCCGAGATGTTGTTGCCGCTGCCGGTGGAGCCGACGACCACGAGGCGACCGCGCCAGTCGGACGGCACTTCTTTGCCTTGCGCGCGTTCATGGGACGCCACGAGAAGATCTTGAGCATACTCCTTGAGGATGCGCTTGTCGTTCCACGCGAGGCTCCAGTCCACGAACATGAACTGATTCTCGTCGAGCGGAATGACACGCTCCACGCCGCCGGGGCCGCGCAGGATGATGCGGTCGGATTTCACCTCGGCCTGGTCGAGATCGAGGCCCAGCTCGCGCGCGGCCAGCACGATGCCCATGTGCCAGACCCGGCCGAAGGTCGGATCGGACTTGTAGGGCCGCGCACGGCGCAGGCCGTCATCGGAATCGGTGTCCGTGCCGGCGTGGCCGATGGCCAGGGCGTTGGTGCGGAAAATTTCGGCGGGCGGGATGATTTGCGGAGGTTTGCCCGTGGGATTTTCCACCGGCGCGCCAAGCACGACGTTGCCGGCGCGCTTCAGCTCCTGGGCGAAGTATTCGTCCGAACTCAACGCGCCGCCGTCCGGCAGCCGGACGCGGGTCTCGGTGTAGTTGGGGAATTTATCAATGAAGAAAATGTCGAAGCCCACGCCCTTGGCACCCTGCGCGGCGAGTTCGTTCACCAGCCCTCCGTAGAGCTGGCGCGGCCAGGGATAATTGAAGCCAAGCGCCTCGTTGATGCTCGTGATGCTTTCGTCCGTGATGAAAACCGCTCCGAGGTTGGTCGCCACCGGGCCGGGGCGGTCGTAGGCCAGGCGCACACGCCAGTCGTAGGTCATCCACTCCAGCCGCTGGAAAATGTTGAACGCCGGGAACAGCCGGGGCAGGGCCAGAAACAGGCCGACCAGCAGCAGCGTGATGGCGAACAGAGTCGCGGGAACGCTCTTGATGGGCGGTAGTTTCACGGCGCGAAGAGTAGGCGGGCCGCGCGCGGCAGACAAGCCGCGAGAGAAACCCCGAGCTCACTTTCAAGAACCACCCCTCTTTGCCCCTTTGCGGCGGCGCGCGCCTGCGCTAGGCTTGCGCCCGATGCCCGACATCGTCCTCGCCACACTCAACGCCAGATACATCCATGCCGCGTTCGGCCTGCGCTACCTGCTGGCGAACCTCGGCGACCTGCGCCCGCGCGCGGCGCTGGCCGAGTTCGACATCAACCAGCGCCCGCTCGACATCGTCGAGGCGCTGCTCGCGCACCAGCCGAAAATCATCGGCCTCGGCGTCTACATCTGGAATGTCACGCAGACGACCGAGGTCGTCGCCGCGCTCAAACGGCTGCGGCCCGACCTCACCGTCATCCTCGGCGGCCCGGAGGTGAGCTACGAGACGGAGACGCAGGAAATTGTCCGGCTCGCCGACCACGTCATCACGGGCGAGGCGGATTTGAAGTTCGCAGAAGTGTGCCGGGCGCTGCTCGGAGAAAATTCGGAATTCGGAATTCGGAATTCGGAATTGGAGCCGGAGCTGCCCGCCGCTCGGGCATTGCCCAAGATTATTCCCGCCGAGCTGCCTGACCTGGCCAAGCTCGCCCTGCCCTACGAACTCTACTCCGACGACGACGTGGTGCACCGCGTCCTCTACGTCGAGGCGTCGCGCGGCTGCCCGTTCACGTGCGAGTTCTGCCTCTCGTCGCTCGACATTCCGGTGCGGCAGTTTCCGTTGGAGCCGCTGCTGGCCGCGCTGGAACGGCTGCTCGCGCGCGGCGTGAACCAGTTCAAGTTCGTGGATCGCACCTTCAATCTGAACCTCCCCGTCAGCCGCGCCATTCTGGAATTTTTCCACGCCCGGCTGCGACCGGGGCTGTTCGTGCATTTCGAGATGATTCCCGACCGGCTGCCGGCGGCGCTGCGCGAGGTTATCGCGAAGTTCCCGCCGGGCGCGCTGCAATTCGAGGTCGGTGTGCAGACCTTCGACGACGCGACCTCGCACAACATCAGCCGACGGCAGGATTTGGCGAAGCTCGAAGACAACTTCCGCTTTCTGCGGCAGCAAACCGGCGTCCACATCCACGCCGACCTCATCATCGGCTTGCCGGGCGAGGGTGTGGAGAGCTTCGCGGCGGGCTTCAGCCGGCTCGTGGCGTTGGGACCGCAGGAGATTCAAGTCGGCATTCTCAAGCGCCTGCGCGGCACGCCCATCGTGCGGCACGACGCGGAGTGGCGGATGATTTACAGCGCGCAGCCGCCGTATGAGATTTTGCAAAACCGGCTGATTGACTTCACCATGATGCAGCGCCTGCGGCGCTTCGCGCGCTACTGGGACTTGGTGGCGAACAGCGGCAACTTCGTGGAAACCACGCCGCTGATTTGGGCCGGACAGCCCTCTCCCTTCTTGGCATTCTTGCGTTTCAGCGACTGGCTTTACGCCCAAGTGGGCCGACGCCACGGCATCGCGCTGGCCACGCTGGCGGAGAAGATTTTGGATTTCATCACGCAGGAACGTGCGCTCGACCCGCGCCTCGCCGCCGAGAGTTTGTGGCGCGACTACCAGCGCGGCGGGCGCAAGGATCGCCCCGGTTTTCTCGAACCGCACCTGCCGCCGTTAGCCAAGATTTCTCCTGTCAGCCGCCGAGCATCCAACCCGAAACGCCAGAGCCGTCACCGAGTGGTGACGTTGTGAATCAGGCCATGAAAGCATTCGTCAATAGTTCGCCATTTTCCATGAAAAAGTTCCTCGGTTTCCTTGGTTGTTGGGTCGGCTTGCTGGGCGGATGCGCGAACCCGCTCAATATCGGCCATTACGAGCGATACATGGACGGTGGGGCCGATGCGGAGCGTGCGGGAGACTATCAATTTGCCCGGAAGTGCTATGCCCGCGCACAAGCAAATGCCGAGGTGGGATTTTTAGGCAAGGCAGCCGAATCGGCTGCATACTACAATTGGGCGCGCATGACGGGTATGTTAGGCGATTTTGCGGAGGCCGAACGCGGTTTTAAGCAAGCTCTCAAATTGGAGGAAGAGGTTTATGGCCCGGGCGGCGGACACGCCTCCATGCGCTGGTTTGAATTGGCCCGCCTATATTTCGCATGGGGAAGGTATCAGGATTCCGTTACCGCATACGAGCAGGGTTTCCCCCTTGCGGATCGCAAGAACATTCAACAGAGCGATCCTGTTACCTACGCCGCAGTCGTGAGAGATTTTGCAGCTGCCTTGGAAAAGGCGGGGCAAGCCGGGCGCGCCCAACAGGAGCGTGAGCGCGCGGCTTCGATTGCTGACCAGCCGCCAAAGACAACGATTCTCTACTACCCAACGAAGATCAGCCAGTAAGACTGGGAGCAGGAGCGCCGTCGCGACTGGATAACCTCAAACCAGTGCAGAGATAGCTCTGCACTGGCTGGTCGGTTATCGCCGCAGAAAACTACATTGAATTTGCCAGAAATCTTCATGGCGGCGGCGGCGGCGGTGCGGTAGAAGTAACGTCAGCACCATGTCCATCCATTTTCAAAAGCGAAACGAACTGGCCGTCCTGACACTCGCGCTGGCGCTCGGCGCAAACTCCGCCTTCGCCAAGCTGCCGCCGGAAAAGCTCGCGCAGCTCCCGCCGCCCGCCGCGCGCAAGGTGGACTTCGCGCGCGACATCCAGCCCATCTTCGAGGCGGCCTGCACGCAGTGCCACGCGCGCGGCAAGGACAAGGGCGGTTTGAGCATCGAGACGCGGGAGAAGTTTCTGAAGGGCGGCGACTCCGGCGTGGTCGCGGTCAAGGGCAAGAGCGCGGAGAGCCTGATGGTCGAGACGGTTTCAGGACTCAACCCCGACAACGTCATGCCGCAAAAGGGCAAGAAGCTCACGAAGGAACAGGTGGCGATTGTCCGCGCGTGGATTGACCAAGGAATGCCGTGGCCGAAGGAAATCACGTTCTTCAAGCACTTGCCGGCAAATCTTGAGCCGCGCGCCGTCACCACTCCGGCGGCAAAGAAGGGATTGGAGAATCCCGTGGATGGCTTGCTCGACGCCTATCTCGCCAAAAATAAAATCAAATGGGCCAAGCCGGTGGACGACCGCACCTTTGCCCGGCGCGTGTGGCTCGACGCCCTCGGCATTTTGCCGCCCACCACCGAACTGGAAAATTTCCTCGCTGACAAATCGCCGGACAAGCGCACGCAGCTCGTCCAGCGCCTGCTCGCCAGCAACCAGGCCTACGCCGAGCACTGGCTGACGTTTTGGAACGACATGCTGCGGAATGATTACAAGGGCACCGGCTACATTGACGGCGGGCGCAAGCAGATCACCGGCTGGCTCTACACCGCGCTCGCGCGCAACCTGCCCTACGACCAGTTTGTCGCGCAGCTCATCAACCCGAACGCCGAGGCCGAGGGCTTCACCAAGGGCATCACGTGGCGCGGCGCGGTCAACGCCAGCATGGTTCCGCCGATGCAGGCGGCGCAGGGCATCTCGCAGGTTTTCCTCGGCGTGAACCTCAAGTGCGCCTCGTGCCACGACAGTTTCATCAACGAATACACGCTCAAGGACGCCTACGGACTCGCGGCGGTCTATGCCGACGGCCCGTTGGAAATCGCCGAGTGCGACAAGCCCAGCGGCCACGTCGCGCAGGTGAAGTTCCTCTACGGCGAACTCGGCGTGATTGACGCCAAGGCCGATTCCGCCGCACGCAAAAAGCAGCTCGCCGAAATCCTCACCGGCAAAAACAACGGTCGCCTCTCGCGCACCATCGTCAACCGGCTCTGGCAGAAATTCATGGGCTGGGGCCTCGTCGAGCCGGTGGATGAAATGGACAAGCCCGCGTGGTCGCCGGAATTGATGGACTGGCTCGCCGCCGATTTGGAGGCGCACGGCTTCGACCTCAAGCAGACGATGGCGCGCATCCTCACCTCGCGTGCGTATCAGCAGCCCGCCGTGAACCTCGGCGAGAAGGTGGAGGAGTTTGTCTTCCGCGGCCCGGCGGTGAAGCGCATGAGCGCGGAGCAGTTCAGCGACGCCGTGATGGCCGTGGCCGGGATGGATTACGGACGGGCCGACGCAAAGTTAAATCGTGCCGCCGCGCTCGGTGTGGCGACGGACGTGAAACTGCCGTTGCAGCCCAAATGGATTTGGAACACCGCCGGTGCGGACAAGAAAACCAAGCCCGCGTCCGTGAACTTCCGCCGCACCGTCATTTTGAACACCGCGCCGACCGAGGCCTATCTGACCATCGCGGCGGACAACAACTACACCGTCACCATCAACAGCCGCGCCGTGGGAAATTCCCGCAACGGCGGCGGCGTGGACTTCTACGACGTGAAGCCGCATTTGAAGAAAGGCACGAACCTCGTCTCTGTCACCGCCGTGAACCTTCAGCCGAATGGCCGCAACCCCGTGCCGTCCGAACTCACGTCGGAGTCAGACAACCCCGCCGGCCTCATTGTCTATGCGCGCGTGCGCGCGGAGGACAAGGTGATGGACTTCGTCACTGATGCGTCGTGGAAAGCGGTGTCGGGCAAGGTCGAAACGCCCGCGGTCGAACTCGGCGATGCCGACATGGCTCCGTGGAATCTCGGCAAAAAGCTGCGTGAGACCGCCGTCGCGCAGAAGGACACGCTGCCGGTGCAGCGCGCGTCGCTGCTGGCCGCCGACCCGCTGATGGTCGCGCTGGGCCGCCCGAACCGCGAGCAGGTGACGACCGTGCGCCAAAGCACCGCGACGACGTTGCAGGCGCTGGAACTGACGAACGGCGGCACGCTGGCGGCCCTGCTCAAGCAGGGCGCAGCCAAAGTGCTGGCGGAGAAACCAGCGAGCAGTTCCGCACTCGTGGACACGCTTTATCTGAAAGCCATCAGCCGCAAACCGACGGCATCGGAGCGAAAAATCGCCGAGCAGCTTGTCGGCTCATCCGCGAACGCGGAGGGCGTGGAAGATTTGCTCTGGTCGCTCGCGATGCTGCCGGAGTTTCAACTGATTAATTAAAATGAGCCGTCAGCGACAAAAACTTAAGTTTAAGACACGTTTTCGTGAAATCGATTCTGTGCTTCAGTCGAAGGTCGAACTGATGCTTTTGAAGACATTGAAAGAGGAATCCACTCAATTGGTTAACGGAAAAGAAGGAAACACTATCAAAGCCGGCCAATCGAAGAAAATCAGTATTGTTCGCGATGTCGAAAGCAGATTGGCTCGCATAATAGAACCCGTGCAGTTCTTCGCAGTAAGAAAAATAGGCGCTTGTGTTGAACAAAGAACACTAGCGCAATTCCGTCTTTCTTACAGAAGTGGAAAATCTCAATTGGTCACAATGTCTTACGTTAGGAAACTCAAAACTCCGCTTTTTCAGACGCTTTACCGTGGCAATATTAGTGACCCATCTGAAGACGTTTATTTTAGGGGAGGGCGTTTACCGGGTTCATACGGCTCAAACCAATAACAAGAGTAAATACTGGATAGCGATATGCAATTTTCAGACCGCCGCAATTTCCTCAAGACTGCCTCCGCCGCGACGCTCGGCGCGCTCGCCGGTGGTGCGCCGCGCTCGCTGTTCGCCAACGACGAGGTCGAGAAAATCAAACCCACCGCCGACCGCTGTATCGTGCTGTGGATGGGCGGCGGCATGGCGCACACGGAGACGTTCGACCCGAAGCGTTACACGCCTTACGAGAATGGCCTCGACCCGAACAAGGTGTTGAGCACCTTCCCCGCCATCAACACGGCGGTGGATCACATCAAGCTCTCCGAGGGCCTGGAGAACATTGCCAAGGTGATGGATCGCGCGACGCTCATCCGCACCGTGCAGGCGGCGGATCTCGGCTTCATCCTCCACTCGCGGCATCAATACAACTGGCACACGGGCTACGTGCCGCCGCAGACCGTCGCCGCGCCGCATCTCGGCGCGTGGATTTCGCGGACGCTTGGTCCGCTGAATCCGGCGGTGCCCGCGTTCATCAACATCGGCCAGCGCTTCGACCTCGGCGAAGGCGAGGAGCTGAAGGCGTTCACCACGTCGGGCTTTCTCGGCAGCGAATACGGCCCGTTCAACGTCGCGTTCCCCGAGCAGGCCGCCGACGCGGTGCGCCCGCCTGCCGGCATGAGCGAGGGCCGTTTCGCCGACCGCAACGCGGCTTACAAAAAACTTCTCGAAGCCAGCCCCATCGGCCAGCACGGCAGCGGGTATCAAAAGGAATCGCTTCTCCGCGCGATGGATAACGCGCATCGCCTGTTGAGTTCGCCCGCCGCGAAGGCGTTTGACCTCGCGCTCGAACCGCTGGCGAACACGCGCAAGTATTATCCCGCCTTCCAGCCCGGCACGCGCTTCGACACGCCGCGCGACCGCTTCGGCGCGAAGTATGAGGAGGGCATGATTGGCCGCTTCGGCCTCGGCTGCCTGCTGGCGCGGCGGCTGTGCGAGGTCGGTGCGCGGTTCATCGAGGTGACGACGGAATACATTCCCTTCCTCAACTGGGACACGCACGAGAACGGCCATTCGCGCCTCGTCTCGATGAAGCGCATGATTGACGCGCCCATCGCGCAGCTCGTGCGCGACCTGGAGGAGCGCGGGCTGCTCGACCGCACGCTCATCGTGCTGGCGAGCGAGTTCAGCCGCGACATGATGGTCGAGGGCAAGCCCGACAATGCGGTGAAGAACCAGGTCGAGGTGCCCGACGTCATCAATGACCCGAAGCACTACGGCATGCACCGGCACTTCACGGCGGCGGGCAGCGTGCTGATGTTCGGCGGCGGCTTGAAGCGCGGCCACGTCCACGGCGTGACGGCGGACGAGCGCCCGTGCAAGGCGGTGAAGGATCCCGTGAGCATCAGCGACCTGCACGCGACGATTTACCGCGCGCTCGGCATCGCGCCGAACCACGGCTACGAGGTGGAGAAACGGCCCTTCTACGTGACGAACGACGGCAAGGGCAAGGCGGTGCGGGGGTTGTTTGTGAACGGGTGAAGCACTCGCTGCCCCGTTTTTTTGCGCGGTATCCCTTTGAAATCTTCAAGCGACAGGCTCATGGCGGCTGCGGCTACTGCGTCCGGCCAAATTTCTTCTCCAGTTCGCGCAGGCTCATTTCGATGAGCGTGGGGCGGCCATGCGGACAGGTGTAGGGCATCGCACAACGGCGCAGGTCGTTCACGAGGTTCTCCAGCTCGGGGCCGTTCAGCGGGTCGTTCGCCTTCACGGCGTGGCGGCAGACAGTCTTGGCAATGGTGTGCTCGCCCAGCCGCAATGAATTCACGGATTCGCCGGCGGCTTTCAATTCATCCACCAATTCCAGAGCAAAGCGGCGCGCATCGGCGGCCTTCACGAACGGCGGCAGCGCGTCGAGCAGGAAGGTGCGGTCGCCAAACTCCGCCAGGCCCACGCCCAGCCGCGAGAGAACGGGCAACTGCCCGCGGAGGAACTGCGCGTCGCGCGGCGAAAGCTCGACCGTCTCCGGCAGCAGCAACCGCTGGGACGCCGCGCCGCCCTGCTCCAGCCGGTTGAGCATCTGCTCGAAGAGCACGCGCTCGTGCGCCGCGTGCTGGTCCATCAGCACCAGGCCGCGATCCGACTCCAGCACGACGTAGAGCCGCCCGATGACGCCGACGACGCGGAGGGGGATGGAGAGCAACGGGGACGCGGCAATCGGGTTTGGCGTCTGGGGTCTGGGGTCTGGGGCAGTGGGAGCCGCTGGTCGCGTGGTGGCGAAGCCCATGGGCAGGGGCTTTTGTTCGACGGGCCGCGATGGCCATTCGGGAATGGGTTTTGCTGGCAGTGGAAAACTTGGCAGTGATGGCGTGGAAAATTCCGGGGTTGGTTTTACTTCAAACGGGCGGCCAATGGCTTCGACGCGTTCTGATCTTCCAAGTTCGATGTTCGATGTTGAATGTTGGATGTTCGATGTTTCCCCGCCGTGAAACTTCAGCAGCGTCTGCCGCACGGCCTCGGCCACAAACTGCCGCACATCGCGCTCGCGGTGGAACTTCACTTCGCGTTTGGCGGGATGGATGTTCACGTCCACCTCGGCGGGGTCAATTTCAAGGAAGAGGCCGCAGACGGGATAGCGGCCCTTCATCAGCGCGGTGTGGTAGCCCTCCAGGAGCGCGAAGTTGAGGCCGCGATTTTCCACCGGGCGGCGGTTCACGAACAGATTCTGGTCATCGCGCGTGGAGCGCGCCACGCCGGGCGCGCCGATGAAACCCCACAAACGGATTTGCGATTTACGATTTGCGATTTGCGATTGAGTCAGCGCCGCCTCTTCCGCATCGGTGTCGCTGACGACATCAATCGTCCCGGTGGAATCCACGGCGAGCAGTTTCAAATCGCCGCCGTGCAGGCCGCGCATCCGTTCGCGGAGCGCTTCGAGACGGCTGGATGGTAGGACGGGCATCTTGCCTGTCCCGGTTGCGCTGCTGGACAGGCTGGAAGCCTGTCCCACTGCGGCGGGCAGTTGCCAGACGGTGCGGCCATCGTGGGTGAAGGTGAAGGCGACTTCGGGAAACGCCAGGGCGGCGAGCATCAGGTAATGCTGGATGTGCGCTCGCTCGGTCTCCTCGCTGCGGAGGAATTTGCGGCGCGCGGGCAGGTTGAAGAAAAGCTGCCGCACTTCGACGCTCGTTCCCGGCGCGCTGCCGGCGGCCTTGACCTCGGTGATTTTGCCGCCGTTGATGACGACCTGCGTGCCTTCCGCCGCCGTTTGGAGTCCCGCCTTCAGGCGGTCTTCAGCGGGCGCGCCGCCTGAAGGCGGGACATCGGACGCCTCGCGCTCGCGGGTGGTGAGCGTGAGGCGGCTGACGCTGGCGATGCTCGGCAGCGCCTCGCCGCGAAACCCCATCGTGAGCACGGCGTGCAAATCCTCGGCGCGGCGGATTTTGCTGGTGGCGTGGCGCTCGAAGCAGAGCAGCGCGTCGTCGCGGCTCATGCCGAGGCCGTCGTCGGTGACGCGGATGAGGCTGCGCCCGCCAGCCTGAATCTCGACGCTGATGCGCGCGGCCCCGGCGTCGAGGGCGTTCTCGACGAGCTCCTTCACGACGCTGGCGGGGCGCTCGACCACTTCGCCGGCGGCGATCTGGTTGGCGACGTGTTCGGGCAGCAGGCGGACGCGGTTCATCGAAATTCGCGGCGAGTTTCCAAGGTTCGCCGGGCAAAGTCCAAAGTTTTTGGAAAAAGGAAATGGTTCCGTGCGGAAAAGTCAGCGCGGGCGCGGAATGCTGAACGCAAAGGTGGCGCCCTTGCCCGCCGTGCTGCGGACGGAAATGCTCCCTCGGTGATCCTCGACGATGCGCTTGCAGATGGAGAGGCCGAGGCCGGTGCCCTTGGACTTGCCGAACGTGGCGAACGGCTCGAAGAGCTTGGCGGCGATCTCCGGCTTGATGCCGCTGCCGGTGTCCTCGAATTCCGTGACGACCTCCTTGTCGCTGACGAGGAAGCGGATCGTGATTTTGCCGCCGTCGGGCATTTCATCCACGGCGTTGTGGATGAGGTTGTAGAAGACGTGCGTGAGGCGCTGCGGGTCGAGGAGGAGGTTCAGCGCGGGCGGCGCGGCGAGCGCGAGCCGGACGTTTTTATCGGCCAGCTCCGGCTCGATTTCCTCCATGAGCTGGCTGACGAACTGCGCGTAATTGGTGGAGGCGAGGACGACGCTGGCCTGCGCGCCGCGGGTGAATTCGAGCAGCTCGCTGATCATGTTGCTCAAGCGCGCGACCTGCCGGTGGACGCGCTTGGCGGCGGACTGGCGCATCTCCGGCGTCGCGCGCTCCATGCTCGCCATGTCGGCGGCGAGGCCGATGATGTTGAGCGGGTTCTTGAAGTCGTGGACGATGGAGCGGGCGAAGCGGCCCACGAGCGTGAGGCGCTCGGCCTGGAGCACTTCCTGGATGTATTGGCGGTTGACCTCGCGCATCCGCAGGCTGAACTCGCGCACCAGCGTCAGCGCCAGCTTGGGTGAGCGGCTTAACAGCGCGACCAACTCCTCGCGCGGCAGAAAATAGACCGTGGTGTCCTCCTCGGCGGTGGCCGTGGCCGAGCGCGCCTCGTCATCGAGCACGGCCATCTCGCCGAAGAAGTCGCCGGGGCCGACGTGCGAGAGCACGCGCCGCTCCTGCTGGGTCACGAGCGCGGAAATTTTCACCAGGCCGTCAAGGATGACGTAGAGGCCGTCGCCGGGGTCACCCTCGACGAAAATGGTCTGGCCCGAGGCGAACTTCCGCAGGTGCGCGGTGCGGTGCAGAGTTTGCAACTCCTCCGCCAGCAGGCCGTGGAACAGCTTGGATTTTTCCAAGGGCAACATTGCGCGGACAGTAATCCAGCCCGCGCACGCCGTAAAGGACGAGATTTGCCCGGAAAAAATTTGGACTGCCGCGCGCGGCTGGCGTATAACACCGGGCATGGTTCAAGCGGCTGATTCGGTTGCCGTCCGGTTTCGCCCCGTGGCGGCGGGCACCGCCGTGTTCAGCGAGCTTTGCACGTCGGCCTTCCGCTGGATGCTGCTGGCCCGCCTGCTGGACGAGAAATTCGCCAGCCTGTATCGCGCCGGAAAAATCCACGGCGGCGTGTTCCTGGGGCGCGGGCAGGAGGCGTTGAGCGTCGCCACCGCGCTCGCGCTGCGGCCCGGCGACGTGTTCGCGCCGCTCATCCGCGACGCGGCGGGCCGGCTGGCGTTCGGCGACACCGCGCTGGACGCCGCGCGGACGTATCTCGGCTCCGCGCTGGGGCCGATGCGCGGACGCGACGGCAACGTGCATCGCGGCAAACCACGCGAGGGGCTGCTGCCGATGATCAGCCACCTCGGCGCGATGATTTCGGTGGTGAACGGAATCCTGCTCGCACGGCGGCTGAAGGGAATTCAAGGCACCGTCGGCGCGGCGTCCATCGGCGAAGGCGCGACCTCCACCGGCGCGTTCCACGAGGCGCTCAACCAGGCGGCGATTGAGAAACTGCCGCTCGTGCTCGTGGTGGCGAACAATCACTACGCCTATTCCACGCCGACTTCGCGACAGTTCGCCTGCGATTCGCTCGTGGACAAGGCCGCCGGCTACGGCGTCGCGGGCCACCGCGTGGACGGGACGGATCTGGAAGCGTGCCTCAAGACACTGCAACACGCGGCGGATCAGGCGCGCGCCGGGCGCGGCCCGCAGCTCGTCGTGGCGAAACTGCTGCGCCTCTGCGGCCACGGCGAGCACGACGACGCGGGCTACATTGATCCGAAGTTGAAAACCTCCCCCGTGGGCCGCGACTGCCTGAAGGTCGCGGAGGAATTCCTGCTTCAACAGCGCTGGGCCGATGCCGCAACGATTGCGGCGTGGCGGAAGGAAAAGACGCACGAGGTCGAAGAGGCCGTCACCGCCGCGCAGCGCGAGCCAACCCCCGATCCTTACGAGGAAGACTGGACGGCGCTTTCGAGCGGACAGTTGAGGGAAGGCAATGAATAGGCTGTGAAAACATTCAACATTCAACATTCAACTCCGAACACTCAACGGCTTCGTATGCGTGGCGTTCAGACTTGGGCGTTGAATGTTGAATGTTGAATGTTTCCCCAACTTCAACCATGAGCCTCACCTATCTCGAAGCCATCCGCGAGGCGCAGGCGCGTGCGCTGCGCGACGACCCGCGCGTCATCATCTACGGGCAGGACGTGGGCGCGTTCGGCGGCGCGTTCAAGGCCACGAAAAATCTGGCGGGAGAGTTTCCGGGCCGCGTGATGGACGCGCCCATCAGCGAGGACGCCATCGTCGGCGCGGCGATTGGCGCGGCCATCGAGGGGATGCGGCCCATCGTGGAGATGCAGTTCGCGGATTTTTCCACCGTCGGCTTCAACCAGATCGTGAACCAGGCGGCCACGCTTTTCTGGCGCACGCAGGTGCCCTGCCCCATCACCGTGCGGCTGCCGTTCGGCGGCACGTCCGGCAGCGGGCCGTTCCACAGCCAGAGTTTGGAGACGATTTACGCGCACTATCCCGGCCTGGTCGTGATGACGCCCGCGACGGTGGAGGACGCCTACTCGATGCTGCTCGAAGCGGTGGCGATTGATGACCCGGTGATTTTCTGCGAGCACAAATATCTCTATTACCACCTCAAGGCGGACAAGCTGCCCACCGAGGCCGTGCCCACGGGCAAGGCCCGCATCGCCCGCGCGGGCCGCGACCTGACCATCGTGGCCTACAGCGCGATGGTGCACGAGGCGCTCGCCGTGGCGGAAGAATTGAAAACCGAGGGCCACGAAATCGAAGTCGTGGACTTGCGCTCCGTGAAGCCGCTCGACACCGACACCGTGATGGCCTCGGTCGCGCGCACGGGGCGGCTGCTTTGCGTGGGTGAATCGTGGCCGTGGGGCGGCGTCACGGCGGAGGTCGTCGCGCGCGTGGCCACCGAAGGCTTCGCCCTCCTCGACGCCCCGCCGATGCGCCTCAACGCCAAGGACACGCCCGTGCCGTATCACCCGAACCTCTGGGCCGCGCACCGGCCCACCGCGCGCAGCATCGCCGCCGCCGCGCGGAAACTCCTCCGCCAATGAACCCAATGACTAATGCCCAATGCCCAGTGATAAATGATCTCTGCCCGCCGGGTTGGAATTTCATTGCTCATTACTCATTGGTCACTGGGCATTTTACATTCAACCAGCCATGACGCTTGTTCCCATCATCATGCCGCAGCTCGGTGAATCCATCGCCGAGGCCACGGTCGTCCGCCTGCTCGTGGGCGTGGGCGACCTCGTCACGGCCGATCAGGATCTCCTCGAAGTGGAGACCAACAAGGCCACGATGAACGTCGCATCGCCGTGCCCGGGCCGCGTGCAAAAAATTCTGGCGCAGGTCAACGAAAGTTACCTCGTCGGCGCGGTGCTCGGTTATCTGGAGGCCAGCGCCGAGGATGCAAAGCGTCTCGGACTCGACACGCCCGCGCCCGCTGTGACTCCGGCGGATGCCGAGGCCGCCGCCGAATCTTCCGCCGCGCCCGCCACCGCCGCGAAGCAAACTGTCGATCCCACCGTGCGCGGCCTGCCGGTGCCGGCGCACGCAGCGGGCGCGAGCTTCATGTCGCCCCGCATGAAGGCGCGCATGAACGAACTCGGCCTGCACGCCGCCGATCTTGCGGGCATCGCCGGCAGCGGCGCGGCGGGCCGGGTGACAATCGAGGATTTTGAAAAATTTCTCGCCAACCTTGAACGGCACAAGCTCTCGCCCGCCTCGTCCATGCGCGTGGCCGTGGCCGACGCGATGCGCCGGAGCTGGACGCGCCCGCTCGCCACCGTCGGCCTGCCCGTGCGCCTCGACGCCGTGCTCGCGCACCGCAAGAAGTGCGATCCGAAGCCCGGCCCGGCGCTCTACGCGTTGAGGGCGCTCGCGATTGCGCTCGCGGAAAACAGCGCGGTCGCCGGGCGGCTCGTCGGCAACCAGATTGTCCACCCGACGGCGATTGACGTAGGTTTCGCCGTCGAGGCGGACGACGGCGTGCTCGTGCCGGTGATTCGCCATGCGGACAAGAAGCCGTTGCAGGAACTCACGAACCGCTACAACGAACTCGTTGAACTCGCACGCCAGCGCAAGCTGCCGCTCGACGCCACGGGCGGCTCGATTGCCACCGTCACCAATTTTGGCACGTTCGGCCTGACGTGGGCCACGCCGATTCCACTGCCGGAGCAGACGCTCGTGCTGGGCCTGGGCGCGGGCCATCGGACGCCGCACTGGGACGAGGCGAAGCAGCAGTTTGTGCCGGTAGTGGAGGCAAACCTGACGTTGAGCTTCGACCACCGCGTGCTCGACGGCGGGGCGGCGGGAAGGTTGCTGGGCCGCATCGCGGCGCTGCTGGCGGTGCCGGAGAAGCTTTGATTTCCAAACCACGGAAAACACAGAAGAATTTACAATCGAGAATTCCACGTGCCGGATTGGGTTTCTTTTGCGTCACTCAACCGGCCTTTTCCTTCCGTGTCTTCGGTGTGTTCCGTGGTGGTGCTATCGGCACATCTCACCGCACCACGCCGCAATCTTCGCGCGAATCTCGTCGCGCACACGGCGGGTGAAGTCCAGCTTCGCTGCCGGCTCGCCTTGATAACTGGACGGATCAGGAAAGCCCCAGTGCAGCCGCCGCCCGCCGCCGGGGAAAACCGGACAGCGCTCCGCGCTCGCCTCGTCGCACACCGTCACGATGAAATCGAACTTCACGCCGCTGCGAATCATGTCCTCGCAGGACTTGGTCTGGTTGCCGGAAATGTCAATGCCAGTCTCCTTCATGGCCTCAACGACGAACGGATTCAACTTGCCCGGCTCGATGCCGGCGCTGCTGGCCTCGAAATGTTCGCCACACAGTTTGTTCACAAACGCCTCGGCCATCTGGCTGCGGGCGCTGTTGTGGATGCAGACAAAGAGGATTTTCTTCTTCATGGCAAAATTCAGGCGGGCCGCGCGCAGCAGCAATCCTCCGCGCGCACACACCGACAGGCGACGACGGCGAGCAATGCGCCGAGCGCGGGCGCGGCGAGATAGACCCACAGATGTTCGAGGTGGCCGCTGACAACAGCGGGGGCGAGTGAACGGGCGGGGTTCATCGAAGCGCCGGAGATCGGCCCGGCAAAGAGCGCCTCCAGCGCGATGACCGCGCCGACCGCGATGCCGGCGGTGATGCCCTTTTCCTTCGCGCCGGTCGAGACGCCGAGGATGACGAACATCAGCATCGCCGTGAGCACGATTTCGAGGACGAACGACTGCATCGCCGGGCCGGTGGGCAGCGTGGTGCCGAGCAGTTGGTTTTCTGGAAACAGCACGCGCAGCAGCCCGCTGGCCGCGAATGCCCCGGCGCACTGGCTCGCGACGTAGGCCGGCGCGTCCGCCGCCGGAAACCGCCGGGCGACCACGAAACCGAGCGTGACGGCGGGATTCAGGTGCGCGCCGGAAACGTCGCCGAGCGCGTAAATCATCGCCAGCACGACGAGACCGAAAGTGAGCGCGACGCCGACGTGCGTCACCGCGCCGCCGGTGGCTTGATTGATGACAATCGCGCCCGTGCCGGAGAACACGAGGGCGAAGGTGCCGATGAACTCGGCGGCGATGCGCTGGCGAAGTTGGTCAAGCATTTGGATTTTTCCCAATATGCCGGATGTCCTTGGCCTCGTAAAGATAGACCACTTCCTCGGCGATGTTGGTGGCGTGGTCGGCGATGCGCTCGAGGCGTTTGGAGATGACCATCAAATTCAGGCAGCGTGAAATGGTGTTCGGCTGCTCGACCATGAAGCTCGCCAGTTCGCGGTGAAGCTGCTTGTTGAGCACGTCCACTTCCTTGTCGCGCGGCACGACGGCGCGGGCCTTGTCGGGCGCACGGTTGACGAAGGCGTCGAGCGCGTCGTTCAACATCTCCAGCGCCATCGCGGCCATGCGCGGGATGTCCACGTAGGGCTTGAGCTGCGGTTCCTGGTTCAGCTCGATGGCGCGCTTGGCGATGGCCGTGGCCTCGTCGCCGACGCGCTCGAGGTCGTGGCAGATTTTCATCGCGACGATGATGAGGCGCAAATCGGAGGCCAGCGGCGCCTTGGAAAGAAGCTGCACCGCCAGCTCGTCCACCTCCATTTCCAGATCGTCGAGCAGATCGTCCTTGGCCTTCACGTCGCGGGCGAGGCCGTCGTTGCGCTCGACGAGCGCCTTGATGGCGTTGGCGACGGCGGCGTTGGCGTGGCTCGCCATGGTGAGGAGCTTTTGCTTCAGCTCGTTGAGTTCCTGTTCGTGGTGGCTGGGCATGGCAGAAAGTTATGAATTATGAGTTATGAATTATGAAGCGCCAAATCAGCCGAATCTCCCGGTCACATAATCCTCCGTCTGCTTCTTCGCCGGGTTGGTGAAGATTTTCGTCGTGGTGTCGAACTCGATCAGCTCGCCGAGGTAGAAGAACGCCGTGCGGTCGGAGATGCGCGCGGCCTGCTGCATGTTGTGCGTGACGATGACAATGGTGAAGTCCTTCTTCAGCTCCAGAATCAACTCCTCGATCTTCGCCGTCGCGATGGGATCGAGCGCGCTGGCCGGCTCATCCATCAGAATAATCTCCGGCTTGATGGCGATGGCGCGGGCGATGCACAGGCGCTGCTGCTGGCCGCCAGAAAGGCCGAGCGCGCTGGCGTTCAGGCGATCCTTCACCTCGTCCCAGAGCGCCGCGCTGCGGAGGCTTTGCTCGACGGCGGCATCAAGGTCGGATCTGCTCTTCATGCCATGCAGCTTGAGGCCGTAGGCGATGTTTTCGTAGATCGATTTCGGGAACGGGTTCGACTTCTGGAAGACCATGCCGATGCGCTTGCGGAGTTCGATCACATCCACGTCCGGGCTGTGGATGTCCTGCCCGCCGATCTTGACCGCACCGGTGATGCGGACGGAATCAATGAGATCGTTCATGCGGTTGAAGCAGCGCAGGAAGGTGGACTTGCCGCAGCCCGACGGCCCGATGAACGCGGTGACGTGGCGTTCGCCGATGGTGATGGAGATGTCCTTGAGCGCGCGCGCCGGGCCGTAGTGGAGGTTCAGCGCCTCGGTCTGGATGAGCGGCGCGCCCGCGTCCGCCGCGGGCGCGGCGGTGTTCAAGGTGACTTGGGCGGGGGAGAAAGCGGCCATAGGTCAGTGGGCGGAACGCATCTTGGCGCGGATTTTGGCGCGCACAAGGACGGCGGCAAGGTTCAAAGTGAGCGTGAGCAGCAGCAGCGCGAGCACGGTGGCGAAGAGAATCGGGCGCGTCTGCTCGATATTCGGCGACTGCGTGGAGAGGATGAAGACGTGGTAGCCGAGATCCATGAACTGGTCGGTGAGCGAGTGCGGCAGGTCTCTCATATAGTAGGCCGCGCCGGTGAAGAGGATGGGCGCAACTTCGCCCCCCGCGCGGCCCACGGCGAGAATCCCGCCGGTGAGGATGCCGGGCAAAGCTTCGGGCAGGACAATCTTGAGAATGGTTTCCAGCTTCGTTGCACCGAGGGCGAGGCTTGCCTCGCGCAGGCCGGGCGCGATGGCGCGGAGCGATTCCTCCGTGGCGACGATGACCAGCGGCAGCGTCATCACGGCAAGCGTGAGTGAGGCCCAGAGGATGGCGGGCTTGCCCCAGTGCGGCTCCACCGCGCCGGCGTCCAGCCCGCGCCCGATGAAGCTGATGAAAAAGCCGAGGCCGAACAAACCGAAGACGATGGACGGCACGCCCGCGAGGTTGTTGACCGCGCCACGGATGATGCGCGTGGTGAGCGCGGTCGAGTGCGCGTATTCGGTCAGGTAGATCGCCGTAATGACGCCGATGGGCACGACGACGACGGTCATCAGCAGCACGCGCAGCGCGGTGCCGATGACCATTGGGAGGACGCCGGCCTTCTGCGGGTCAAACATATCCTTGTCCGCGCTGCCGGTGAGGAACCGCCACGAAAAACTTTCCCAGCCATTGATGAGAATGTTCCCGACGATGGCCGCGAGGATGGTGAGGATGAACACCGTGGCCGCCGCCGTCAGCCCGGTGAAAAAGGTGGAGGCCCAGTCAACGCCCTGCGCGCGGAACTTTGAGTTTTGAACGTTGCTCATCCCTTGCCCTCCAGCCGGCCCTTGAGCCGGTGCATGATGAGGTCGCCGGCGAGGTTTGTGAGAAACGTCACGATGAACAGCATTGCGCCGATCAGAAAAAGAATGCGGTAGTGATGCCCGCCGAAGACCGCCTCGGCCAGCTCCGCCGCGATGGTCGCGGTGATGGAGCGCGTGGAGTCAAACAGGCTCAACGACATGATGCTCGCGTTGCCGCTGGCCATCAGCACCACCATCGTCTCGCCCACCGCGCGCCCGAAGCCGAGCACGACCGCCGCGAACACTCCCGGCGCGGCGGCGGGCAGCACGATTTGCCACGCGGCCTTCCACTTCGACGCGCCGAGCGCCAGCGCGGCCTGCGTATAGGCGCGCGGCACGCTGGTGAGCGCGTCCTCGGCAATGGAGAAGACGACGGGAATCACCGCGATGCCCAGTGCGATGCCGGCGACGAAGGCATTGAGGCGCGATTCGTAGCCGAAGACTTTTTGCAGCACCGTCGCCAGCACGATGAGGCCGAAGAAGCCGAGCACGACGGAGGGAATGCCGGAGAGCATTTCAATCGCGGGCTTGAGCCATTCCTTCAACCACGGCGGCGCGAGCTGCGAGACGTAAATCGCCGCCGCGAGCGCGAGCGGCACGGCGAACAGCAGCGCGACGAGCGTGGTCTTGAGGCTGCCGATGATGAGCGGGACGAGGTTGTATTTGTGAATGGTGCCGATGGGCTGCCAGATGTAGCGCCCGCCCGCCTCGCCGCTCCACGCGTGCGGACCAAACAGGTAGCGCGCCTCGGTGGTGTTAAGCTTCGCGTCGGGCGACTTGGGCGCTTCCTTCGCCTCCTCCTTTTTCACTTCGATGAGCGCTTGAATCGCCTCCTTGTCGAGGCTGGCGAATTCCTTTGGCGTCAGGCCGAGGTAGTCGCGGAGTTCGGCGGGATTCAGTTTGGCGACTTGTTCATCCGGCAGCGCGGGACGGAAGGCGGCGCTGTTCATCCGGCCCAGGACAACGGGCAGCGCCTCGCGTGCGACGAACACGAAGATGAGAAACACCATCAGAATCGCCGTGAGCGAGACGAGGAAGATGAATTTCTCCGCGAGCCATTCCGCCGGGCGCGCCTTGTGGCCGCGGCGAATGCCCATCCAGCCGACGGTGCGCTTCGAGTTATGCGGAGCCGGGGTCATCGGGGGAACACCGCAGCAGGGCGGGCAATGCGCTTTGCTCGAAGCCGGCGTTCTCCCTCACCCCTGCCCTCTCCCGCTGGGAGAGGGAGAAAGGCATCCAGCGCTGGGCGGGAACCGAGCGCGTTGAAAACCAAAGTGCGCTCGCGGCGGTTCCCTCTCCCCAAGGGAGAGGGCCAGGGTGAGGGGAAAGCGCGCGTGTCGTTACCATGCTGGCCGGACTGAATTTGAGTGCTGAATGGTTTCACACGGCAACCAATCTAAAAAGGCCGGACGGGATTGGCACGTTACGTTCGTGTGACAATCCCGCCCGGCGTGAGTGAATCGCAGGAGGAACTGGATTCAAAATGGTGTCGAGGTCTGGGACATGGCGGAATTGGCCGAACTTACTCGCGCAGGTTCTTCGGCAGCGGGAAGTAGCCCACGTCCTTCACCACCTGCTGGCCCTTGTCGCTGCGAATCCAGTTGAGGTAGGCGGCGATTTCGCCCTTGTCCAGCGCGGGGTTCACATAGATGTAAAGGTGCCGCCAGATCGGATACTTGCCGGCGATGACGGTTTCCTCGCTCGGTTCGATGGCCGGGCTGGCGTCGTCCTTTTTGATCGCGAGGTGCTTGGCGCCCGCGCCGTAGGCCGCGCCGCCGTAGCCGATGCCGTTCTTGTCCTTGGCAACGGCCTGGAGCACCGCCGCCGTGCCGGGCATGGTCTGCGCGCTGGCGGCAAAATCCTTGCCCTGAAGCACGTTCTCCTTGAAGAACTCGTAGGTGCCGGAGCTGTTCTCGCGGCTGTAGAGCGTGATGGGCGCATCCTCGCCGCCCACGTCCCTCCAGTTCCGGATTGTGCCGGTGAAGATGTCGGCGACCTGCGCGACGGTGAGTTCCTTCAGCTTGTTGCCGGCGCTGACATAAACGGAGAGGCCGTCGAGGCAGACCTTGTATTCCGTGGGGCGCTTGCCAAAGGTCTTGATGCAGTTGGCCTGCTCGGCGGGCTTGATCTTGCGCGAGGCGTTGCAGAGGTCGGTGGACTTGTTTTGCAGCGCGGCGAAGCCCGTGCCCGAACCGCCACCCGTGACCTGGATGACGACGTCCTTGTGCTCGCCCATGTATTTCTCGGCCCACTTCTGGGCGAGGATGACGAGCGTGTCGGAGCCTTTGACGGTGATCTTGCCCGCGTGGGCGGAGGCGGCCAGCGCGAGAGTGGCGGTGCCGAGGGCGAATTTGTGGAGGAGCGATTTCATAAAATAATTTTCCAACGGTTCAATTGATAAACGAGAGAGGGATGATGGCCACGTTACATTCCGGTTAAAACTTCCACGCCGCGTCGAACTGGATGCGCCCGGTCTGGCTGGAGAGCGCGCCCGCCGGCTTGTCAATCAGGCTGAACAGGTAGTAGGAGCAGGAGAGCGTGAACGAGTCGAACGGCGAATAGGCCGCGCGCATATAGTGGCCGCGCAGGTTCGTGCCCGCGCCGTAGCCCGTGCCGCCGCCGCCGGTGAAGGGCGAGGTCTGATACCACGCGCCATGGTCGGAATCCACGACCTCCTCGAACCAGTAGTTGCTTTCCAAGTTTTTCCATTTGTAGGTCAGATCCCATGTGCCTTTCTTGCCAGACTTGCCGAGCTGCAGGCCGACGGAATACGCCTCGTTGCGCTTTCGGTTCGGCCCGATGGGCGAGGTGGCAAGGTTGGCCGAGGCGGCGGGGTTGTTGATGTATTCGCCGCCCAGCTTGATCGGAAACGCGCCGGGATATTTCGGGAAACTCTCCATCGTATAGGTGAGTGCGGCGTCCACGATGAAGGGGTTGAAGCTGCTCGTCAGCGCGCCGGTGCTGGAGACGCGCGTGTTGCCGCGGCTCACGTCCGGCACGTTGGGATTCACGCCGGCGGCGGCGTGCGTGAGCGCCTGCTTGTCGGAAATCGCCAGCCCGGAAAGGCCGACGGACGTGGCCCACTTGGGCGACCACGCCGCATCCCAGCGCAACTGCGCGCCGAACAGATACGAGTCGTGGCTGGAACCACTGACCTCCGCGAGCGAGAAGAGGCCGGTGTTGAACTTCAGCGCGTGCCGGTCGTTCACGTTGTAGCCGACCTGCCAGGCCAGCCCTTCCGGCGTGTAGTCCGAGTCGAACACCACTTCATCGAAGACAAACGGGTTCTCCATCTTGCCGCCGATGAAGGTCGCGCTCCACGCCGGGGTGTTCAGCGCGTTCCATTTCGCGTAGGCCAGATCGAGCCAGACCAGTTTCTTGGAGCCGTTGAAGGTGAACGAGTCGTTGCCGGAAATCGGGTCGCCCATGCCGTTGTTGCCGGTGGACTTGTTTTCGCCGGAGGTGAACCGCACGCCGACCTCGAAGTCATCCATCAGGCTGGCCGTGATGCCGACGCGCGTGCGGTGCCGCAGGCGGTTGCGATCCACGCCGGTGGTGCCGCCCGCGCCGGGGTCGAAGTAAATGCCGTCGTAGCGCAGCCGCACGTCGCCGCTGATTTTGAGCGCCGTCACCCAGTCGGGCATTCCGGTCTTGGCCGCGAAGGCACGGGTGAAATCCTTGTCGGATTCGTCGCGGAGATCCTTGGCCTCTTTCGTGGTGAGAATTCCCTTCTCGATCAGTTTGTCAATCAGCGCGTCGGCGGTTTGCGCGTGGGCCGTCGCGCCGAGCGCCAGCGTGGCGAGCACGGCGGCGACGAGCGCGGGGCGGGGGGAATTGGTTTTCATCTTGGTCATCATGTTGTTCGCGTTGTTCAAATTCAACGGGAGTGAAACTAGCGGCGGCGTGTGACAGACAAAGGTCAGGGAAGTTACAATCGTGTGACAACGCGGAGGGCGAACAGATTTTCTCCCCGCCGGCGGACGGCCCAACATCCCACCGCCGCCGCGCCCGGCAGGGTAATGATCCACAATGTCCGCCGGGCTGCCGCTGCGCTTGACGTGGCGAGAAGATGGCCGGGGTCAAGCGCGGCATCCGGCCTGCGGGCGAATCACTCCTTCTGTTTCGTGATCACGCCGTTGAGCAGGCCGCCGTGGTCGCCGCCGCTCCAGGTGCCGGCGTAGGTGCCCTCGTAAATCAGCACACGCGCGGAATACGTCCCGCCGCCGGGGATCGCAAAACCTTCCACGACGATGACCGGCGTGTCGCCCGCCCACCGGACCTTCACGGGAATCGGCACGGTCACGTCCTGCCGCCCATACTGGATGCGCGCGTGGATGGCCCAGTCGCTGCCGCCGAGCTTCGTGACGCCGACGATGGTGTATTTGTCGTCCTTGTCGGGGCCGAGCTGGCCGTCCGTGACCGAGCACCAGCGGCCCGCCATGACGGCCTTGGTCATGGTGGCCTTGAATTTCGCCTCCAGTTCCGTCATGGCCGGTTTTGGTTTGTCGGTGCTGGCGGGGGCGGCGGCCTTGGGTTGTTTTGGCGCGGCGGTTTTCTTGGCGTCCTGCGCGAAGAGTTGCCCGGCGAGCAGGCCGGTGGCGAGCGTGAGGAGGAGCAGTTTGGTCTTCATAAGTTTTGGGAGACTGATGTTGGATGGCCAAGAGCGCAACGGCATTCAGTAGGTCAGCAGCTCCAGCAACTGGAGTCCCGGCGTGGTGAGTTCCCACTGGCCGTTCTTTTTCGCCACGAGTTTGCGCGCGGGATTTTTCTTCTGCTCGGCCTCGTTGACGGAGAGGAGCTGGAACTTCGCCTTGCCCTTGATCTCCGAGGCGCCGCGCGGCGTGAGCTTCACGGGAATGCCGTTGAAGTTGAGCGACAATTCGTAGCCGGCGATGCCCTCCTTCTCCGCGACCGGGTTGCGGTCCACCAGCGCGGCGTAGCGTCGGAGCCACGGGAAATCCGCCTTCCGCACAAGCACGCGGCAGAGTTCGGGCTGGCTTTGGATGAACCGGACGAGGCTGAACTTTTTCCCGTCCTTTTTCTGGCGGTGGAAAATCCCGCGCGGGTCGAGGCCGAGGAAATTCTTCCCGTTCCAGTTGCCGTGGTCGTTGCGCTGGTCGGGCAGAGCCTTCTCGTGCCACACGGCGAAGCGCTCGTTCACGAGGAGGTTCAACTCGAAGTGCAGGTGGGCGCGCTCCGGCGCGATGCGCTCGCGGGTGTTCGTGGTGCGGCCCAGCGTGGCGATGGCTTCCCCGGCGGCGACGGTCATGCCGGCTTTCAAACCCGCACGAACGGCACTCAAGTGCGCGTAGAGCGAGTAAATCTCCAGCCCCTCGACGCGGTGCCGCAGGATGAGGTAGATGCCATAGTTCGAAAGCTGCGGCTTGGCGTTGAGATAGACAACCGTGCCGTCCGCCGTGGCGAGGACGGGATCGGTCGGCTCGCCTTTGCGGTCGCGTTGGAGGCAGCGGATGTCAATGCCCTCGTGCATCTGCAAACCGCCGGAGCGCACGCCGCCGAAGGTGCCGCTCGTCCAAGACTTGCCCGTGGTGCCGACGAAATATTTCTCCTCGCCGCCGCGCTCGAAAATCGCGCGGTTCGCCGTGGGAAGCTGGAAAATTTGGGCGAAGGCAGCGGCAGGCAGCAGGACGAGGGCGGCGAAAATCAGTTTTTCAGCGGCACGGGTCACTGGAATCACTGGAGGATGTCCTGGCGCTTCACTTCCTTCGCCACGTCGTTCAGGCCGCGCACGATGCGCTCGCACTCCGCGCGCGAGGCGTCGGGCGTGAAGGTCAGGATGCCGTCGGTGACGCGCCCGGCCGGCGGCGCGCCGAGCCAGCGATGCTCGCCGAACGCGCAAAAGATGAAGATGCGCCGCCCGCGGTTCATCGTCGTGTAGGTGTCCAGCATCTGCCGCCCGTGCGGGGTGAACTTGAGGCGGAGCTGGTGCGTGCCCTGGTTGTCCACCAGTTCGGCGCTCTCCAGGCTGCCTTCGTCGAGGATGGGGGACTTCTCGACCGACACGCGGATGGGGCTGACGCGAAAGACGGAGATTTCGGACGTGGAGCCGATCGGGTCGGGCCGCGCCTCGATGTGCAGCCGCAGGATGGTGGCCTTCTTGCCGAAGCTGTGCGCGACGGAGCCGCAGCCCGCGCCCGCCGCCGCGAGCAGGAGCAGCAGAAAGAGATTGAACACCGCGGAGCCGCGCTTCATGATGCCGCAACAGAACTGAATCACGCAGGCAAAGTAAAGTGTTATGGGAAAACAAAGCAACAAAGTCGAAAACCGCCGCCGCCGCAAAGCCTACCTCAAGCGCCGGAAGGCGCTCGTCAAGACCAAGCTCAAGGCGAAGAAGGCCTGACCGGCGTCTTCCGATTTCGCGAGGCCATCCGAGGGGATGGCCTTTTTCGTTTCCGTCACCGCCTGAATCAGGAAATTATCCTGCGGCAACTTATTCACCGGCGCGGTGCGCGGCGGGAAATGGGCGGCGGCGGATCGTTTTGAACCGCGCTTTTCCCCTGATTTCATTGGGCGATTTCACTGTTCACCGCTTGTTCACAACCGGCCTTTGGTGAACAACCCTGTGCATAAGAATCCATTTACGGATCGCGGAAAACTGCTACGCTGTTCCCAGTTCATTGAAAGAACAAAGGCAGCGGCGGTGGACGAAAGAAAGCCGTCGAAGTCTTGAGGATAATCACAGGAGACTGGGTAAAGGCAGAGTAAGTCTGTTTGACTCAGCC